>NZ_JBGMNJ010000019.1:0-61627 GCF_051336815.1 Pantoea sp. C2G6
CCATAAATTGGATAAATGTAAAATTTTTAAGTTTTTGTGCCATTTATAAAGATATCTCCTGATGGCATGTTTGATGAGGAAAACAGCATTAACTCATATAATGCATTGAATATTAATGTTTTTTCCTTTGATTATTAAAGTAAATAAAATTTAAGATGCCCGCTATGAAAATTTTCTTATTATGAGGTTACTTGTTACAGCGCTCAGGCAAAGACCCTTTTTGATAAAGGGTTATAGCGTAATCATACGTCGGGATTTTTATGCGAGTAATAAACACAGACGGTAATCCAATCGTCCTTAATGGCCATGAGATATGCATCATCTGGTTTCTTATGACGGGAATGAAGCCTAAAGAGATCTCTCGTTTCATGAAAATAAAGGAGCAGAATATCAGTTATTACAAACGGAAGGTTATGAGAAAGTTGCATGTAAGTAATAACTTTGAATTTTTCTCATGGTTTCTGAATAACAGAAAGGTGTTCAGTCATGAACGAGCAGAGTCTTTTATACTGAAAAGGGGCGAGTTGTGAGGCGCCTGCCGTCGCGCATTCAACGGCATTAACCTGATAACCGAGGAGTCTGAGATGAACGATGCCCACAATGAAGCTGAAAAAAAGATTATTGCTGATACGCTGGATTTTTATACCCGCAAACTTATTGCTGATACGGTTGCGCTGATTCACCAGACTGAGCGCGATGCGAATAAGAGGCTTAATGAAAACAATATTCATTTTGATCTCTTTTCACCCGCCAATGTGGATTACCTTACCGCTGCTCTGCATGACGCGCTGTTTGATCGTCTGCACAAAGGCGATATTGAATTAGCAAAGCTCATTCTTACTATGAATGGAAAGCGAGTGGGAGTCTGTCACGACAGGTAAACCGCAGTCGAAGCGGGTACCTGAAATTCCCTGTCTGCGACTGAGTGCAGAGCATGAGCCTCGCGGTCTATGCTGATGCTCTGTTTCTGAGCCGCGCGAATACCCCAACCCTCATACTTTTTTTACCCCTGCCATAATGTCATGATGACGGCTTCTTATATCGCTACCGAGCCAGCTGAAGGAGCCTTACCCCTTATGGAAAGCCATTCTCTTATTGATATTCGTGCCGCGTTTCCGCAACTCTCCATCGACCTTAAATATGCCACGGCGGATAACCTGACCGGTCAGCCGATCTACAGTGGCGCGCACTGCCTGCTGCATGCGGATGCGGCACAGGCGCTCTCTGAATCTATCAACATCGCCAGCGTCGCGGGTTACCGGCTGCTGATCCTTGACGCCTACCGGCCGCCGGAAGCGCAGGCGATCCTGTGGCGCGCCTGCCCGAATCAGGACTATGTGGCACCGCTGTCGCGCGGATCGAATCACAGTCGCGGCACCGCGCTGGACGTTACGCTGATTGATGAGCAGGGCAGGATAGTGGATATGGGCACCGGCTTTGATGAAATGAGTGAGCTTTCTCACCCCTATCATCCCGCAGTGGCGATTCAGGCGCAGCGCAACCGGCTGATGCTGAATGCCATTATGCTGGCAGGCGGATTCACCGGCATCGCCACCGAGTGGTGGCACTTTGAACTGCCTGACTCAGAGAATTATCCGTTGATAGCGGATCTGTTCAGCTGTCACTCCGCGTCGCAGGCTGAAAATGTAACTCAGTAGCGATAGCGGTCAGCAGGCACAGGACTGGAATGATGGGATACAGAGGGTGAAGGTACAGAGAGCAAATCAGGGGATAGGACGTTGAGGTGCGGATAAAAACAGCCGTGGCGTGAGCCACGGCCAGTCAATCAGGCAGATTGCCATTCGCTTTCAATCTCAGCTTTCTCTTTAGAGAGGATGACTTTGTTATCATCCACCTCTTTTACCCAGCTGAAAGGAATAATATGGTGTTTGCCACCCGCTTCCGGGTCGCTTTTCGCCAGTTTGATCTCATCGTTGCCTTCGAAATGGTCAACGATACCGACATGTTCGCCGTTCACATCAACAACCTGCGCGTGATCTAAAATTTCTGATTTATCTACCATGGTCACTTAATCCTTATCGTTGATGATTTCTGTTTGATGAGGTCAGTTGCCCTCAGACAGATTAAGCCTGGACGTTAAAAATCGTTTTCGCCAGATATTAACAAAATGAAATATTTAATTTTCCGGTCTGCCCGGAATTATATTTTGCGCTGGACCGGATTAGACCGTCACAGCTCATACCGCACTCCACGCCCGGTTATTCACTCTTAAAGCAAACGCTGCTTCAGGCCCTGCCGCAGCACAGCCCCATCCTTTCCTCATCCGGTAACGGCTATGATTATCACTTCACGCCAGGGCGTTCAGACTCAGGCGACCGGCTGAGCCTATCTTTCCGAAAAGGAGCCTGTATGAGAGCAGTCAGTTCGATCATTAGCGAAGGCGGTATCTGGATTAACCAGCCGCCGGTTCACCGCCTTGAGGGCGATACGCTCCAGTTTGAAACCGCGCTTAACAGCGACTTCTGGCAGCGCACCTGGTATGGCTTCGAACGACACAGCGGCCACGCTTTTGGTTTTATGGTGGAGCATGACTTTACCGTTCAGGTGCAGGTGAGGGCGGAGTTCCAGGCGCTCTATGACCAGGCAGGGCTGTTTATCCAGGATGATGAGACGCACTGGGTTAAGGCGGGCATTGAGCTCAATGATAATCAGCCCGCCATCGGCAGCGTGGTGACACGTGAGTACTCCGACTGGTCTACCGGGGTGTTTCCCGGCGATGCGCGCCAGTTCTGGCTGCGCGCCACGCTGGAAAAGGCGGTGCTGAGAATTCAGTACTCCAGCGATGGGCTGAGCTGGCCGCTGTTGCGGCTCTGCCCGTGGCCCGGCGGCGCGCGGCGCTTTGTCGGGGTGATGGGCTGCTCCCCGGAGCGTGAAGGGCTGGCGATCGGCTTCAGCGACTTCAGGCTGGGCGCGCCGCTCGGTAAAGCACTGCATGACCTGTCATAACCCGTGCGCCGCCCATAGCCGCCCCAGCAGTCAGGGCGGAAAGCCTTCTCCACCTGAACGGTCGCATTGCAGCAAATCCTTACGGTTTTTATCCGGTTAGCGGGCTGCCATTGGCTAAGCTGCATCTTATGTCACCACGGGAATGTAAAAGATGATTGTGAGCAGCAGGGTCTACCGTCCGGGATGCGCGGGCGTTGAGGTGGATGTCGAAGACATTAGTGAAGTGATTAAGGAGCCGGAGGCGTTTATCTGGCTCGGCCTGTGGCAGCCGGACGCTGATTTTATGGCGAAAATCAAACAGGAGTTCGGGCTGCACGAACTGGCGGTCGAGGATGCGCTCACCGCCCATCAGCGACCGAAAATTGAACATTATGGCGAGTCGCTGTTTATCGTGGTAAAGACGGTGCGCGCCGCCGACAACAGCTGTGAGCTGGGTGAAACCCACTTCTTTGTCGGGAAAAACTTCCTGATCACCATCCGCCACGGCGCATCGGAAAGCTATACCCCGGTGCGTCAGCGGGCGTCGGAAAACCCGGCGCTGCTGAAGTTCGGCCCCGGGTATCCGCTCTACTGCCTGCTCGATTTTATTGTGGACCGCTACGCCGCACTCTCTGCTGCGCTGAATGAGCGGGTCGGGCAGATGGAGGATAACCTGTTCACCAGCGAGTTTGACCGCAAGTCGGTGCAGACTGTTTATCAGGTGCGGCGTCAGCTGCTGACGCTGCGCAACGCGGCGCTGCCGCTGGAGGAGATTTGCAATCAGCTGATTCACCTGCATGAAGATCTGATCCCCCGTCCGCTGCGCGCCTATATTCGCGACGTGCAGGACCACGCGCGCCATGTGGTGACGGACGCTGAAGATATGCGTGAGATGCTGACCAGTGCCATGCAGGTCAATCTGGCGCTGGTAACGGTGCAGCAGAACGAGGTGGTGAAAAAGCTGGCGGGCTGGGGGGCGATTCTGGTGATCCCGACCGTGGTGTTCAGCATGTATGGCATGAACTTTGAACATATGCCTGAGCTGAAGACGCTCTATGGCTATCCGGCGGCGTTAGGTTTTACCCTGCTGGCCTGCGGCGGACTCTGGGCGAAATTACGGCGTTCGGGCTGGCTTTAATATTCCCCGGCGGCGGGTGCGCTTATTCTGCCGCTGCGCGGCGCTGTTTTTAAGCGCAGCGATAGGTCGCGCGGGAAATAACTTTTTTCACTGGCTGAGCCACCCGGTACTGAAATAAACAGAGCGGCTAAAGCGGTACGGCGTATTTAACTGTCACAATCCTCGCTGGCCGATTTTTTATTTGTTCGCTACGCTGATTATCGGGCGCAATAAGCGCACCCTCTGCGAAAAAATCATTTTAACAGGCTGCGACAGAAGAACATCTTTATATCCGGGGGAAACTGAGATGAGTGAATCTATTAACGCTCCGCGCTTATTTACCCCGGCGGTGAGCCGGTTTAGCCCTGCGCGGGATGTGGAGAGCGGCGCTGATGGTGAATGAGAGCGACTGGGTATTAACCCTCGCCCGCACGCAGTTTGCGCTGACCATGGGCATGCATATCACGCTCGCGGCTCTGACGCTGGGGCTGGCCCCTTTCCTGGTCTGGTTCGAGGCGCGCTGGCTGTGGGGCAAACAGCAGGCCGCCCGCGACGCGCTGCACTTCTGGCTGACCATTTTCTCCCTTACGGTGGCGATAGGCGCAGTCTCCGGGGTGGTGATGGAGTTCCAGTTCGGCACCCACTGGGCGCGCTTTTCCCATCAGGTTGGTGGGGTCATCGGGCCGCTGATGTTTTATGAGGTGCTGATCGCCTTTTTTCTGGAATCCGCCCTGACCGGCGTGATGCTGTTCGGTTTTAATAAAATCCGGCCTGGCGTCCATTTCGCCGTCACCTGTCTGGTGGCGGTCGGGGCGCTGCTCAGCGCCTTCTGGATCCTCGCCGCCAACTCCTGGATGCAGACGCCGGTCGGTTTCACGCGCGACGCCAACGGGACTTTTCTGGCCGACAGCTGGCGCTCGATCTTACTGGCTCCCTCCTTTCCGTGGCGCTTCAGCCATATGGTGCTGGCTTCGCTGATTGCGGTGGCGGTGATGATCACCGGCGTCGCGGCGTGGCGACTGCGCCACTTTAAGGGGGAAGCCGCTTCGCGCCTGATGCTCAACAGCGCGCTGACCTTTCTGCTGGTGGCGGTTCCTGTCCAGATCCTGGTGGGGGATTTGCAGGGTGAAAACACCCGCGACTATCAGCCCGCGAAACTGGCGGCGATCGAAGGGGGCTGGCATCCGCCTGCGCCGGGCGAGGGCGAACCGCTGCGGCTGTTTGCGCTGCCGGATCAGCAGGCGCAGCGTAACCATCTGGAGATCAGCCTGCCCGATCTCGGCTCGCTCTATCTGCGGCACAACCTCTCCGGGCACATTAAAAGCCTGAGCGAATTCCCGGCCGACGCGATCCCGCCGGTGCTGCCGGTTTTTTTCGCCTTTCGCCTGATGGTGGGGATGGGGCTGCTTATCCTGCTCACCACGCTGGTGGCTAACGTGCAGCGCTGGCGCGGACGGCTGATGGTGTCAGGGCGTCTGCTACGCTGGCTGGCGTGGATCTCACCCGCGGGCTTTGTCGCGCTGCTGTCAGGCTGGGTAGTGACTGAAGTGGGGCGTCAGCCCTGGACGGTCTACGGCATGCTGCGGACGGCGCAAAGTGTCTCACCGCTGGCGCTGAGCAGCACGCTCACCATTTTTATCGCGGTGCTGATCATTTACGGCCTGGTCTTTGCCCTCGGCCTGCACTATCTGCTGCGGCGGATTAAGGCTGAATTGCCGTCGGGCAAACCGGTGGTGATAGCGCTGAAAACGCCCCATTAGGAGTCCGCTATGGCCGATCTCTCTGCGCTGATTATCTGCTTCTCTCTGCTGCTCTACCTGCTGCTGGATGGTACTGACCTCGGCGTGGGAATACTGTTTTTCTGGTTTCACGAGGATCAACAGCGCGAGCTGATGACCCACAGCATTCTGCCGGTCTGGGATGCCAATGAGACCTGGCTGGTGCTGGCCGCGGGCGGTTTGCTGGCGCTGTTCCCGCCGGTCTACAGCATGCTGCTGAGTGAGCTGAGCGCGCCGCTGTTTATCATGTTACTGGCGCTGGTGGTGCGGGCGATGGCGCTGGAATATCGCGCCCAGAGCAGCAGCCGGTTACGCCACTGGCTGGACCGGGTGATGGCCAGCAGCTCGGCGCTGGCGACCTTTCTTCAGGGCTGGTGCGCGGGGATGATCATCAGCGCCCAGCCGCAAACCGGCCTGCCCGATGGGCTGAGTCTGGTTCCGCTGATCAGCGGCGCAGGCTTGATGGCGGTTTACTCCCTGCTGGCCTGCTGCTGGATCGGCTGGCGCATTGGCGACCGGGTTCAGCCGCTGGCGGAAATGCAGAGCTGGCTCTGGTGGCTGCTGGCGCTGCTGATTTTTCTGGCGGAACTCTATCTGAACGCGGAAATCTGGCAGCAGAGCTGGCAGCGACCGCTGGGCAAGGTGGCGGGTGTGGCGATCGTCAGCCTGTGGATCCTGCTGCCGCTGGCGCTCTGGCGCGCCCGGCCGCTGTTACAACTGATAGTGACGCTGCTGCTGATCGCCGCGGTTTTTAGCGGTTTGCTGTGCGGCCTCTATCCCTGGTTAGTGCCGTACCAGTTCGCTATCAGCCAGAGCGCGTCGCCGCCGGTGACGCAGGGCTTTGTGCTGGTGGGGGCGGCAATCGCGATGCCGCTGACACTGCTTTATCACAGCTGGTCGTTCTGGATTGAACGGCGCGGTAAATAAGCGGCGGTCAGCTATGCTTCAGGCAGGGTGCAGTCGGGTCAGTGGTGCTGACAGAGGATAATGCCGCAATGAAAAAAGAACCTGGCAGCGGTCGGGATCGGCCGATTAAAGACGATATTCGCTGGATACGCCGCGAATGGCTGATTCAGCGCGTCGGCGAGTATCTGCTCATCATGGTGGTGATCCTGGGCGCATGTGGACTCTTTTCGAAAGGGGTGCTGAGTAACGGCAGCGCCCGGTCGCCGGACGGCGCGATTCAGGTGGAATATGAACGTTTTGGCCGGGTCGAGAGCAATATGGACATGACTATCCGTATTAAATCGCCGCCGGCTGCGCGTTTTAGCGTCACGCTTGGCAATGGCGCGCTGGAGAACCTGCAAATTCAGACGCTGCAACCGCAGCCGCTGGAGGCGGTGACGATGGGGCACGATCTGCGGCTGACCTTCTCGTCACAGGATAGCGGCCCGGATCACGCGATCTGGCTGGGTCTGCAACCCCGCAATCCGGGGCGGGTGGCGGTCAGCGTCAGTAGCGGCGACCATCCTCCGGCCCGTTTTACCCAATGGATCTATCCCTGACCGAGGCGCTCTATGGAAACGGTATTACGTGCCGCAGCGATTTACCTGGTGCTGATGGTGGTGTTTAAAATCGCTGGCAGACGCACGCTGTTACAGATGACCTCTTTTGATCTGATCCTGCTGCTGATCATCAGCGAAGCGACTCAGCAGGCGCTGCTGGGCGATGATTTTTCCGTCACCGGCGCGGCGCTGACCATCATCACGCTGGTCACGATTGATATTGTGCTGGGCAAGCTGAAAAGCCGCTTTCCAGTGGTGGAACAGGCGATCGATGGCGGCCCGGTGATCCTGGTGGAAAATGGCAATCTGCTGACCGAACGCATGAAGATGTCCGGCATCAGCCCCGACGATGTGCTGGAGGCAGCGCGATCGGGCCAGGGGCTGGAGCGCTTTGATCAGATCAAATATGCGGTGCTGGAGGTCAACGGCCATATCTCAATTATTCCGCGCCCGGAAAAATAGCGCCTGAAGCACGCTGCTGACCGCGGTCACGACCGCGTGAAAAACGTTGTGCTGAAGCGGTCTGCCGCCGCGCTGAGCCTGCCGTTTCCCTTGTAATCCTGAGGATTTAGTCCAGACTCAAGGTTCCACTCACGTTTTATCATCAGAGCTGGCCTGACTCCCAATCAGCGTTATGCTTTCACAGTCAGGTTTAAAGTGAATGAATTTAATCGTTTTACCTTCTACCCGGTCACCGGCTGGCACATTGGTCCGCTAAGTGGCCATCAGGCACTGGTGCTGCAATTCGGCTACGTCGACCCCCAGGCGCCGCAGGAGCAACGCTTACAGGAGACGCGCTTTTTCGGTCTGACCATCGAGATGGCGAAAGAGCTGGTCGGCAATCTCAATGAACATATCGCGCTGGCTGAAAAGAACCGCACCGGACATTAATCTCTCAGCGGCAGGCCAGCGATCCTGCTGGCTTAACCGCCAATGCGGAGAGTCACCGCCTCTCTGCTATCCTCCCGCATGACCCTACCACCGCGACTTCCTCTGGGGCTTAGCCCATCCCTCTCTGTTGCGTGGCATCCGCTGCGTCACGTCAGATGCAGCACGGATGGCGATAGCGGGTGATAAAGATCGTCTACACTGCTTAGGATCAGGTCCACATCGAGGAGTTGTAATGACAGAACACGAATTCAGAAAATTATTAGCTGAACAGGGTTTTGCCGAGCCGGTGCTGGTGGAGCGTGCGCCTGCGACCCAGCTCGATAATCATCTCCACCCCTTTGAAGCGCTGGCACTGATTATCAGCGGCGATATGACCATCAGCACGGAACAGGGTGACACCACCTATCATCCCGGCGAGACGTTTCACCTCCAGGCTAACGAGCTGCATCGCGAGGTGTTTGGTGCGCAGGGGGTGCGCTATCTGGCGGGGCGCAAATATGAGTGAGGACGGGGCGAGTGATAAACAACGCTGACGATCTCTTTAGCCGACTGGCCCGTTCGCCGTTTCGCCAGCGCTTTCGGCTGGGGCGCGCCGAGTATGAGATGGCGCACAGCAAAGGGGAATCGCTGTTACGCCAGCACGCCGCAGAGCTGATTGCCCGACGACTGGCACCGGCCGAGCCGCCGAATGATGGCAAACAGACGCCGATGCGCGGTCATCCGGTCTTTATCGCCCAGCACGCCACCGCCACCTGCTGTCGCGGCTGCCTGAGTCAGTGGCATCAGATTGCCCAACATCAGCCGCTGAGCGCGGAGCAGCAGGCGTATGTGGTCGGGGTGCTGATGCAGTGGATCAGCGGCCAGATGCAGCAGCCAGCACCGCCGGCGCGCGTTATCCGCAGCAAACCGCAACCGGATGACGATCCGCAGCTGACGCTGTGGTAGCGGGTGAAAAACGCGCGCTATCGACTTTTTCTGGTGAAAACTGGCCCTTTTCCATTCCTGGTTTATTCTTAAATCTTTCCTGGCAACGCTATGCCAGGATGAAAACCTGACACGGCAACGAGCCATTACAGAGGGAATTATGAAGAAAACAATTATTGCACTGTCTGCTATTTTGCTGGCCTCGCCGGTATTTGCTGCTACCACCACAGACAACACCGTTGCAGAAGCGCACAAAGGCGCTGACACGGCTAAAGAGAAACTGCACAAGACTCAGCATCAGGGCGAAGAGCTGAAGCTGAAGTCTGAGCATGCCGCCGAAGGCAAAAGCAATTCGACGACCAGCAAAATGAGCGAAGGGGCTCAGAAGGGCTGGCACAAAACCAAAGAAGGCACCGAGAAAGGCTGGGATAAAACCAAGCAGGGTGCTGAAGAGCTGAAAAACAAAGCGACCAACTGATTCGCGACCCTTTTCTGTCGCTCAGAAAAAACCCACCGTCAGGTGGGTTTTTTTATGGGCAGCGCAGGCTTACGACCGGTTCGCCGTCGCTGTTTTCTCCTCTTCGGCTAACGCCGAGACTTTGGCTTCCGCTTCGGCGGCGGCATCCGCAGCCGCAGCGGCCGCTTCAGCCGCGGCTTCCGCTGCGGTGTCGGACTGTTTCTTGCCCTCTTCGATCACCTCTTCATCGATCTCTTCGATGTTCTCGCGGTTATCGCGGCCGGAGAGCAGGTTCCAGCAGGCGATAAATAGCGCGGCGATCACCGGACCAATAACAAAACCGTTAATGCCGTAGATCTCCATGCCGCCCAGGGTGGCAATCAGGATCAGATAGTCAGGCATCTTGGTATCTTTACCCACCAGCAGCGGACGCAGAATGTTGTCCACCAGGCCAACAATCACCACAAAGAAACCGACCAGGAACAGCCCTTTCCACAGCGCACCGGTGGCGAAGAAGAAGATCGCCGCGGGCACCCAGATAATGGCGGAACCGACCGCCGGGATCAGCGACAGGAAGGCCATCAACGCGCCCCACAGCAGGCTGCCATCAATGCCGGTAAACCAGAACGCCAGGCCGCCGAGAATACCCTGAACGATCCCCACCACCACGGTGCCTTTTACCGTGGCGCGCGCCACGGCGGCAAACTTCACCATCAGGTGATGCTTGACGTAGGTCGACAGCGGCAGTGCTTCCAGCATCAGATGCAGCAGATAAGAGCCATCTTTCAGCAGGAAGAAGAGCAGGTAGAGCATCACACCAAAGCCGAGGGTAAAGCTGAAGGTGCCTTTGCCAATCATAAAGGCGCTGCCCGCCAGATACTGGCCGCCTTTGAGGGCAAACGACGACAGCTTCTGCTGGATCTGCTCCGCGTTATCCAGATTATTTTCAGCCAGATAGTGTTTGGCCCAGCGCGGCAGATGCTGCAACAGATCGGCGAACACCGCCGGGAACTGCGCCGAGTTGGTCTGTAACTTGTGATAAACCGCGTTGGTCTCCACCACCAGCGACGACGCGATGATCGCCAGCGGGGTGAAAACAATCAGACAGATACAGAGCAGGGTCAGCAGGGCAGCAAGGCCGTTGCGTTCACCCAGCCGGGTGCGCAGGTAACTCTTTAGCGGATGGAAAATCACCGCCAGAATCGCCGCCCATAAAATGGGCGAGAAATAGGGGGAAAGCACCTCAAAAAAGGCGACGGTGGCGATTGCCAGAATCAAAATGAAAAACCCGATGTTCAATCCTTTAAAACGCATGGAAAAACCTCATCTGAAACGTACTCTGGTAAACCTGAACCGCGTGTTCTCCGTGGCTGGCGGCGCAAATGCTGCTGCCGTACCACCGATTCACCGTCAGACTTTTATTTTTTTAACGCGATCGCTGGCCGCATCATGTCGGCTAACTCGCTGAAAGGTCTGGCAGAAAGCGGGAACGGGGTTCGCCCGCTCGCTGCGCGACTTCCGGTGGGGCACGCGCTGCTGCTGATCGCAGCGCGCTGAATCCTACCTTAGCGTAGCGGTTTCGACCATTAATGGTAGGTCAGAGACTCATGATCCCGGTTAATGCTGCCGATAACAGTGTGAAGAGCGGCGAAGGCAGGCGAGGAAAAATGGGCAAACCGATCGGTTTAGTGATGCTGCTGACGCTGGCGTTAACAGGCTGTGCCACCAAGCACTATCCGCAGGCGACGGCGGTGACAGCGGAAGAGTCTGCGAAGCTGGATTGCAGCAGGCTGGATCAGGAGCTGGGTAAAGCGCACAGCGTGCAGAGTGACATCGAGCAGACCGGCCAGTTTGATGCGCTGACCGTGCTGGGCTTTGTCGGCGATTTCGGGCTGGGCAACGGTATCGCGAAATACAACGCCAGCCAGAAAGCGGAGAAGCGACTGAATCAGCTCCAGTCGCTGAAAGCGGCGAAGTGCAGCCAGCGTGTGACCTCGCTGGCTGCGGTGCGTTAGCCGCGGGTCCGTTCGATCACATGCTGCAACCTGACGCTTTCAGCCACGCGCTTACCGGCGAGGAAAGCGTGATCGGAGTTGTAATATTCCCACTCGCTGTAGCGGCCTGACAGATGAATATCCTGGGTCAGCAGCCACTGGCGGATCAGCGTCACATTGTCGCTGCGCGCATGGTCATAGACCACGTAGGCGTAGGGCATATCGACCTCTGAGGCGCAGAGCAGCGCATCGTCGGCGCGGATCATACCGACCCGGATGCAATCCTGGCGGCAGCGTTCAATCAGCGCATCGCCCTCCAGCGGCAGCGGATGCGCCGCGTTATAGGTGATCTCGCAGGTTAAGCCAAAACCGCCCGGCGGATTACAGTGCGGGCTGGCGTTGCCCTGCACAAAGATGCGATGGAACAGGGTATCGCCAGGGTAGTAGATCCAGTGTTTTTCGGTCAGGTCAGCCCGGCCGATGCCGAGATTCACGCAGCGCACCGACACAAACTGCAACTGCGCCGCCGCCCGCTGAACACTCTCCGGCACCTCATCCCCCATCAGTTTAATCAGCTCCGGCAGCGGCATGGTGCTGATCAGCTGCTCATAGCGATAGTGGCGGCCATCCGCCAGCAGCGCGACGTGCGCCTGCGGGTAGAGGCGGGTCAGGCTGGCCCCGGTCTCCAGCGTGCACTTCAGGTGCGGCAGAAAGCCGGACATCAGCGCCTGGAAGCCGCCGCGCAGCGGATAGCCGAAGCGGGCGTTAGGGCCGACCGGCTTGGCCAGCGGTTGCAGCGCGCCATCGATAATCTGCGCCAGATCGGGCAGCGGCACCCGTCCGCCGAGCCAGGAGGTTTCCATTTCGGTCAGCGGCACTTTCCACAGTTTCTGGTTGTAGGGCAGGGCGAAGTGTCGCGCGATGCCTTTACCCCAGGTGCGCATAATGAAGTGGTGAAAATCCTCCCCGCCGTCCACTTCGCCGACGCTGCTGCTCTCATCGGGGATCGCCCCGTCCGCGCAGCAGTCACGCCGTGCCCGCGCCCGATCCAGCGGCACCGCAGGCGCGGCGGTTTCGCCATAACGCGCCTCAATCGCCCCCAGTACGCACTCTTTCACCACCTCGACCGGCAGACCGTGCAGCGCTGACTGAAACGGATAGCGGGTATAGACGCCATCGCTGTAGACCCAGGCTTCCCGCGCCTGCCAGTGCAGGTTGTCGCCGAGCAGCATCTCATAGAGCTGCAACACGTAAGGGTCCTGCGAAAACATGATGTGACCGGCGTAGTCAAAGGTGAACCCCCGATCGTCGATCGAGCGGCACCAGCCGCCGGGGGTGGCGTTTTTCTCCAGCAGGACCGCGCCTTCGCCATAGTGATACCCGGCGCTCAGGCCGGTGGGACCGGCCCCGATAATCAGACAGGGCACCGCGTCGCTCTCCAGCATCGCCGCGGTCAGGCGCGTCACTTTCGCCTGCGGACCGGCGGGGGTGCGTGCCAGTGGCGCAGCGGGCTGCGGCTGCGTCAGGGCCTGCCCGATCAGCTGCGCTATCTGCTCTGCGGTGCGATCCCACGAGGTGGCGTCCACTTTCGCCTGCATCCGGCCCGCCAGCGCCAGCCGTTCCGCGGCGCTCATCGTCATCGCCTGTTCACAGGCGGCGATAAACTCCGCCTGGGTCTGTGCCACGGCGACCTCATCGGCGTAGTGGCGCGCCACATCGACAATGGCGGTACTGACAATCGGCAGCTGTGCCGCCATATACTCCAGCACTTTGGTCGGGGAGATAAAGCGGGTCGAGGCGTTGATGGCGAACGGCATCAGGCAGACGTCCCAGCCCGCCAGGAACTGCGGCAGCGCCTGATAGGGCTGCTGGCCGAGCCAGTGAATGTTGTCGCGCTGCGGCAGAGTGGCGGGATCGATTTTTACCACCGGCCCGACCATGATGATCTGCCATTCGGGATGGCTGTCCGCCAGCGCCGCAATCAGCGGCAGATCGATGCGCTCATCCAGCACGCCATAGTAGCCGAGGCGCTGCGCCGGGATCGCATCCTGCAATGGATGATGGTTGCTGCGATCGCGCGCCTGCTCAAAATGGATGGCATCGACGCTGCTGGGGAAACAGTGGACCTGCGGATGCTTATCGCGCTTCGCCTCATACAGGCTGGAGCCGCCGGTAAACACCAGATCGGCGCGGCTCATCAGTGCCGATTCGCGCTGTTGCAGCTGGCGCGGCGCGTTATGGAAGGCGGAAAGCTCATCCATGCAGTCGTAGATCACCAGCCGTGGCGTAAACGGCGTCAGCAGCGGCAGCGCCATCGGGGTATAGAACCAGACCAGCGGCTGTTCATCCTCCGCCAGCAGTGGAGCCAGCAGCAGTTGCAGCGGAGCGATCTGGCTGTCGTGAAAGCCGGGTGCCTCGATGTCGGTGTGGGGCTGGATCACCGTGATGTTGGCCGCGGGCGAACTCTGGTGCAGGCCCGGCGGACCCGCCTGCCAGACCGGCTCCTCCACGAAGAGCACCCGGTAGTGCTGCGCCAGGCGTGTCAGTAACTGCTGCGGGCGCTGAAACACAAATCCCCAGCGTAAATGGCTAAAAACAATCAGAACAGGTGAATTCATAGCGGACTCCTGACAAGGCCGTGGTTGGGGGTAAAAACGCTGCAACGATCGCTGCGCCTGGCGTAATGCGTTGGCATAAGGCTGCTGTAACTGGCGGGCACAGGGATCGGCTCCCAGCCGATCGAGATCCCATAAGCCGCTGCGGGTCCAGAAGGTGGTCTCCTCCCACAACGGGCGATCGACGATCGGGTAGAGGCAGATGCCGAGCAGCGGCACACCGGCGAGCTGCGCCTGGGCGACCTGGGCACCGATCTCGCCGATCCAGGCACCCCGTCCGCTGCCGACGTGGCTGGTCTCGGCCAGCAGCAGCGGGCGCTGATAGCGCTGCCAGACCCGCTCCAGCATCTGGTGCAGCGGCAGGCGACGCTGGTCGCCCAGGTGCCAGCTGAGCCGCCGGTTCGAGCCCTGCTCCCACTGGTTGTCGTGGTAATAGTTGACGCCAACCAGATCGAGGTAACGCGGTGCGCCGCCCAGCTCCGGGTGACGCCGGCCGCTCAGCATGTCCCACGCCTGATACTGGGTGTCGCTCATCGCCTGCGCCAGCGCATCGCTGGCGGGATCGGCGGGATCGGGCGCGATATGGATCAGCGGATCGCAGTGCAGGAGACGCGCCCGCGGATCGGCCTGCCAGATCGCATCGCAGGCCGCCAGGGTGGCGCGCACCAGCTGCTGCTTGGCCGCATCCGCCACATCCGGTTGCGGCACCGCCCGACAGGGAAACAGCCCGACCGAGATGCCCCAGCTGACAAAGGAGATCTCATTCATCGGGGAGTAGACCGGCGGCTGCGAATACCAGGGAGCCAGAAAGCGGGCCAGCGCGCCGCAAAAGGCGGCGAAACGGCTGACAAACTCCTCATCAAACAGGCTGAGGCCCGCGGGCCAGCCGTAGTGGCAGAAGGTCCAGCTCAGCTGGATGCCCTGTTGCTGTGCCGCCTGCATCCGGGCCGCGACCGTCGAGAAGTCATAGCGGCCATCGCGTTCACATAGCCGCCAGCCGACGCTCTCGCGTACCGTACGCATCCCGAACGGGGCCAGAGCGGCGTAATCCTGCGCCAGCCGCGTCTGATGCTGATTCAGGTCGTTCATCGACAGCGCAACGCCCGCCGGATTGATATGGTCGGCCCCTTCGTAGCCCGCCTGCCAGAAACTGGAAAATGGCGTCATGGCATCCCCCGAAAAAAAGCAACACGCTTCCCGCTGACGAGCCGTGGTGAAACGGGTCAGGGCGTTTTTTGGTATGCAAAACAGACTGGCGGATCAGGCCACTCTTAACTGACACTGATGGGCAATCCCTGCCAGATGCGACGGACACTGAAAAGCAGGCGTCAGGTCCTGTCGGGTAATCGACGAGTGAGATAGCAGATGGGCGCTATCGGCAGGAAAAAAGGCTGAGTTCCCGTGACGTTATCGTCATTTCTGGAAGACTTACTGGAAAGTATAGGTGGGTAATAACGTTTCGCAATTTATTGATGTAAAAAGAAAAAGCGCAGCGGCATAAAATGATCCGATAAAAACAGGAAAATTCCGCACCGTTTTTTCTCTGCACTGAAATAAGCGAAACGTGAGCCGGCAGCGCGTGATTTTCAGCTTTGTGAACCTTTTCCTCGACATGCAGCCAGGTCAGACTACCCACTCTCAGCATCACTGCTTCGCTTGCCTTTTTAGCGGCGAGCGCCAGGATCTATTTTTCACTGGCCTGCAATCTGCGGGCCGTTACCGGGGCGGCGTCCCCTCTATGACAGGATGTTTGGTAGGCTATGTTCTCATTCGACTGGCACCGTTTCTTACTTAACGATCAACCCATCACCTTTCTGTTCGAAGTGATGGCGCGGGTCACTATCGCCTGGCTGGTGGTGTTTACCTTTCTGAAAGTCTCAGGGCGGCGCGGGGTGCGGCAGCTCTCACTGTTTGAGCTGGTGGTGATCCTGACGCTCGGCTCCGCCTCCGGTGACGTCACCTTCTATGATGACGTGCCGGTGCTGCCGGTTATCATGGTGTTTGTGGTGCTGCTGGCGCTCTATCGCATGACCACCTGGCTGACGGCGCACAGTTCGCGCTTCTCCCGCTTTATTCAGGGCGACGTGATCACCCTGATCAAAGAGGGGCTGTATGTGCTGGAGAGTCTGGATCAGCTGAATATTTCTGAAGATGAGTTCTATATGGAGTTGCGTCAGAGCGGAGTAGAGCATCTGGGCCAGCTCCGGCTGGCGCTGGTGGAGGTGGATGGTCAGCTCAGCCTCTACTTTTATGATGACACGGAGATGCGCGCCGGATTAAGCGTGTTGCCGCCAGAGCACCGGCCGGTGTTTCGCCACGCGCCGGTGAGCGGGCTTTACGCCTGTACCCACTGTGGCCAGACCCAGCCGCTTGACGAGCAGCAGCAGGCGACCTGCCCGCGCTGTCAGCGATCGCTCTGGTCCACGGCGCTGAAGGTGCGCCGTCTGCATTAATCGTGGCGGTGGCTGAACGGCGGTTAAACCGGTTGCGGCTTGTTCCCGCTCACCACATAACTTTGCCTGTCACTGACAGAAAATGAAAAGCCTTCAGGCAGCATAGCGCTACCCGTTCCGTTGAGGTTTCACTATGAAAGCCAGGCTGGCCAGTGCACTACTCTTTTTACTGTTATCGTTTGGCGCGTTTTCACAGCAGGTGATCAGCGAAAGCCACCCCCATTCACGCAGTGCGCGACTGCTGGAGCAGGGCAATCAGGTGGATACCGCGGATACCCCGGATGAACATTTGCAGGAGAGACGGGAAGGGCGCAGCAGCCTGCAACGCAGGCCATATTAGCGTGAAGCCACCGGCCAAGCGATCGGCCGGTGGCGGAGTGGCGCGCGGCCCGGCCCCGCTCAGGGCCAGGCCGCGCGGTCGATCAGAGCGTCGCCTGGCTCGCCGCCATACCGGGCACCAGGATCACCTTACGGCACTCCTCTTTACGTTTGGCGAAAATATCATAGCCGCGGGCGGCATCTTCCAGTGGCAGGTGGTGCGTCACAATCTCTTCCGGCGTCAGATGACCCTGCTCAATCAGTTTCAGCAGATCGGGCAGGTAGGCGTGGACGTGGGTCTGGCCCATCTTAAAGGTCAGCCCCTTATCGAAGGCGTCACCAAACAGGAAGCCGTGAATAAAGCCAGCATAGACTCCCGGCACGCTGACAATACCGCCGCGCCGTACCGCCGCGATACACTGCCGTAACGCTTTGCCGCTGCTGCCCTCCAGCTTGAGATTACTGAGCACGGTTTCGGTCAGGCTGCCTTTCGCCTCAAAGCCAACGGCGTCGATCACCGCGTCAACGCCACGATTGCCGGTGCTGTGCTCAATGATCCAGGCGGCGGGATCGTCAATCTCATCGAAGTTAATCGGGATCACACCGTAACGCTCACGGGCAAAGTTTAAACGGTAGTTGTTGTGGTCGATCATGTAGATCTGCTCCGCGCCCTGTTGCCGGGCGCAGGCGGCGCTGAGTAACCCGACCGGACCGGCACCGAAAATCGCCAGGCTGGAGCCCGCTTTGACCTCGGCGTTTTTAACCGCCTGCCAGGCGGTAGGCAGAATGTCCGACAGGAACAGCACTTTCTCATCCGACAGTACCGGCGGCACCTTAAACGGGCCGGTGTTGGCTTTCGGCACCCGGACATATTCCGCCTGACCGCCTGGCACGCCACCATAAAGTTTACTGTAGCCAAACAGCGCAGCGGGCGGGGTGATGTTTTTGCGGTTGAGGATGGCACCCCGGCCGCTGTTGGTATTTTCACAGGCGGCGTACTGATTGAGCAGACAGAAAAAACAGTCGCCACAAGCGATGACGAAGGGGATAACCACCCGATCGCCTTTGGCGACCGCGGTCACCGCACTGCCAGCTTCAACCACTTCGCCCATAAACTCATGGCCAAAAATATCGCCATGATCGGTGCCGGGAATTTTGCCGTGATAGAGGTGCAGGTCAGAGCCACAAATAGCGGTGGCGGTGACGCGCAGAATGATGTCATCTGCGGCTTCCAGGCCAGGATCGGGTACATTATCCACGCTGACTTTATGGGGACCATGATAGGTTAATGCTTTCATCTGCTTATCTCCTGCTGATCGAGGGACGGCGGCCACAGGCAGAGGCCTGGCCGCCAGCGGGACAGACTCAGGCGAACCTGAAATCGAAACCTGGCTAAAGTGTAGTTACGCTCTGCCAGGTAAGCAGAGCGGCAGGGCGGTATCGCGCGCTAATCGGGCTGCGCAGGCAGACTGGCCGCGGCGGGGGCGACCCGCGCGGAGGACGCAGAGGGCACGGCTATCAGGTCGGCAAAGGCGCGCCGGTAGGGGGTGTCGATCTGCGCTGGCACCTGTTCGATGTAGCGAAAAGCGTGCTCGCGGGTTTCACCGCTGAGCTGTTGCAGATAGCGGCGCGCCTCCTCCAGCGTCGGGATGCGGCCCTCAATACCCGCCATGCAGGCGGGCAGGCCGGTCCAGACCACCCCCTCAATGCCTTTTGCCCGTGCCCACTCCGCCAGTGGCCCCACCGCGCTCTCTGTCACCGCCATCATTCCTATGCCATCGGCCCGGCTCTCCGGGATCGCTTCCCGCAGGCGCAACGCGCGACAGGCGCTCTCCAGCGAGGCGGTATTCAGCCAGGCCCAGAGCACCGGCACCGGGCTGGCGTTGAGGCAGATCGCCGTAGAGAGCTCGCCACCGTCACTGACGCGGACAAACTCAATCGGCACGGCCGGGCCATCGTGATGCCACTGGCTGGCCACCGGCAGATCGCCGGTTTTCCAGATCAATGACCCCCATCCCAGGCAGGCAATTTTCATTCTCTTCTCCTGTAAAGCTGTCAGCGTAACGCGGTCAGATAGAGATAAAGCGTAGCCGGTTAGTGGGAACCGTTACAGCGATCACCTTTTTGCTGCGGAAAAGCCGCCGCAAAAATGGCATGATCGCCGCGCGGTTACTTTGCACAACCTGACGGTTTTTCAGGCAATCCATGCATGCTTTTCGGCTTAACTTGAACTTTTAACGTCAGGTAGTGTAAAAAGTGGCGCACGCAATCGATTACCTTTGCACGGGCGGGTCAGGCTCAGCGGTTGTCTGCGGCATGACCCGGTTGCGACTGCGGCGGAGCGCCGGGCGCAAAAGCTCTGTTTTTGCCCGCCTGACGGCTCAGGTTACTGGCGGCTTTTAACACGGAATATCTGATGAAAACCACGCAAACTGGCACGCTGGGCGCGCTTGAGAGTGATGTCGATACGGGATGGCGTAAAACCGATACCCTGTGGATGCTGGGACTTTATGGCACCGCGATTGGGGCCGGGGTGCTGTTCCTGCCGATCAATGCCGGAGTGGGCGGCCTGATCCCGCTGATCATTATGGCGGTGCTGGCGTTTCCACTGACTTTCTATGCGCACCGCGCCCTGACCCGCTTTGTGCTCTCCGGCAAAAATCCCACCGGGGACATTACCGATGTGGTGGAGGAGCATTTCGGCGTCGGGGCGGGCAAGCTGATTACGCTGCTCTACTTCTTCGCCATCTACCCGATTCTACTGATGTACAGCGTCGCCATCACCAATACGGTGCAGAGCCTGATGGTGAATCAGCTCGGGCTGGTGCCGCCGCCGCGTGCGCTGCTGTCACTGCTGCTGATTGTGGGCCTGATGGCGATTGTGCGTTTCGGCGAGACGATGATCGTTAAAGCGATGAGCGTGCTGGTCTATCCGTTTGTGGCGGTTCTGCTGCTGCTGTCCTGCTATCTGATCCCGCACTGGCACGGTGCCGCGCTCTCGACCCTGAGCCTGCAACCGGCGGGCAGCAATCTCTGGATGACGCTGTGGCTGGCGATTCCGGTGATGGTCTTCTCTTTCAACCACTCGCCAATTATCTCCTCTTTTGCGCTGGCAAAGCGCGAAGAGTATGGCGCGGCGGCAGAGAAGAAGTGTTCACGCATTCTGGCCTGTGCGCACCTGATGATGGTGGCGACGGTGATGTTCTTTGTCTTCAGCTGCGTGCTGAGCCTGTCACCGGCGGATCTGCACGCCGCCAAAGCGCAAAACATCACCATTCTTTCCTATCTGGCGAACCATTTTCAGGTGCCGGTCATCGCCTGGCTGGGTCCGCTGATTGCGGTGGTGGCGATCACCAAATCGTTTCTCGGTCACTATCTCGGCGCGCGGGAAGGATTCAACGGCATCGTTAATAAAGCGCTGCGCAGTCGTGGCAAAGCGATTGCGCCTGCCAGACTGAATCGCCTGACGGCGTTGTTTATGCTGCTGACCACCTGGCTGGTCGCCACGCTGGACCCCAATATCCTCGGCATGATTGAGACACTCGGCGGACCGGTGATTGCGATGATCCTGTTCCTGATGCCAATGTATGCCATTCAGAAAGTCCCGGCGATGCGGCGCTACAGCGGTAAGATCAGTAACCTGTTTGTGGTGCTGATCGGCCTGATCGCCATCTCCGCCATCTTCTACTCGCTGGTAAGCTAAGCGCGCGGGGCAGGGCGCATCTCAGTCTGATTGAGATGCGCTTGCCCGTCTGCTGTTCAGGGTAAACCGCACTACTCCGCTGAGTAACAGCGCGGCCGACGCTGTCGCGCCCCCGCCATCCCGTCACGTCTTTTCCCGCTACCAGGCCAGAGGACAGGGTAATAGCCACGCCAGGCTGACGTATCTGGTTAGCAACTTTTACACCTGTTACGAATTTGCATGGTAGAGTTAACGCGAATAATTATTATTTCTTTATTGGGCTGGAGAAACATGAAAACCGGGATCTTTGCTGCTGCCACACTGTTATTGTCGACCGCCTGCGCGGCGACCACCTATCCGGTCACGGTGACCGATCTGGATGGACAGACCATCACGCTGCAAAAGGAGCCGCAGCATCTGATTTTGCAGGATGGGCGCGATGTGATGGCGCTGGCGTTACTCGATCGCCATAACCCGTTTCAGCGGGTTGTGGCCTGGAACAACCTGCCGAAAAAGCAGGATACCCGGACCTGGGATTTACTGAAGCAGCGCTGGCCGCAGGCAACAGATATCGTCGATATGGGCTTTAACGATCAGGGACAGGTTAATCTGGAGAGCGTGCTGGCGAAGCAGCCCGATATGATGATTGCCCAGCTGCGCGCCAAACCGGCGCTGACGCAATCGGGCGTGCTCGCCACCCTGAAAAATCTGCATATTCCGGTGCTGTTCCTCGACGATGAACTCCACCCGAAAGAGAACACCCTGAAGAGCGTTACTCTGCTCGGTAAGGTGCTGAACCGCGAAGGCGAGGCGAAGGAGTACGCCGATTTCTATCAGCAGCGCTGGCAGCATATCCAGCAGAAGCTGGCGCAGGTCTCACACAAGCCGACGGTGTTTATTGAGCCGATTGCCGGTAACAGCGACAGCTGCTGCTTTACCCACGGTCACAACGGCTGGGGCGCGCTGGTGGAAGCGGTCGGCGGCAAAAATATCGGCTCCGCGCTGCTGCCCGGCAGCTCAGGCTTTGTTTCGCTGGAGAAGATTATCGCCATGAAGCCGGATGTCTACATCATGACCGGCTCGAAGCGTCCGAACAGCAACGTGCTGCCGTTGGGTTATGGTGCCAGCCAGCCCGACGTGACCGCCACCTTTAACCGTCTGCTCAGCCGTACCGGCCTCTCCCAGATCGCCCCGGTGAAACAGCAGCGGGTCTATGGCGTCTATCACCATTTTTATAATCACCCTTACAACATCATTGGCATGGAGATTCTGGCGAAAGATCTCTACCCCGAAACGTTCAGCGACCTCGACCCCACCGCGGATTACCACCACATCGTCACCCGCTTTACCGGGTTACCTGACGCGCCGGTGATCCTCAGCACGCCTTAATCACCGGGTGCTGATGTCAGGGTGCCAGCCTGCACCCTGACGTCACCCGCCTGGCGCACACTCTCTAGCGCTGACTCTGTTAATCCGTTGACCTGTTTGCGCATTGATCCGCTGCGCAAAACCTCAGGTTTTCGTCAGGAAAATATAAAGATGATGACAAAGGTTAAGAAAGCGCTAAGCAAGCGTAATTCTCTGTAAGTATCGGGATTTTAAGAATTTTAGAGATGCCTCACCGGCGGATTGTTGCCATGATGCCGGTCAGCGGTGACTGAATAGCCGTGATTTTCGGAGGCAGTACCATGAAAAAAACAACATTAACGCTTATCGCTTCACTTTTGACATGCAGCACGCTCTTTTCCCAGGCCAGCCTGGCCGACGATCACCATGACGATCGCCATCAGCCCTGGCAGCAGCAGAATGACCATCGTCAGGCTGACAATCACGATCGCGATCGTAACCAGAATCACCCTCGTGATAATCACCGTCATGACGAAGATAAAAATCGCCACGACAGGGAGCGGCGCAGCGATCGCGACCACTTCGCCTGGCAGGGACACGATTTCCGCCGCGGCCACCCGATCCCGCAGGAATATCGCGGCGACCGCTACCGCGTTGCCAACTGGCATGAACGTGGGCTGCCTGAACCGCCGCGCGGCGAGCACTGGGCTAACATTGACGGCAACTATGTGCTTATCGCCGCCGCAACCGGGGTGATCACCTCGCTGGTGCTGGGCAACGCCTTTAACTGATTGCCGGCGGGAGGGCTGTGCGCCTCCCGCTTTCTTTCCGTTTTGCCGCATCAGCGACTATCCTGTCATTCCACTCTCAACATCCCTCGCGGGTAAGGAGTCATGATGACGATGGTTAAGATGATTGCGGTAGATATGGACGGGACTTTCCTGGATGACAACAAGCAGTACAACCGATCCCGCTTTCTCGCCTGCTATCAGCAACTCACCGCGCGTGACATCAAATTTGTTGTCGCCAGCGGTAATCAGTACTACCAGCTCAAATCCTTCTTCCCGGAAATCGCCAGCGATATTGCCTTTGTGGCGGAGAATGGCGCCTGGATTATCGATCGTGACGAGGAGCTGTTCTGCGGCGCTTTCTCCCGCCATGACGTCGAGGGGGTGATTGACACCCTGGAAAACGGTGACTATCCGGGCCTGCGTTACCTGCTGTGTGGACGCGAGAGCGCTTACTACTTTGAGGGCATGGAAGAGACCTGGCTGAAGAAGATGCGCCATTACTGCCACCGGCTGAAGCCGATTCATCATCTGGATGACACTCAGGATGATCGGCTGTTCAAGCTGGCACTGAATCTCTCGGATGAGGCTATCGGGCCATTAATGGCCGACATTGAACGGCTGCACCAGGGCCGGGTCGCGGCGACCTCCAGCGGCCACGGCTCGGTGGATCTGATCGTGCCGGGAAATCATAAAGCCCACGGTCTCGATCTGCTGGCGCGGCGCTGGGGAATTGAGCACCACCAGGTGCTGGCGTTTGGCGACGGCGGAAACGATCTGGAGATGCTGAAGCAGTCCGGTTTCAGCTTTGCCATGAGCAATGCGCCGCAGCGGGTCAAAGAGGCTGCGCGCTACCAGGCGCCGTCGAACAACGAGCAGGGCGTACTTCAGGTGATTGAGCAACTGCTGGCGGGTGAGGGGCCTTTCGCCTCCTCACCCACGTAACGCTTCCGCTTAATCGGTCAGAGGCCAGGCCTGCGCGATCAGCCTCTGCATCTCTGCGCGACTGTAGTTCACCAGCGAATTTTTGCTGTTGGCCCGCGCCACGATCCACTCCACCCCGGCGTGGCTCAGCGCCGGGCCATCCTGCCAGAACGGCAGGATCGCCTGCTGTTGCAGCCACTGCCGCAGAAACCGCGCCGGGGAGTCAGTCGGCTCACTGAACAGCTGCGCGTGCAGTTCCGCCATCAGCGTGCGCTGCTGCGGCTGCTCGCTGTCGGCCAGCAACTCCAGGAACGGAAACAGCAGACGGCCACACACCTCGCCGTGGTGAAACGGTTTTATCGCCCCCAGCTCTCCGGCGATGCCGTGGATCACCCCCAGTCCGGCGCTGCTGAGCGTGACGCCGCCCAGCCATGACGCCATCATCATCGCCTCACGCGCCTGATCGCCCGCCGCATCTTCGCGATTCAGCGCAGGCCAGGCCTGAATAAACTGACGCATACCGGTCAGCGCCAGCTGCCGGGTGAACAGGTTGCCTTTGCTTGAGAGATAGGCTTCAAACAGGTGGGTGAAGGCGTCAATGGCGCAGGTCGCCAGCACCCGGTCGGGCGCGCCTTTCAGCAGATCAGGGTCAAGAATCGCCACCTGCGGCACAAAAACCGGATGGCGCAGTGAGGCTTTGATCTTAATCTCATGCTGATCGGTAACCACCGCATTCTGCGTCACTTCGCTGCCGGTGCCGGCGGTGGTCGGGATGGCGATCAGCGGCAGCGTGACCGGCTGCACCGGCGTATCGCCCACCTTTTCCAGATAGCGGGCGGTGGGCAGCGGATGCTGCACCATCGCGCTGAACGCTTTCGCCGCATCCAGCACGCTGCCACCGCCAATCGCCACCACCCGATCCACATGACCGCGCCAGCGTGTTACCCAGCCATCAATCTCCGCCGGTGAGGCTTCATGACTGACAATCTCATAGCCGAGAATATGGTCGTTAAGCGCGGTTTTCAGCCGGGCATAGGCCGGGCCCTGCAAAAAGGATTGTCCGCAAAACAGCAGGGTAGGCTGGGATCGGGCTGCCAGCAACGGCACCAGCTTATCCAGGCTGCCGCGCCCAAAGAGGGTTTGTTGATTACCATACAGCTCACACAGATTCTCGCTCACCAGCGCATCCTTTAACATTTTCGCTAAAATCTGAGTGTAACGAAAACCGCGCCGCCCGCACTGCCAAACTTTCTGATAACGCCCAGGTAAAAAGTTGATCACCTTCGCAAAACAGAAATTCACCGCCGCCGGGGTGGTGCTTTCCTGCGGATGTTACCCTTAACATGTTATCGGTAACAGCCGTTGTCCGAATGTGTAAACATCTTTCAGGCGCACTGTTTCGTAGCCCTCCGGGGATCATGATAACAACCCGGCACTGAACCTCGTTTGGTGCGCAAGGTGGAGAAAACCTATGCCATTACTCTATGTAGCGATCGGCGTCGCGTTACTGCTGCTGCTGATGATTCGCTTTAAGCTTAATGGATTTATCGCGCTGATCCTGGTGGCGCTGGCGGTCGGTGTGATGCAGGGCATGCCGGTCAATAAAGTCATTACCTCAATTAAAACGGGCGTCGGTGGCACGCTGGGCAGCCTGGCGCTGATCATGGGCTTCGGCGCGATGCTCGGTAAGTTGCTGGCTGACTGCGGCGGTGCGCAGCGCATCGCCACGACCCTGATTGAAAAGTTCGGCACCCGCTACATTCAGTGGGCGCTGGTGCTGACCGGGTTTATCGTCGGTTTCGCGCTGTTCTATGAAGTGGGCTTTGTGCTGATGCTGCCGCTGGTGTTCAGCGTCGCCGCCTCCGCGCGGGTGCCGCTGCTCTATGTCGGGGTGCCAATGGCCGCGGCGCTCTCGGTTACGCACGGATTTTTACCGCCCCATCCTGGCCCGACGGCGATTGCGACGCTGTTTAACGCCGATATGGGGAAAACCCTGCTGTTTGGGACTCTGCTGGGGATCCCGACAGTCATCCTCGCCGGTCCGGTCTATGCCCGTTTCCTGAAAGGGATTGATAAACCGATTCCGCAGGGGCTCTATAACCCGAAAACCTTTACCGAAGCGGAGATGCCGGGCTTTGGCGTCAGCGTCTGGACCGCGCTGGTGCCGGTGGTGCTGATGGCGCTGCGTGCCGTGGCGGAGATGCTGCTGCCGAAAGGCCACGCGCTGCTGCCCTACGCGGAGTTCTTCGGCGACCCGGTGATGGCGACCCTGATTGCCGTGCTGATTGCGATCTTTACCTTTGGTCTGAATCGCGGTCGCAGCATGGAGCAGGTGATGGACACGCTGACCGACTCGATCAAAATCATCGCCATGATGCTGTTGATCATCGGCGGCGGCGGAGCCTTTAAACAGGTGCTGGTCGACAGCGGCGTGGATAAATATATCGCCAGTATGATGCACTCGACTCAGCTCTCACCGATCTTTATGGCGTGGTCGATTGCGGCGGTACTGCGTATCGCACTGGGTTCCGCTACGGTGGCGGCGATCACCGCGGGTGGCATCGTCGCCCCGCTGATTGTGACCAGTGGCGCCAGCCCGGAACTGATGGTGATTGCCGTGGGCTCCGGCAGCGTGATCTTCTCACACGTCAACGACCCTGGCTTCTGGCTGTTTAAAGAGTATTTCAACCTGACGATTGGCGAAACGATTCGCTCCTGGTCGGCGCTGGAAACCATTATTTCGCTGTGCGGGCTGGTGGGTTGTCTGCTGCTCTCCTGGGTGATCTGACGACGTGCCGCTGGCACCCCTGCCAGCGGCACAGAATTTTAACCGGCTTCCGCCCGCGCGCTGAAGCGGTTCAGCGCCGCCTCTGACATCCCCGCCTGGCGCGCCGCCTGACAAATCTGCTGCCAGCTGACGCTGTCCAGCGGGATCCCCTGGCGCGTACGTTTTTCACGATTGGCCGCTTCCCACTCTCCCGGCACCTGAACCGGCGCATCACCCGCGGGTGGTGAGGCTTTCACCCAGCTGATAAAGGCTTCCGCTTCCTGCTGCATCGCCGGGGCGTCAAAGGCCGCCGGATCAAGGATGAGAGTGGTCATGTTGTTAAAGATGGCGTCATGGCTGCTCTGTAGCGTCGCCTGATGGTAGTACGGCCGCCCGACAGCGCACCCCCGAGAATTTCGCACAGCGTGGCAAGCGCGTAGCCCTTATGCAGACCAAAGGGCAGCAGGGCACCATAAGGCGGCTGATGCATTACGCCAGGATCGACGCTGGGCTCTCCCTGGGCGTCGATCAGGTAGCCGGGGGCCATCGGCAGATCCTGGTTCCAGGCTACCCGGGTTTTACCGTAGGCGACGCCGCTGGTGGCGAAGTCGAGCAGCAGCGGGCTGGCATTGTGTCGCGGGAAGATGGCGCAGAAGGGATTGGTGCCAAACCGGCGATCGCTGCCGCCAGCCGGGGCCACCATCGGATCACCCATCACGTTGACGAAGTGAAAAGAGATAAACCCTGCCGCCGCGCACTGCTCAGCCCAGTGACCAATACGTCCGATATGGTGGGCGTGATGCAGGCCGACCGCCGCGAGGCCCAGCGTGCGGGCGCGTTCAATCCCCAGCGTCATCGCCTCCCAGGCCGCCACCTGACCGAATCCCTGATGCGCGTTGAGCGTCACTACCGCCCCCGCGTCCTTCTCCAGCGTCGGACGCTGGTTCAGCCGCAGATGGCCCTGACGCAGCGAGTTCATGTAGCTGGGGATCATGCCGACGCCGTGTGAATCATGACCGGCGAGATTGGCCGCCACCAGATGATCCGCCACCCGCAGTGCCTCTTCGGGCGCGCTGCCGGCGGCGATCCAGATCGCCTGCACAAACTGATGCAGATCGGGGGCGGCAAAATGTAATAGCCTGCTCATGTGATGCTCCTTTTCCAGATGAGAGAGAGACCTATCCTGCGACGAAAAAGGAGAAAGAGGAATCACCCGTGCAATGAAAAGGGCCGCGAGAGGCGGCCCGGTAGGTCAGGAACGGCTGCGGTGACGCGCCTCAGTGCGGCGGTTCAAATCCCGCTTTGACCATCTGCTCCCGCAGTGCCCGCGCAATCTCCCGATTGCCGCCGGTCACCGGATAGATGACATTATTCACCACATCATCAAGGTAGTGCTCTTCAAACTCCTGCATCGTGAGTTGAGTGCCGCCTTCATCGTTGATGGCGAAAGAACCTTTGATGTGATTACCGCTGTTTTTCGCCTTGAGGCTGTAGCGGCCCATACTGGTATTAATCGTGCTCATAAGATCTCCTCGCGACTGATCTTCAATCTCATCACTATTGAGGCCTGCCTTGCCGCCTAAATTTTAGCCAGGCGTGTTCTGTAAAACGAAAAAAGTGAGCCGCTAAAGCCAGGTGTTGCGATCGCTCTCTCAGAATGAGAATAAAAGCCAAAATGGGTGAACTTATGACCAGTTGATCACCCACTGAAGCGGCAGCGTGTGATTTCCTGTCTATACTGCTAACAGGAAAACGTTTAACGGGAGAAGGAAATGAAAATTATTCTGTGGATTATTGCGATTATCTTTATTGTCGGCCTGCTGACCCTGACCGGGGTGTTTAAGCTGATCTTCTGATGTTGCGTTAAAGTTATCAATTGCCATATAGCGGGCACCTCAGTCGGGTGCCCGCAGTGCTTTCTGGCGGCTTAATAAGTAGTGCGTCAGCGGGTCCATCACCGTGTTGGGCAACAAATCCTGTGACCTGAGCTGTTTTTTACAGCAGGCGCAGCAGGCACCGTGAAAATGGCGTCGTCCGTCGTGATAATCGGTAAACATGAACCGGCCACTTCCGCACTGACCGCAGCGAATCTTCATCACCATCTTAGTTTCACTCCTCCCTTTAATACGCATCCGCAAATGCCTGCTCCTGCTTGATTAAGAATGGCTTATCTATTGCAAGACAATATTATTTCATTTAACGCTAAGAAAAGTAGTGTCATATGACCCTTTTTGTTTGCTTCCCGATGCTGATTAATCCCTAAAAACAACTTCATTGATCTGCATCAATATTTTGTCTGTTTATCGCCGAAATATCGGCTGATACCCTGCTATCACTGGGGCGAGGGGTAGGCGAATCGCAATTGTTGTGCAAGCAGAAGCGGAGCGCGGGCAGGTGAAAAGGGCGGTTCAATCGCGGTTAACGGGCCAGAGTGGTAAAACTGGCCGTGGCGAGAGAATAAAAACCGCGATGAAGGTGAGCGCTGAAGGCAGAAAATGACCCGATCTGGCCCGCGCCAGTGGCAGCCGCAACCGAAATGCGTCTGAGTAAGATTTTTCGATTCAATCTTAGTGCTGTTACATGATAATCCAGGAAAAATGACGCCTTTCCAGCAGGTTAGCAAAAAGAGGGGAAGATTGCCGTGGTACAAAAACAGCGCGTTTGTGCAAGGTGAAAAGCAGGAAAGTGTGATGGAGACGCCTAAAGTCGATATTTATCACTTTTTCAACAAATCATACTGGACAAATGCCTCCGCAATTGCTGTACTAGATGCCGACACAGTTTAGTGTCCATTTTTCATGTAAAGGTAATATAGATGTCTAAGATCAAAGGTAACGTTAAGTGGTTTAATGAATCTAAAGGATTCGGTTTCATTACTCCTGAAGATGGCAGCAAAGATGTATTCGTACATTTCTCTGCAATCCAGAGCAACGGCTTCAAAACTCTGGCTGAAGGTCAGCGCGTTGAGTTTGAAATCACCGACGGCGCGAAAGGCCCATCTGCTGCTAACGTTATCAGTCTGTAAGTTAACAGTCAGAATTCTAAAAACCCGCCTGATGGCGGGTTTTTTTATGTCTGCGATCTGCACGTTTTCCTCTCACCCGCCTCGCTTTGCCTCGCGGTTTTGCCGCACAAACTGCGCGACGCTTCACAATAAATTCTCGTAACATAATTATAACAATCAAACAGGCAGCTTTTTTGCCGCCAGCGCTATATAACTGTGCGACAGGACCCGTGACCGAGGAGGCAGGATGAAGATACGTCAGGCAGAGTTAAGAGACAGTTTCGCGTTGAGTGCATTGCTGAATGAGCTGGGCTATGGCGGCACTGAAGGTTTTATTGAGCAGCGGCTGGCGCAGCTGTGCAGCGATCCCAGTGAAGCGCTGCTGGTCGCCGAGCATGGCAGCCAGGTGCTGGGCTTCCTCTCCCTGCATTTCATCCCTCAGCTGGCGCTGGCCGGTGATTTTGCGCGTATCAGCTATTTCTGCATCGCGGAGGGTGAGCGCAGTAAAGGCGTCGGGCAGCAGCTGATTCAGCACGCTGAAGCCCTGGCAACCCAACGCGGCTGCGATCGCATGGAAGTTCACTGCCATCAGTCACGGATCAAAGCCAATCAGTTCTACGCCCGGGAAGGCTATGTGGAGTCACCCTGCTATCACGTTAAAGATCTGCCAGCGAGTTAGCTTCGCGCCCGGAAGCGAGCACCAGCGCGTCGGCAATCATCTCCCGCTGATCCTCCCGCAGGCTGGCGATACTGACACGAATAAACTGCGTATTGCCGAGCCGGCAGCGTTCGCCCGGCAGGACGGCAATGCCGCGTGCGGCCAGGGTAATCATGGCAAACTGCTCTGAAGCGACCGGAATATAGAGACTGAGTCCGTCGCGCAGCGGCAGAACCAGGCCACGCGCCGCCAGCGCCGCCACAAGCTGCTGACGACGCACGCGATAGCAATCACGCGCGGTGGCGATCTGCCGCTGCGTCGCCTCATCCTCCAGCAACCACGCCACCGCGTCCTGCAATAGCCGGCTGGTCCAGCTGACGCCAAAGTTACGCCAGGACTGAATGCGCTTCACCATAACGGCGGTGGCGGAGAGCACCGCCAGCCGCAGATCCGGTCCATAGGCTTTAGAGAACGAACGCACATGCAGCGTGCGATCGGGATAGACACTCCCCATGCTCCAGCTCGCCTCAGCAGAGAGATCGCCAATGCCATCATCTTCGACAATCAGCGTATGAGGGCTCTGCGCCAGCACCGCTGCCAGCGCCTGACGCCGCGCCACACTGATGCTGTTGCCGGTGGCGGAATGGGTACGCGGCTGGTAAATCAGCATCACCGGCGCGCGCTCCAGCAGGGCGCTGAGGAGTTCAGGCAGCGGCCCCTCGGCGTCACAGGCCAGCGGCAGGATCTCGGCCCCTACGTTATCCAGCATATCGAGCAGGCGGGTGGCGGTGGGATCCTCAATAATCACCTGATCCCCTGGTGAAACCAGCGTCTGCACCAGCAGGTTCATCGCGTCAAAGCCGCCATCTGTCGCCAGAAAGGCTTCTGCCGCATAGGGCCAGCGCGGGGTTATCGCCTGGCGCAGCGGCGCGGAGATGGCTTCACGGCTATAGCTGTTGAGCTGCGGCGAACGCAGGGCGGCCTGAAGCGCGCCGTGCAGATCGGGCAGCAGGGCAGGGTCGGGCGCGGCCAGCGCGAGATCGGCCCGGATGTTGTCGCCATAGTTGCCGATTTTCTCGAAGCGAATCGGCCGCGGCATCGCCGTGTTGCCGCTCACCCAGACGCCGCTGCGTCCTTTACCCGCCAGCACTTTCTGCTTCCGCAACTGCGACCAGGCAGCGGAAACGGTTGCCGGGCTGATGCCCAGCCGCTCCGCAATCTCCCGTACCGCTGGCATCTGCATACCCACGGCAATCTGGCCATCACGGATCAGCACGGAGGCTGTCTGCGCAATGCCTTTCACCGAAGGCGTTTTTATCTGGCTACAAAACCATTCCGGGTCAACGTGATCGGTCATAAGAAAATACTTTGTTCAGTAACAAATTAATCATTGTTCAGGACTCTATTCTGGATCTAGTATCAAATTCAAGCACTATTTCACCCCTTCACTCACCCGGCCTGACGGCACGATAGCAACGGAGAAATCATGGCAAGGCTTAGCATCAGACTGGCGGTACGCGACTGGGATTACTTCACCCCGCTGGCGCTGGGCGACATCCAGCCAGAGGGCTTCGATCTGCATATCGATCGTGTCGGCACGCTGGTGAATGACCTGGCGACCAGCCCCGATTATGAAGCGGGTGAAGTCTCTTTCAGCCGTTACGCCCAGAGCCGGGCCAGAGGCGACGAGAGCCTGCTCGGTCTGCCGCACTTCCTGATGCGCGGCTTTCGCCAGCGCTGCATTATCACCACCGCCAGCAGCCCGATCACCACGCCAGCGGAGTTAAAAGGCAAAAGAGTGGGCGTAACCGGCTGGCAGGATTCGGGCAATACCTGGACCCGCACCGTGCTGCGTGAAGCGGGCGTGGAGATTGATGATGTCCGCTGGTATGCCGGTCGCCTGACCGCCGATCATCCGATTGCTGATCGCCTGGCGGGTTTTGGCCGGCCGGGACGTATTGAGCCCGCTCCCGATGAGAAGCCGCTGATTGAGATGCTGCTGGCAGGGGAGCTGGAGGCGATTTTCACTCCCTTTATGCCGGAGGGCTTTTTCCTGCCGGGATCGGGTCTGCGGCAGTTGCAGCCCGATTTCTATCAGGCGGAGCGCGACTACTTTAACCGGGTCGGCTACGTGCCGGGCATCCATATTCTGGCGCTTAAACCGGCGCTGGCAGCAGAGCATCCATGGCTGCCCGCCGCGTTAAGTGAAGTGATTGACCGCTCTTCTAGGCTGTGGATGCAGAAAAGAGAGAAGTACGCCGACACCACCCCGTGGCTGCTGGACGATCTGCGACGCACCGCGCAGGAATTACCGGCGGGCTGGAATCAGAATGGTTTTTCCGCTAACAGAAAGATGATTGCGGACTTTGGCCGTGAACTCTATCAGCAGGGGCTGACCAACATATTGCTGACACCGGAAGCGATTTTTCCGGCTGCGGCAGGAGAGGAAAAATGATGAAAGTCGCGATGGGCCAGTTTGCAGTGAGCCGTGAATGGCAGGAGAACGCCCGCATCTGTCTGGATTTAATGCAGCGGGCGGCGGCGGGTGGGGCCGATCTGCTGGTGCTGCCGGAGGGGGTACTGGCACGTGATATTGCCGATCCCGATTTGGTGCTGAAGGCGGCACAGCCGCTGGATGGCCCTTTCCTGAGCCAGCTGTTAGCCGCCAGTAAAGATACCGGGCTGACCACCATGATGAGCGTGCATGTTCCCACCGACCAGCAAAAGGCGCTCAACGTACTGGTCGCGATACGTCGGGGTGAGATCATCGCCGCCTATGAAAAACTGCATCTGTATGATGCCTTCGCCATGCAGGAGTCACAGCGGGTCAATCCGGGGCATGTCATTCCGCCGCTGGTTGAGGTGGCGGGCATGAAAGTGGGTCTGATGACCTGCTATGACGTGCGCTTTCCTGAACTGGCGCGTCGGCTGGTGCTGGATGGCGCAGAGGTGCTGGTGCTGCCCGCCGCCTGGGTCAAAGGTCCGCTGAAAGAGATGCACTGGGAGCTGCTGACGCGCGCCAGGGCGCTGGAGAACACCTGCTATATGGTGGCGGTGGGTGAGTGCGGGCCGCGCAACATCGGCAACAGTCTGGTGGTCGACCCGCTGGGCGTGATGGTGGCGAATGCGGCGGAGTCACCGGCGCTGCTGTTTGCCGACCTCGATCCTGAGCGTATCACTTACGCCCGCCGGGTATTGCCGGTGCTGGAGAACCGGCGCTTTGCCCGCCCCGAACTCAACTGACACCCTGAACCAGGAGACGCATGATGACGAAGATCGCGACCGCCTTACTCATGGCGCTGGGGCTGACCGCATCCCTGGCTCAGGCCGCCGACCCCATTCCGGTGCAACAGGTTGATCAGGCACTGCATGATCGACTGCCGGATGAGATTAAAAAAGCGGGCAAAATGATTTCAGTGAATAACGGCTCGTTTCCGCCCTATGAAATCGTGAATGGCCCGCACTCAATGGAAGGTGCCTCGGCCGACCTGACCACCGCGCTGGCACAGCTGCTGGGGGTGAAAATCGATCACGCCACGGTAAGCGGTTTGTCGGGGGTGCTCACCGGCATTAACGCGGGTCGTTACCAGCTGGCGATTGGGCCGATTGGCGATTACCCCGATCGCCAGCAGAAGGTGGACTTCATCGATTTCGTGCAGGAGTTTGTGGTGTTCGGGGTGCAGAAGGGCAATCCGGCGAAGATCAATCAGCTTGAGGACACCTGCGGTAAACGCATCGCCGTGATGGCGGCAGGCTCCGCCGAGCAGGTGATACGTCAGCAGTCCGCGCGCTGTAGCGCCGCTGGCAAGCCGGCGGTGACGGTACAGGCGTTTACCGATCAGCCTTCATCGATTCTGGCGGTGCGGTCTAAACGCTCCGATGCCTTCTTCTCCTCCCAGGCTCCACTCACTTACTTTGTTAATCAGGCGAAAGGGCAGCTTGAGCTGGCGGGAAAGGGGCAGAAAAACGGCTTCGGTGACATCTTTCAGGGCACCGTGGTGCCGAAAGGATCACCGCTGGGTCAGGTGGTGCTGGATGCCTACCGGGTGCTCTATCAGAACGGAACCTATGCGGCAATCATGAAAAAGTGGCAGCTTGAGGGCAACATGACCGCCGCTCCTGGGCTGAATCTGGCGAAAGAGGTGACAAAATGAGTACGCCGCACCACCCTGACCGCCGCGCTGCCGGAGAGGAGCCGCAGCGCGACGTGGCTTTTGCCCGCAGCGCGCCAGCCTACGGACGCTGGATCAGCTGGATTGTGGTGCTGGTGATCGGTTCTGACCTGTTGTGGCTGGTGGCGACCAATCCCAATTTTGAATGGCAGGTGGTGGCGCAGTGGTTTACCGAAGGGTCGGTGCTGAAAGGGTTGCAGGTGACGCTGGGGCTGACGGTGGTCTCTATGGTGCTGGGCACGCTGCTGGGGCTGTTGCTGGGCGTCTGGCGGCTGTCGGAAAACCGGCTGCTGCGGGGCGTTGCCGGGCTCTATATCTGGTTTTTCCGTGGCACGCCGCTGCTGGTGCAGCTGATCTTCTGGTACAACCTCTCTACGCTGTTTCCCACGCTGTCGCTGACGCTGCCGTGGAGTGACATCACGCTGGCCAGCTGGAACACCAACGATCTGATCACCCCGCTGACCGCGGCGATTGCCGGGCTGGCGCTGAATGAAGCGGCCTACATGGCCGAAATCATCCGCGCCGGACTGCTGTCGGTGGATAACGGCCAGGTAGAGACCACCCAAGCCTTTGGCATGAGCCGGTGGCGGGCACTGCGCCGCATTATTATTCCGCAGGCGATGCGTTCCATTATTCCGCCCACCGGCAACCAGCTGATCAGCATGATTAAGGCGACCTCGCTGGTCAGCGTAATCGCGATGGGCGATCTGCTCTACTCGGTGCAGGCGATCTACAACCGCACCTTTGAGATCATCCCGATGCTGATGGTGGCGGTGATCTGGTATCTGCTGATCACCTCGGTCCTGAATCTGGGCCAGTCCGCCATCGAACGCTACTACGCCCGCGGCACCCGCCGGGTGGCCAGCGCCACGAAACGACCCGCCAGCGCCGGGGTCGCGGTCAAAACTCAGCAGGAGCCACGATGAACCCGCGTGAACCTTTAGTCTGCGCCCGCAACGTGCAGAAGCATTATGGCGATAATCAGGTGCTGAAAGGGATCGATCTCGATGTCTATCCGGGGGAAGTGGTGGTGATCCTCGGTCCCTCCGGCTCCGGTAAATCGACCTTTCTGCGCTGTATCAATCACCTTGAAGAGATGAACGGCGGTTCGATTCGGGTCGGCGAGGAGCAGATTGGCTACCAGCTGAAACGCAACGTACTGCATCGGCTCTCACCCCGCCAGATCGCCCGGCAGCGCCAGAAGATCGGCATGGTGTTTCAGCAGTTCAATCTCTATCCGCACATGACGGTGCTGCAAAACATTATCGAAGCGCCGATCGGAGTACATAAATTTCCGCGCCAGCAGGCGCTGGCGCATGCCCGATCGCTGCTGGCGACGGTGGGGCTGAGTGATAAAGCGGACGCCTGGCCGCGCCATCTGTCAGGGGGACAGCAGCAGCGTGTCGCCATCGCACGCGCTCTGGCGATCAAGCCGCAGCTGATGCTGTTTGATGAGCCGACCTCGGCGCTCGACCCGGAGCTGGTGGGGGAGGTGCTGGCCACCATGCGCACGCTGGCCGATCAGGGGTTAACCATGATCGTGGTCACTCATGAGATCAGCTTCGCGCGTGAGGCCGCCGATCGGGTGGTGTTTATGGATGGTGGCGTGGTGGTTGAACAGGGAACGCCGGACGATGTGATCGCCAACCCGCAGCATCCACGCACCCAGGCGTTTCTCAGTCGCTTTATCTGAGATCTTACTCTGTTACAGATTGCAGTTGTGGCGGCAGGCAAACTGCGCGTAAATAACCATCACCGTTATTCGCTAAAGTTGAAAGGTTAAATATGGAAGGTATCAGTATTGCCAAACTGCTGATTATCGGTGCGCTTATCGTACTGCTTTTTGGCACCAATAAGCTGCGCTCTCTGGGCGGCGACCTGGGCTCTGCCATCAAGGGCTTCAAAAAAGCCATGAAAGAGGATGATACCAGCGCAACCCGCACTACCGCTGAAGATGTGCCCGCTGAGCGCGTCGTTCATAAAGACTAACCGGTTATTTACTGCAAAAAACTGTTACTTTTTATTTCAGGCACACACTAAAAAACCAGACTGCTGCCAGTCTGGTTTTTGTTTTTAAGGTCCGGGATCAGGCGCGTGGCGCTTATTTCACCTCGAGCCCTTTCGCCTGCATATCCGCGTGATAAGAGGAGCGGACAAAGGGACCGCACGCCGCATGGGTAAAGCCCATCGCCATCGCTTCTTCTTTCATCTCATCAAACTCGGCCGGGCTGACATAACGCTGTACCGGCAGGTGGTGACGGCTCGGTTGCAGATACTGGCCCAGGGTCAGCATCGTCACACCGTGACGGCGCAGGTCACGCATCACCTCAACGATTTCGGCGTTGGTTTCACCCAGGCCAACCATCAGACCCGACTTGGTCGGAATATCAGGATGCGCTTCTTTGAACCGCTCCAGCAGCTTCAGTGACCATTCGTAGTTCGCGCCAGGGCGCACCTGACGGTAGACGCGCGGCACGTTTTCCAGGTTGTGGTTAAACACATCCGGTGGCGTCGCGGTGAGGATCTCCAGCGCGCGATCCATCCGGCCACGGAAGTCCGGCACCAGGGTTTCGATTTTAATGGTAGGGTTTTTTTCGCGGATCGCGCGGATGCAGTCGGCAAAATGCTGCGCACCGCCATCGCGTAAATCGTCGCGGTCAACCGAGGTGATCACCACATAGCGCAGCGCCATGTCGGCAATCGTCTGCGCCAGTTTCAGCGGCTCATTGGCATCGGGCGCATTCGGACGGCCATGCGCCACATCGCAGAACGGGCAACGGCGGGTACAGATTGCGCCGAGGATCATAAAGGTGGCGGTGCCGTGGTTAAAGCATTCGGCGAGGTTAGGACAGGAAGCCTCTTCGCAAACCGAGTGCAGCCCGTTTTTACGCATGGCTGCTTTGATGCCCTGAATACGGCTGGAGTCAGCCGGCAGCTTGATTTTCATCCATTCCGGCTTACGCAACATCTCTTGCCGTTCAACGGCCACGGTTTTCACCGGGATCAGCGCCATCTTGTCTGCGTCACGATATTTGACGCCGCGTTCCATCTGAATTGGTTTACTCATAAATCAGCAGGTTCCGGTCGGATTGCGATGTGAAAGCCTTCTCGCTCAACCTGAGAAGGGGGCTTTCAACTTTATTTGAAAAAAGTGCAAAAATTATATCATCTCAGCGCCGATGAAACAGCCACCGCCGACGCGGAAAAGTTACATATTTGTAAAGCAGCACCCAGCGTTAAGGCTGAACCACCGGATCTTCGCTGGTCCACTCAACATTTTCATAACCTGACAGCCGGGCAAACGCGCTGATCAGTGGCGACTGCACCTGCGCGGTGGTGACGCCGGGCTGGAAATTTTTCAGCTGGGTCATGCTCATTCCGGCGTAGCCACAGGGATTAATGCGCAGGAAAGGGGTGAGATCCATCGCGACATTCAGCGCCAGACCGTGAAACGAGCAGCCTTTGCGGATGCGCAGCCCCAGTGAGCAGATCTTCTCTTCACCGACATAGACGCCGGGCGCATCGGCCCTGGCGCGGGCGCTGACGCCAAACTCAGCCAGGGTGGCAATCACCGTCTCTTCCAGGATGGTCACCAGCTGGCGCACCCCCATTTTCCGGCGCTTAATATCAATCAGCACATACATCACCTGCTGACCCGGCCCGTGATAGGTTACCTGACCGCCGCGATCGCTCTGCACCACCGGAATCTCTCCCGGCATCAGCAGATGTTCAGCTTTGCCCGCCTGGCCCTGGGTAAAGACCGGCGGATGTTCAACCAGCCAGATTTCATCACGACTCTGATCGTCGCGCTGGTCGGTGTAGAGATGCATTGCGTCGGAGACAGATTGCCAGTCGCGCAGACCTGACTGACGCACAAGAAGAGTTTCAACTGACAAAACGAGTGCCCGCTAAAGAAGAAGAACCTGAGGATAACGTCGGCAAATTGTCAGGCAGAGACGCCTTGCCGACCCGTCAATCAGAGTACCATCCGCACGATTTCGATGTTACCCAGCTCTTCATAGAGGCGCTCGACCTGCTCGATATGGGTGGCGTTGATGGTGATGTTAACGGAGTGATAGTTGCCTTTGCTGCTCGGCTTAACTTCGGGGCTATAGTCACCGGGCGCATGACGCTGCACCACTTCAACCACTTGATCAACCAGCTCCGGTTGCGCCAGACCCATTACTTTGTAGGTAAACGGGGTAGGAAATTCGAGCAGCTCATTCAGTTTGGTTTTCATATTAACTCCGGTGCATAAAAAACAGGCTCCCGCCTGAGCGGGAGCATCATAATATCGTGTTATGGGGGCGAACGGGTGACTTTTCAATCACCCGGCACGCTTAGCCGAACCAGTGATGGAACATCAGCTTGATGTAATCGACGATACGGCTGAAGAAACCGCCTTCAGAAATTTCATTCAGCACCACCAGCGGACGCTGTTCGATGGTCTTGCCATCCAGCTGGAAGTTGATGCTGCCGACAACCTGGTTCTTCTTCAGTGGCGCATGCAGTTCGGTGTTGGTCAGCACATAGCTGGCTTTCAGATCTTTCATCCGGCCACGTGGAATGGTCAGGTAAGCATCTTTCTCCACGCCGAGCTGCACACGGTCATTATCGCCAAACCAGACCGGCTCAGAGGCGAACTCTTTGCCCGCTTTCAGCGGCGCAACGGTTTCAAAGAAACGGAAACCCCAGGTGAGCAGCTTTTTGCTCTCGGTTTCACGACCTTTGTAGGTGTGACCGCCCATCACCGCGGAGATCAGACGCATCTGGCCTTCGGTCGCAGACGCCACCAGGTTGTAACCTGCCGCGTTGGTGTGACCGGTTTTAATGCCATCCACATTCAGGTTGGTATCCCACAGCAGACCATTACGGTTCATCTGACGGATATTGTTGAAGGTGAACTCTTTCTCTTTATAGACGGCGTACTCTTCCGGTACGTCGCGGATCAGCGCCTGGCCAATCAGCGCCATGTCGCGCGCTGAGCTGTACTGGCCTTCAGCATCCAGGCCGTGTACGGTCTGGAAGTGAGTATTTTGCAGGCCAATCGCTTTGACGTAGTTGTTCATCAGATTGACAAACGCATCCTGGCTGCCGGCCACATAGTCTGCCATCGCGACACAGGCGTCATTACCGGACTGCAACACGATCCCACGGGTCAGCTGAGAGACCGGCACGCGGTCGCCTGGTTTCAGGAACATCAGTGAGGAGCCTTTGAACACCGGATTGCCGGTCGCCCAGGCGTCAGGGCCGACGGTGACCATATCGTCCTGATGAATTTTACCGGCTTTTACCGCCTGACCAATCACATAGCTGGTCATCATCTTGGTCAGACTGGCGGGATCGCGGCGTGCATCGGCGTTTTTCTCTGCCAGCACTTTGCCCGAGTTGTAGTCGATAAGGACATACGCTTCGGCATCGATGTCCGGCACGCCCGGAATCATGGTCTTGAGATTGACGTCATCAGCAATAGCAGCATGGCTGAGAGAGAAAGCGATCAGTGATCCCACTGTCAGGCGTTTCAGCAAACGAGATGATTTCAGCGTGTTCATGTGTAGGACTACAACATCCGTGGGTTTGAGGTTAAAAAGGTCATCCATCTTACCTGATGCCAGATTCGCTGGCACCGGGCGTGATGATTGGGTTGTTAGCAGACGTAACCTGCGCGTGTGTGATCCGCCTGTCAGCGACGTGTATTCGTAATGAAGGAGGCGCTCTGACCGTCACTGCTCAGCCGCTGTTGCAGCGCCGCCGCTTCGGCGCGGGTGGAATAACCGCCGAGCTGAACGCGATAAACATTATTGCCCGCATCCTCTACTTTGCCGGGCACGCCGTAGCGCTGGCTCAGACTTTTCATCATCTGCTGCGCGCGGGCGGGATCGTTCAGCGCGCCGACCTGCACCACATAACCGGATGCGGCGGCGGCATTGCCCGATGCGGGCGCGGCGCTGGCCGCTGGCGGTGCGCTAACCACGGCGGGAGCCGGAGCTGGCGGTTCACTGCCTTCCAGCACGCCGGAGGCTAACGGCTGAGGCGCGCCGAGAAAGCCACTGCTCTGGACCGGTGCGCCCATGCCGTCACTGCTTTGCAGGGTGCTGTTGCTGACAGGGGCTACATTCTGGGCCGCAGGCTCGCTGGTCGCCGCGCTGCCGCCGTTCATCACCGCGCCGCCGTTCAGATCCGGGCGTGCAGGCAGGGCGTAACTCTGTTTCGCCACCACCGTACCGATGGTGCCGGGACCGGAGAGCGAACCGTCTGGCGCGACCTTGATGTAATCGACCCGCACCCGCGAATTGTTCGAGATATTGAGGCGGTCACCGGCGGCCCGGGACAGATCGATGATACGACCTGGCGTATAGGGTCCGCGATCGTTGATCCGCACCACAATCTGACGGCCATTGGCAATGTTGGTGACGCGCACGTAGCCTGGCAGCGGCAGGGTAGGATGAGCCGCGGTCAGTGCGTCGGGATCGTAGGCTTCACCGGTCGCAGTGCGGTTGCCCTGCGCCTCATCGCCATACGAGGTCGCCAGGCCGACTTCGCTGAAGTTGGACGGATCTTTAATGATGCGATAATTTTTGCCGTTGACGCTGTAATCCTGGCTGGTGCCGGGATTGATCGGTTCATAACGTGGCTCAACGCCCGGAATTTCTACGACGGGGCCATTGTAGGCCGGTTGCGGCGGCGCGCTATTTTGCGATGGTTCCGGCGTGGTACAGGCCGCCAGAACCAGTGATGCCAGTGCAACGCCAAGCCATTCCTTACGCATGTGAAGCCTCTCAGACACTTTTAGATAACATTTTTCGGTGAGTGTGGATCGACATCACAATGCCAAATCCCGCCATAAGCACGATCAGCGCCGAGCCGCCATAGCTGACCAGCGGCAGCGGCACGCCAACCACCGGTAAGATACCACTAACCATACCAATGTTAACGAAAACATAAACGAATAAAATCAGCATTAAACCGCCCGCCATCACCCGGCCAAAGGTGGTTTGGGCGCGTGCGGCGACAATCAATCCGCGCATGATCAGCAGCAGATAGAGGGCCAGCAGCAGCAGCACGCCGACCAGTCCCAGCTCTTCAGCCAGTACCGCAAAGATAAAGTCCGTGTGGCGTTCCGGTAAAAACTCCAGCTGAGACTGGGTGCCCTGAAGCCAGCCTTTGCCGCGCAGTCCACCCGAGCCGATGGCGATTTTCGACTGGATGATGTGATAGCCCGCGCCCAGCGGATCGGTTTCCGGGTCGAGCAGCATCATGACGCGGTCGCGCTGATAGTCATGCATCAGGAAGAACCAGAGGATCGGGATAAAGGCCGCCACCAGCAGCACCGCCACGCCAATCAGTTTCCAGCTCATCCCCGACAGGAACAGCACAAACAAGCCGGAGGCGGCAATCAGAATCGAGGTGCCGAGATCGGGCTGAGCCGCCACCAGTAAGGTCGGAACAAAGATCAGAACCAGCGCGATAGCGGTATTTTTCAGGGTGGGCGGACAGACGTCGCGGTTGATAAAGCGCGCCACCATCAGCGGCACCGCAATCTTGGCAATCTCTGACGGCTGAAAACGGACAAAGCCAAGGTCGAGCCAGCGCTGCGCGCCTTTACTGATCTGGCCAAAGGCGTCCACCGCCACCAGCAGGATCACGCAGACGATATAGAGATAGGGCGCCCAGCCCTCATAGACGCGCGGCGGCACCTGCGCCAGCACAATCATGATCACCAGACCCATGGCGATCTGACCGAGTTTTCGCTCCATCATGCCCGGGTCCTGTCCACTGGCGCTCCAGATCACCACGGCGCTGTAGGTCAGCAGGCCGAGGATCACCAGCATAAACAGCGGATCGATATGGATGCGCATCCAGATCGATCGTTTCTGCGGACTATCGTTCATCGACATGTTTATTCACCTTCATAGCCGGGCGGCAGAGGCGCAGCGTCCGGCAGAACTGTATTGTTATCACCTAACATAATGTGATCCAGAATCTGGCGCATCACGGTGCCGACAGCCGGTCCGGCGCCACCGTTTTCCAGAATAATGGTCACGGCGACCCGAGGTTTGTCATAAGGGGCAAAGGCGGTCATTAATTTATGGTCGCGTAATCGCTCGGCAATCCTGTGCGCGTTATAGGTTTCGTTCTCTTTCAGGCCAAAGACCTGTGCCGTACCTGACTTGGCGGCAATTTTATAAGGCGCGTCGGCGAAACTTTTATGAGCGGTGCCGTTAGGCCGGTTCGCCACGCCATACATGCCATCTTTTGCCAGCTCCCAGTAGCCGGAGTGAATATCACCAATCGGTGTCGACGGCGGCTGGCGATAGGGCACCAGCGTGCGCCCTTCGCGGGTAGCGCGCAGCATGTGCGGCACCTTGACCACGCCGTCGTTGATCAGAATCATCATCGCTTTGTTCATCTGTAACGGCGTCGCCGTCCAGTAACCCTGACCGATCCCGACCGGAATGGTGTCACCCTGATACCACGGCTTTTTAAACCGGCGCATTTTCCAGTCGCGGGTCGGCATATTACCGGCGCTCTCCTGCGGCAGATCGATACCGGTGCGGCTGCCGTACCCAAATTTATTCATCCACTCCGACAGACGATCGATACCCATGTCGTAAGCCACCTGGTAGAAGAAGGTATCCGCCGACTCTTCCAGCGCTTTGGTAACGTTCAGGCGGCCATGCCCCCACTTTTTCCAGTCACGGAAGCGTTTTTCAGAGCCGGGCAGCTGCCACCAGCCGGGATCGAACAGGCTGGTGTTGCGGTTAATTACCCCGGCGCTCAGGGCGGAGACCGCGACATAGGGTTTGACCGTCGAGGCGGGCGGGTAGGCGGCCTGGATGGCGCGGTTATAGAGCGGACGGTTTTCATCTTCCAGCAGGCCGCGATAATCTTTGCTGGAGATACCATCGACAAACAGGTTGGCGTCGTAGCTGGGGGTGGAGACCATCGCGAGGATTTCGCCGGTACGCGGATCGCTGACCACCACCGCCGCGCGACTGCCCGCCAGCAGCGTCTCAATATATTGCTGGAGCCTGAGATCGATAGTCAGATAAATATCGCGTCCCGCCTGGGGAGACTCCTCATGCAGCTGACGGATCACCCGGCCGCGGTTGTTAACCTCAACCTCTTCAAAGCCGGTTCTGCCGTGCAGCAGCTCTTCGTAATACGCTTCAATACCCAGCTTGCCGATGTCATGTGTATCAGCGTAGTTGGCTCTCTTACCCTCTTTGTCGAGGCGGGCAACGTCACGATCGTTGATTTTCGATACGTAGCCGACCACGTGGGTCAGTGTCGCGCCATAAGGGTAGTAGCGACGCTGATAGCCTCTGACCTCCACGCCGGGAAAACGGTACTGGTTAACCGCAAAGCGTGCCACCTGCACTTCATTCAGGCCGCTCTTGATCGGAATAGAGGTAAAGCGCGGCGCGCGTTTACGCTCTTTTTGAAAGTTTTCGAGGTCGTCGTCAGTCAGCTCAAGAATCGGGCGTAAGTTTTCCAGCGTCTGTTGCAGATTATCGACTTTTTGCGGGACCAGCTCTGCCCGATAGATGGTGCGGTTCAGCGCCAGCGGCGTACCGTTCCGGTCATAGATAATGCCGCGACTGGGCGCGACCGGCACCAGTTTGATGCGGTTTTCGTTGGAGCGGGTGCTGTAATCGTCAAAGCGTAAGATTTGCAGGTGGTAGAGGTTAACCACCAGAATGGCAGAGAGCAGTAAGATACCGACAAAGGCAATAACCGCCCGACGGACAAAAAGTTTCTGTTCGGCGCTGTAATCGCGAAAGGCGTTGCTGTGTAATTTCATCCGCTACTTGTCATGTCTGATGTGGGCTGATCGGTCATTCACGATGATAAGGATGATTTGTCGTTATGCTCCAGGCGCGATAGAGGCTTTCCGCGACCAGCACGCGCACCAGCGGATGAGGCAACGTCAATGCTGACAGTGACCAGCTCTGCTCCGCCGCCGCTTTACAGGCCGGAGCCAGACCTTCAGGCCCGCCAATCAGCAGGCTGACATCACGACCATCCAGCTTCCAGCGTTCCAGCTGCTGCGCCAGCTGCGGGGTTTCCCACGGATGACCCGGTATATCCAGCGTGACGATGCGATTACCTTTGCCGACCGCCGCTAACATCGCTTCACCCTCTTTTTCCAGGATGCGTTTGATGTCAGCATTTTTGCCGCGTTTACCCGCGGTCACTTCGGTCAGCTCAAGCGGCATATCTTTCGGGAAGCGGCGCAGATACTCCATGAAACCGGTCTGCACCCAGTCAGGCATTTTGGTGCCGACGGCAACAAGTTGCAGTTTCACCGATTAGCTCCAGAGTTTTTCCAGCTCGTAGAGCTGGCGACTCTCTTCCTGCATCACGTGCACGATGACATCACCCAGATCAACCACAACCCAGTCTGCCGCGCTTTTACCTTCGATACCTAACGGCATCAGGCCCGCCGCACGGGATTCCTGCTCAACGTGTTCGGCGATCGAGGTCACATGGCGCGTTGAGGTGCCGGTGCAGATGATCATGAAATCGGTGATGCTGGATTTGCCCTGAACGTCGATGGTGACAATGTCCTGGCCTTTAAGATCATCAATCTTATCAATAATGAACTCTTGGAGTGCTTTACCTTGCAAAAGGTTCCCCTTTGAATCTGGTGGTATCGGGCCGGCTGTAAGCCCGGAGAGTGCAGCCAAAAAATTAAGCGGCGCAGTATAGCATGCCCGGATCAGTCGCGATATAAGCCCGCGCGGTCGATATAATCGATCACCGGGGCGGGCAGCAGATCGTCACAGGAGAGATGCTGATGGCGGCGACGGCGGATCTCCGTCGCAGAGATGTCATAGAGCGGCGTCTCTGCCAGCCAGATATGCCCGGCGGGTCGCTGATGCAGCTGCTGGCTCTGCCCGGCGCGGTGTTGATCGAGCCACTGTTGCATCTCTGGCGTGTCGAACTGCGTCGGATAGCCCGGCCGCTGGCAGACCAGCAGATGGCAAAGCGACAGCAATTCCTGCCAGCGATGCCACTTCGCGATGCTCAGCAGCGAATCCTGACCAATGATAAAGCCCAGCGGCTGCTGCTCACCGCGTTCGGCACGCCAGGCTTCTAAGGTGGTCACGGTCCAGGAGGGGGTATCGCGATCCAGCTCGCGAGTATCAATATCAAACAGCGGCAAATCGGCGATGGCGCAGCGCAGCATCGCTACCCGCTGGGCGGCGCTGGCTTCCGGCTGCGGACGATGGGGCGGCACGTTGTTGGGCAGCAGCGTGACACGCTGCAAGCCGGTCTGCTGGGCCAGCGCTTCCACCGGCCGCAGATGACCGAAATGGATGGGATCAAAGGTGCCGCCAAACAGCGCGTGTAGCTCAGACATGGGCGAAACTCGTCGGAAAGGCCCGGCTGCTGAGCAGCAGCGTCAGGGTCTGCAACTGCGGCCACACTGGCTGACCATAATCCTGCTTCAGGGTGATCTCAATCTGGCTCAGCAGATGGATCGCCCGTTGCAGGCGGGCGGCGTCGAGTCGTTGCAGCGCCTCAGTGAACAGCGCGCGGCGGTTCTGCCAGATGCGCTGCTGATCCATCAGGGTGCGCAGCGACTGCTGCGCCTGGTGGCGTTGCAGATGCAGCAGCGTCAGCAGATCGCGCTGTAAGGTACGCAGCAGGATCACCACTTCGCTCTCTTCCTTCTCCAGCTGATGCAGGATATGCAGGGCGCGGCGACTCTTGCCCGCCAGCAGCGCATCTACCCAGTGAAACGGCGTAAAGTGCGCGGCATCGCTGACCGCCTCTTCGACCCGCGGCAGCGTCAGCTTACCGTCAGGCCATTGCAGGGAGAGCCGCTCAAGCGCCTGCGCCAGCGCCAGCAGATTGCCTTCGTAGCAGTAACAGAGTAGCTGCACCGCCGCGTCATCCACCGATAACTTCAGCGCTCTGGCGCGGCTGACCACCCAGCGCGGCAGCTGGGCCTGCTCTGGCGTCTGGCACGGCACCAACACCGCCGAGGCGGCGAGGGCTTTGAACCAGGCGCTGTTCTCCTGCGCTTTGGTCAGTTTTGCCATCCGGCAGATCAGCAGAATATCGGCGTGTAACAGCGACGACAGCTTAACCAGCTGTTCGGCCATCGCGGCGTTGGGGCCATTTTCGGGGAATTGCAGCGTCAGGGTCTGACGCTGAGCAAACAGACTAAGCGACTGGCAGCTGACGAACAGGCTCTCCCAGTCCGTCTGCGCATCCAGGGTAAAACTGAGATGTTCTTCGAATCCCTGCGCGGTGGCCGCCGCGCGGATCGCGTCAGCGCTCTCCTGCAACAGCAGCGGTTCATTACCGGCTAACAGATAACAGGCGCGCAGCCCCTCACGGAGCTGCGCGCTGAGTTGCTCAGGATAAATCCTGATCATTGCAGACTGGTAGCAGAGGAAGAGGGCACTTCCTGTGAACCCTGGCCCGGCACCGGAATCGTCGACGCCGGCAGCGTCTCTTTGCTGTTGATCTGCGCAGCATGGACCGTCAGCAGTTTACGTACCAGCTGCTCGGCGGCACGCTGACGCATCTCCTGGGTGATCAGATCCTGCTCCGCATCTTTAGCCAGCGCCGCATTCGGGTTATCGAAGAAGGAACGATAGACCGTGGTGCTGATAGGGTAGAGACCTTTGCCTGGCAGTAACACCTGAGCGGTCAGGGTCATCACCAGCTGATATTCAGCCGTGGTCCCGCTAATAAACACCGAGGCGGTGTCGCGGCCCGACAGTTCAGGCCCCAGACGCAGCGTTGGAATATCGGTACGGTTCTGTTTGCTGTCCTCAACAATGGTGACATTGTTGATGCGCAGCTGCTGACGCACGGTACGCGCCAGCGGTCCGTAAGGATCGCCGGTTGAAACAATCAGGGTTTTCAGTTCGCTGGGCACCTGAGTGGTGCCGCGCGGATGAAAACCACAGCCAGCGGTGATCACCACCGCCAGCATGACAAACAGCCTGATAATCGGATGTCGCACAGTTCCTCCTGAACTTAACCTACGACCAGGTTAAGCAGTTTGCCCGGTACATAAATGACTTTACGGATAGTCACGCCGTCCAGATACTTCGCCACCAGATGTTCCTGTGCCGCGCGTGCCTGAACCTGTTCCTGTGTGGCGTCGGCGGGCACGGTAATTTTACCGCGCACTTTGCCGTTAACCTGCACCACCACCAGCAGTGAATCTTCAACCATAGCCGCTTCATCAGCAACCGGCCAGGCCGCTTCATCGATGGTGCCTTCGCCACCCAGCGTCTGCCACAGAACATAGCAGGCGTGCGGAGTGAACGGATAGAGCAGGCGAACCACCGCCAGCAGCGCTTCCTGCATCAGGGCGCGATCCTGCTCGCTCTCCTGCGGCGCACGTGCCAGTTTGTTCATCAGCTCCATCACGGCCGCGATGGCGGTGTTGAAGGTCTGACGACGGCCAATGTCATCCGCCACTTTGGCGATGGTTTTGTGCAGGTCGCGACGCAGCGATTTCTGCTCATCATTCAGGCCAGCCACATCCAGCGCGACGCTAGCGCCTTTCTGGGTGTGTTCATAGACCAGCTTCCAGACACGCTTCAGGAAACGGTTCGCCCCTTCCACGCCTGACTCCTGCCACTCCAGCGTCATATCCGCAGGCGAGGCAAACATCATAAACAGACGCACGGTATCCGCGCCGTAACGCTCGACCATCAGCTGCGGGTCAATGCCGTTGTTTTTCGACTTCGACATTTTGCTCATGCCGGCGTAGATCACTTCGCGGCCCTGATTGTCGGTCGCTTTAACAATGCGGCCTTTCTCGTCACGCTCAACCTCAACGTCAACCGGAGAGACCCAGTTGCGCTCGCCGTTGGCACCCAGGTAGTAGAAGGCGTCAGCCAGCACCATGCCCTGGCACAGCAGACGTTTGGCTGGCTCATTGGAGTTGACCAGGCCCGCGTCACGCAGCAGCTTGTGGAAGAAGCGGAAATACATCAGGTGCATGATGGCGTGTTCAATGCCACCGACATACTGATCGACCGGCAGCCAGTAGTTGGCCGCCGCCGGGTCCAGCATCCCGTCTTTGTAATTTGTGCAGGTGTAACGCGCGTAGTACCAGGAGGACTCCATAAAGGTGTCGAAGGTGTCAGTTTCACGCAGCGCCGGCTGGCCGTTGACCGTGGTTTTGGCCCACTCAGGATCGGCTTTGATCGGGCTGGTGATACCATCCATCACCACATCTTCCGGCAGGATCACCGGCAGCTGGTCTTCTGGCGCGGGCATCACGGTACCATCTTCCAGCGTCACCATCGGGATTGGCGCACCCCAGTAGCGCTGACGGGAGACGCCCCAGTCGCGCAGACGGTAGTTAACTTTACGCACGCCCACGCCTTTAGCGGCCAGCGCGTCAGCAATGGCGTTGAAACCGGCGGCGTGATCCAGCCCGTTAAATTCGCCAGAGTTGAACAGTGCGCCTTTGTCGGTCATCGCCGCGGCGCTGACGTCAGGTATGCTGCCATCCAGGTTCAGTACCACTGGCTTAATCGGCAGATCATATTTGGTGGCAAACTCCCAGTCGCGTTGATCGTGCGCCGGTACGGCCATCACAGCACCGGTGCCATATTCCATCAGCACGAAGTTGGCGACCCAGACCGGGATAAGCTCGCCGGTCAGCGGATGGATAGCCGACAGGCCAGTGGCCATGCCTTTCTTCTCCATGGTCGCCATATCCGCTTCCGCCACTTTGGTGGTGCGGCATTCAGCGATAAAGTCAGCCAGTGCCGGGTTGTTAACTGACGCCTGGGTCGCCAGCGGATGACCCGCCGCCACCGCAACGTAGGTGGCGCCGATAAAGGTATCCGGGCGGGTGGTGTAGACGGTGACTTTCTCTTCGCTGTCGGCGACGTCAAAGGTGATTTCCACCCCTTCGGAACGGCCAATCCAGTTACGCTGCATGGTCTTGACCTGCTCAGGCCACTCTTCCAGCGTATCCAGGTCGTTCAGTAACTCTTCCGCATAGTCGGTGATTTTGATAAACCACTGCGGGATCTCTTTACGCTCAACTTTAGTGTCGCAGCGCCAGCAGCAGCCGTCGATCACCTGCTCGTTCGCCAGCACCGTCTGATCGTTCGGGCACCAGTTGACGGCGGAGGTTTTTTTATAGACCAGGCCTTTTTCAAACAGGCGGGTAAAGAACCACTGCTCCCAGCGGTAATACTCTGGCTGACAGGTCGCCAGTTCACGGCTCCAGTCGTAGCCAAAACCCAGCAGTTTAAGCTGGTTTTTCATATAGGCGATATTATCGTAAGTCCAGGGAGCCGGTGCCGTATTGTTCTTAACCGCCGCTCCTTCCGCAGGCAGGCCGAAAGCGTCCCAGCCAATCGGCTGAAGCACGTTTTTGCCGAGCATACGCTGATAACGCGCGATGACATCGCCGATGGTGTAGTTACGAACGTGGCCCATGTGCAGGCGGCCAGAAGGATAGGGCAGCATAGAGAGGCAATAGTATTTTTCTTTGCCTTCCTGCTCCGTCACTTTAAACGTTTCGTTTTCATCCCAGTGCTGCTGCACACGGGATTCAATCTCTTCCGGGCGGTATTGCTCTTGCATGGCTGCCTGTGGTCCTTAATGAATAACATTTTTCTGACGTTAAGATCCGCATAGCATACCCATAAGGCCGCGTATCAACAACACTTCCCCCTTGTGCTGGCGCGATTTCTGCTGAAAGCGTCAGCCTCTTCACCCTTTTGTTATTTAGCCGGAAGAAGAGCGGGTAAAAGCCACAAACGGCACGGTAAACCGCGCAAAACGACTAAACTTAAGGCAGCGGTGACCACCATTAAGGAGAATAAAATGAACAAAGTCGCGCAGGAATATCGTGAGTCGTTAGCGGTGTTGACCGAACGGCTTCGCGAGGGCGATCGCAATATCGATGAACTGATTGCCGGGCGACGCAGCCAGTTGCTGGCCCGGGCGGAGATGAGCGCAGAGCAGATTGACCAAGCGCTGCGCTCGGTGCGCCGTGATTTAGAAGAGTTTGCCCGCAGCTATACCGACGCGGAAGAGCCGCTGGCCGATTCGCTGTTTATGCGCATTATCCGCGAAAGCATCTGGAAGGAACTGGCGGACATCACCGACAAAAGCCAGCTGGAGTGGCGTGAGGTGTTTCAGGATCTGCATCACCACGGCGTCTATCAAAGTGGTGAAGTGGTGGGGTTGGGTAATCTGGTGTGTGAAAAGTGCCACTTTACCCGGGCGATTTATACCCCGGAGACCCTGTCGCGCTGCCCTGAATGTGGTCACGATCAGTTTGAGCGCGAGCCTTTTGAACCCTGATTGGTGCGATAAAGAGGCGGGTCACGATTTGTGACCCGCACGGTTTTTAGTGCAGAATTTTGGCGAGGAAATCTTTAGCGCGGTCAGACTGCGGGTTATTAAAGAATTCATCTTTGTTGGTGTCTTCGATAATTTTCCCTTCATCCATGAAGATCACGCGGTTGGCCACTTTGCGTGCGAAGCCCATCTCGTGCGTCACCACCATCATCGTCATTCCCTCCTGCGCCAGCTCCACCATCACATCCAGCACTTCGTTGATCATCTCAGGATCGAGCGCCGAGGTCGGCTCATCAAACAGCATCGCAATCGGGTCCATACAGAGCGCACGCGCAATCGCCACGCGCTGCTGCTGGCCGCCGGAGAGCTGACCGGGAAACTTCTCCGCGTGAGCCGACAGGCCAACACGCTTCAGCAGCTTCAGCCCTTTATCGCGCGCCGCCGCTTTGTCGCGCTTCAACACTTTCACCTGGGCCAGCACCAGGTTGTTGATAATGCTGAGGTGCGGAAACAGTTCGAAATGCTGAAACACCATCCCCACCTGGCTGCGAAGCTGGGCAAGGTTGGTTTTTTTGTTGTTCACTTCAGTACCGTTTACCGCGATCACGCCCTGCTGAATCGGCTCCAGTCCATTCACGGTCTTAATTAAGGTCGATTTACCCGAGCCTGACGGCCCGCAGACGACCACCACTTCACCGGTTTTGACTTCGGTTGAGCAGTCGGTCAGCACCTGAAAGTGACCATACCACTTAGAAACGTTTTTCAGGCTAATCATTTAAACCGTCCTTTTTCTTTTTAAATAGCTGACCAACAGCGAGGCGCTCAGGCTGATAACAAAGTAGACCAGACCGGCAAACAGAATCATTTCAACCTGGGTGCCGTCACGTTCACCAATGGTGGAGGCGGTACGGAAGAAGTCCGCCAGGCTTAAGACGTAGACCAGCGAGGTATCCTGGAACAGCACGATCCCCTGGGTCAGTAGCAGCGGCACCATGGCGCGGAACGCCTGCGGCAGGATAATCAGCCGCATCGATTGCCACGGCGTCATGCCCAGCGCCAGCGCGGCGTTGCCCTGGCCACGGGAGATACTGATGATCCCGGCGCGGATAATCTCCGAATAGTAGGCTGCCTCAAACAGCGAAAAGGCGACCATCGCGGAAATCAGCCGGATGTCGGTTTTGGGCGACAGGCCCAGCACCTGTTGCAGAAAACTCGGCACTACCAGATAGAACCAGAGCAGCACCATCACCAGCGGCACCGAGCGGAACAGGTTGACATAGATTTTGGCGAACCAGCTGATCGGCTTAAAGGCTGACAGACGCATCACCGCCAGCAGGGTGCCCCACAGAATGCCGAACACCACCGCGGTGATGGTGATCTTAAAGGTAATGATTAAGCCGTTAAGCAGATAGGGCAGGCTGGGGGTAATGGAACTCCAGTCAAACTCGTACATTACTTGCCTCCCGCATTGCCTGGCAGCCGGACTTTGCGCTCGACCAGACTCATCAACAACATAATCACCGCGTTAATGGCGACATAGGCCAGGGTAATCGCGGTAAAGGACTCATAGGCGTGGGCAGAGTAGTCGAGCAGCTTGCCCGCCTGGGCCGCCATATCCACCAGACCAATGGTCGAGGCGATCGCGGAGTTCTTCACCAGGTTCAGCATTTCCGACGTCATCGGCGGCACAATCACACGATAGGCATTCGGCAGCAGCACATAGCGGTAGGTCTGCGGCAGGGTTAATCCCATCGCCAGTCCGGCATTCTTCTGACCCGCCGGCAGTGACTGAATGGCGGCACGCACCTGCTCGCAGACGCGGGCGGCGGTAAACAGACCCAGACAGATCATTGAGGAGAGGAAGAACTGAATGTTGGGATCAAGCTCAGACTTAAACCACATGCCGAGGTTTTCGCCCACCAGTTCGGGCACCACCAGATACCAGAAGAAGAACTGGACGATCAGCGGGATATTACGAAACAGTTCGACATAGCAGGTACCAATGGTCGCCAGCAGGCGATTAGGCACGGTGCGCAGAATGCCGAAAAAAGATCCTACGCAGAAGGCGATAATCCAGGCGCAGCAGGAGACGGCTATCGTCACCTGAAAACCGGACCACAGCCAGCCAAGGTAGGTTGTATTACCGAACGGGGCCTGTTCGAGAAATATGCCCCAGTTCCAATCGATACCCATAACGAGCTCCGGGAAAAAAAGGGTAGCGAAGCTACCCTGAAGATTGATGAACGGCGTTTTATTTCCTGACTCAGGGGAACGACCCGGGTCAGTCTGTCTGTCCATGCCGTGGTTTCAGCAATCGAGAGGGCAGCCAGGCCACCCTTGTTATACCCGCCGTCTTTCAGGCTGCATTTTTGCAGGCCTGGTTCACGCCCCCGACTCGCTTACCTGAGTAAGCTCATCGGGATGCCTGTTCCTGCCTTGATGCAACCTGAAATCCATTGGGTATTTTTTTGTTAATTCAGTGCTTTGTCATTCGGCGTTTTGAACAGCGCTTTCATGTCATCTGACAGCTCAAAGTTCATGTTCAGGTTCTTTGGTGGAATCGGCTGTTTAAACCAGGTGTCGAACCATTTTTCCGCCTGACCGGAGGTCTGCGCTTTAGCGATGGTCTCATCCACTAAGGTTTTGAACTGCGGATCATCTTTACGCAGCATGCAGCCGTAGGCTTCTTTTGACTGTGGTGTGCCTAAGATTTCCCAGTTGTCCGGTTTTTTGGCTTTCGCGCGTTCACCGGCCAGCAGAGCATCATCCATCATAAAGGCCACGGCACGACCGGTTTCCAGGGTACGGAAAGAGTCGCCATGATCTTTAGCGCTGATAATGCGCATCTCCATTTTTTTGTCGTCGTTCAGTTTGTGCAGCAGCACTTCAGAGGTGGTCCCTGAAGTCACCACCACGGTTTTGCCCTTCAGATCGTCAAAATCTTTGATCGGGCCATCTTTTTTAACCAGCAGACGGGTGCCGATAACAAAAATGGTGTCAGAGAAGGCGGCCTGCTTCTGGCGCTCAAGGTTGTTGGTGGTCGATCCACACTCAAAGTCGTAAGTGCCGTTTTGCAGCAGCGGAATACGGTTTTGTGAGGTAATCGGGATCATTTTGACCTGTAAATCTGGCTTGTTCAGCTTCGCTTTGATGGCATCCACAATGGCATTGGAGTAGGCCTGGGAGTAGCCGACGACTTTTTGCTGGTTGTCATAATAAGAAAAGGGAACTGATGATTCGCGATGCCCGACCACAATGACGCCATTGTCATTGATCTTCTTCAGGGTGCCGCTGAGATCTTCCGCCTGGGCCGCTCCCGCCGCTGCGCTGATCAGCAGAAGAGATAATGCCACTTTGCGTAGTTGCATGTTCCAACTCCTTCGTATGAAAAATGCACAGGATATAACCTGCGCTGATTATGATGTTGTGTCTGTTTTCTGCTGCGTTTCGGGTCATTCTGCGGTGTAAATGGGCGCAGAAGAGTCACTAACATAGCGGATTGTTAACGCGATGAAACAAAAAAGTTTCTTTTTTGCGAGGTGATACGCACCAAAAAAACGCATTTTTATCGGCCTGCGCAATAAAGGTGCAGCAGAAGCGACTATTTTGGTGCAACCGGCCTGGCATCAGCGCCTGTATTCCGCCTGTTTGCGAAAAACATTGAAATATTTAGCAATCATCGTGCCAGAAAAGCGTAAATAGCGGTTCGGGTAGCAGAGTATGCGGTGCGGGGAGCGGGAAATAGCGCAGAGTGGGGAACAAGGCGAAGCGGATGCTTCGCCTTGCGGGGCAGGAAAGATTATCGGCGGCGACGCAGCAAGGCAATCGCCGCGGCCAGCAGCGTCAGAGACCAGACCGGCCAGAGACCGGCCCGGGCATAAGGCGTGACGCCCTGAGTAGGCGTCACCTTGCTGACCAGCACATCGCGGGTAAACTGCGGCAGTGACTTCTCAACGTCACCGCTGGCATTGACCACCGCCGTCACGCCGTTATTGGTACTGCGCAACAGCGGACGGCCCAGCTCCAGCGACCGCATCCGCGCCATCTGGAAGTGCTGCCACGGGCCGATAGAGTGACCAAACCAGGCGTCATTTGAAACGGTCAGCAGGAAGCTGGTGTCAGGATGGAAGTTGGCCCGTACCTGCTCACCCAGCACGATCTCATAACAGATGGCGGTGGTGAGGTTATAGCCCGCTACGCTCAGTTGCGGCTGGAGATAGTTACCCCGGCTGAAGGCGGACATCGGCAGATCAAAGAACGGTGCCAGCGGACGCAGCAGATCGGCCAGCGGCACAAATTCGCCAAACGGCACCAGGTGATTTTTCTGGTAGCGATTGCCGCTGAAGTAGTTGTAGGGCGTTTTGCCACCCAGCACGATCACCGTGTTGTAGTCGTGATAACGGTTCTGCTCCAGCCGCGAGTCAACAATGCCGGTGACCAGCGAACTGCCGCGCTCACGCAGCTCATCATCCAGCGAACGCAGGAACGGCTGCTGATTGCTCTCCAGGTCGGTGATCGCCGATTCAGGCCAGATAATTATCGGCGCTTTGCCCATTAGCGGCTGACTGAGACCGGTATAGATGCGCAGGGTATTGAGTAACTGCTGCGGGTCCCACTTCATCGACTGTGGGATATTACCCTGCACCAGCGCTACCTCGACCGCCCGCTCGGGCATCGGCTGAACCCACTGGATGTAGCGTAACGGCCACGGCAGTGCCAGCAGCAGCAGAGCCGCCACCAGACTTCTGACGCTGCGCTGTTGCAGCGCATACGCCAGCAGGCCAGCCACCACCATCAGCAGGAAGGTCAGGGTTTCAACGCCCGCAAGCGGCGCCAGACCTTTCAGCGGGCCATCAATCTGGCTGTAACCAAATTGCAGCCACGGAAAGCCGGTCAGCACCCAGCCGCGCAGAAACTCGGTAATCTGCCACAGTGCCGGGGCGGCCAGCGCCATGCGCCACAGCGTTGTTCGCGGCCAGAGGCGATTCAGTACGCCCGCAAACAGCGCCGGGTAGATCGCCAGATAAGCCGCCAGCAGCGCCACGATAAAGACATTGACCGGCCCCGGCATGCCGCCAAAGGTGGCGACACTGACGTACACCCAGTTGACGCCGCTGCCAAACAGACCCACACCCCAGACAAAGCCGATGGCACTGGCCTGCGGGCTGGAGCGATTAAGGGTCAGCAGCTGTAGACCGCCCAGCGACAGCAGTGCCGCGGGCCAGAAGTCGTAGGGGGAGAAGGCGAGGGTGCCGCACGCACCCGTTAACAGAGCCAGCAGCAGGCGAACCCGCTGGCGCGGGTAGAGTGAGGCTAAAGCCATAGACTTATTCGTCTTCCAGTTGAGGTTGTGGCGAGTTTTCGGGAATAGTCACGTGAACCTGGATGATACGGCGGCTGTCCGCCATCGTTACCTTGAACTGGTAGCCCTCAATGTCGATGCTTTCACCCCGGGCCGGCAGATGACCGAATCCCTGCATCACCAGACCCCCGATGGTGTCCACTTCATCATCACTGAACTGAGTACCGAACACCTCATTGAAATCTTCAATCGCGGTCAGCGCCCGCACGGTGAAGGTGTGGCGATTAAGCTGACGAATATCACGATCTTCTTCATCGTCATACTCATCTTCAATCTCACCCACGATCAGCTCCAGGATGTCTTCGATAGTGACCAGCCCGGAGACGCCACCAAACTCATCAATCACAATCGCCATGTGGTAACGCTGGGAGCGGAACTCTTTCAGCATCCGGTCCACACGCTTACTTTCAGGCACCACCACCGCCGGACGCAGCACTTTCTCAATGCTGAATGGCTCAGATTCGCTGCTCATAAACGGCAGCAGATCTTTGGCCATCAGAATGCCTTCTACATGATCTTTATCTTCACTGATCACCGGGAAGCGGGAGTGGGCGGAGTCAATGATCACCTCCAGACACTCTTCGAGGTTCTGATTACGTTTCAGGGTGATCATCTGCGAGCGCGGGATCATGATGTCACGCACGCGCTGCTCCGCAATATCCAGTACCCCTTCGAGCATGTCGCGGGTATCCTGGTCAATCAGCTCTTTGTGATTTGAGTCGCGGATCAGCTCCAGTAGCTCATCACGGTTTTTAGGTTCACCGTGAAAAAGTTGGTTGATCAACAGGGAAAAGAATCCCTTTTTACTACTGGGTGCATCGCTGTTTTGAGAATGGTCGTCGCTCATGGCGGTTTTTAAAGATCTCTCTGGTGAGGAAATAGAGACTGTCGGCGCGTTGCCGACAGCCGGTTAGCCTGAAAATGGGGCTCAGGCGTCTTCTTTCTCCGAAATGTACGGATCAGGATACCCAAGAGCAAGCATTATCTCGGTCTCCAGTGCTTCCATCTCTTCGGCTTCGTCATCATCAATATGGTCGTAGCCCAGCAGGTGCAGCGTGCCGTGTACCACCATATGGGCCCAGTGGGCTTCAACACTTTTCCCCTGTTCTGTGGCTTCCTGTTCAACCACCTGACGGCAGATAATCAGATCGCCCAGCAGCGGCAGCTCAATGCCTGGCGGCGCTTCAAACGGGAAGGAGAGCACGTTGGTCGGCTTGTCTTTACCGCGATAAGTCAGATTTAACTCATGACTTTCCGCTTCATCAACCAGACGCACCGTGACTTCGCTTTCCGGCTGAAATGGGGTGACGGCCGCTGACAGCCAGCGATGAAACTGGCTTTCAGCTGGCAGGTCCGCGCTGTTTTCACAGGCGACCTGGAGATCGAGAATGACCTCGCTCATTTGCTCTCCTGGGTGGCGCTCTGTGCCGCCAGTGCGTCGCGTTTACGCTCTTCCGCCTGCTGGTCGCGACGAGTCTGATCGGCCGCTTCCCAGGCTTCATAGGCGGTAACGATGCGGGCAACCACCGGATGGCGCACCACATCTTCACTGTGGAAGAAGTTGAAGCTGATCTCTTCAACGTCCGCCAGCACCTCAATGGCATGGCGCAGGCCCGATTTAACGTGACGCGGCAGGTCAATCTGGGTGACGTCGCCGGTGATCACCGCTTTCGAGTTAAAGCCGATGCGCGTCAGGAACATCTTCATCTGCTCGATGGTGGTGTTCTGGCTCTCATCAAGAATAATAAACGCATCGTTCAGGGTGCGACCACGCATATAGGCCAGCGGGGCCACTTCAATCACGTTACGCTCCATCAGCTTTTCAACCCGCTCAAAGCCGAGCATTTCAAACAGGGCGTCGTAGAGCGGACGCAGATAGGGGTCCACTTTCTGGCTCAGATCGCCGGGCAGGAAGCCCAGTTTTTCACCCGCTTCCACCGCCGGACGGGTCAGCATGATGCGGCGGATCTCCTGGCGTTCCAGCGCATCCACCGCCGCCGCTACCGCGAGGTAGGTTTTACCGGTACCGGCCGGGCCGATACCAAAGGTGATGTCGTGGTCCAGCACGTTGGCGATATACTGCGCCTGATTTGGCGTGCGCGGCTTAATCACGCCGCGTTTGGTCTTGATATTGACCGCTTTGCCATACTCCGGCACGCTTTCCGCGGTCTGCTCCAGCACCCGGCTCTCTTTAATCGCCAGGTGAATCTGGTCTGGCTCAATATCGGGGATCTCGCCGCGCAGGGGCGCGGTATCAACATAGAGCGTTTTCAGAATATCCGCGGCGGCGTTGACGCAGAGTGCGCGTCCCACCAGTTTAAAGACGTTGTCGCGACGATTGATCTCAATGCCCAGACGACGCTCAAGCTGTTTTACATTATCGTCAAATGGCCCGCACAGGCTCATCAGGCGACGGTTATCGGCCGGTTCAAGGGCGATTTCACGAGTTTCGATATTCAAACGAATCCTTTGGGTCACTCAGGGCCAGTTATGAGGTGTGTCTGGCGCACCGTTACGCTTAAGCGGATGCACCATAACGAAATTATTTATGCCGTAACGCCAGGGCGCAAGCTTATGAAAAGATATTTGGGCGGCACTTTCAGAAAGCAAGTGCAACAGGGTGAAATTGGCGGCAACGCGACGCGCGCTGCCGCACAGTAAAGCAGGGATCACGGCTGGAACTGACCGACGCCGATCTCATTCTCTTTGCGGGTACGGGCAATTACCGACGCCGGGCTTTGCGCCATACGCAGGCCCATCTCTTCTTCGGTCCGCACCAGCCGGCCGCGCAGTGAGTTGGTGTAGACATCGACAATTTCTACATCGACGAATTTACCGATCATCTCGGGTGAACCTTCAAAGTTGACCACGCGGTTATTTTCGGTACGACCAGAGACTTCCATCACGTTCTTGCGGGAGATGCCTTCCACCAGAATACGCTGCACTGTGCCGAGCATCCGGCGGCTGATCGCCTGCGCCTGCTGGTTAATGCGATCCTGCAATATCCACAGACGCTGCTTTTTCTCCTCTTCGCTGACATCATCCGGCAGGTCAGCAGCAGGGGTGCCTGGTCGCGCCGAGTAGATGAAGCTGAAGCTGACGTCGAAGTTCACCTCGGCGATGAGCTTCATGGTCTGCTCGAAATCGTGCTGGGTTTCACCCGGGAAGCCGATGATGAAGTCAGAGCTGATCTCAATATCCGGGCGGGCGGCGCGCAGTTTGCGGATAATCGCCTTATACTCCAGCGCGGTGTGCGCCCGTTTCATCAGCGTCAGAATGCGGTCCGCGCCGCTCTGCACCGGCAGATGCAGGAAGCTCACCAGCTCCGGGGTATCCCGATAGACGTCGATAATGTCGTCGGTGAACTCAATCGGATGGCTGGTGGTGAAGCGAATGCGGTCGATACCGTCGATAGCGGCGACCAGGCGCAGCAGCTCGGCAAAGGTGCAGATCTCTCCATCAAAAGTGGCGCCGCGATAGGCGTTGACGTTCTGACCAAGCAGATTGACTTCGCGCACGCCCTGGGCCGCCAACTGGGCAATTTCCAGCAGGATGTCATCGCTGGGACGGCTCACTTCTTCGCCGCGAGTGTAAGGCACCACGCAGAAAGTACAATATTTGTTGCAGCCTTCCATAATGGAGACGAAGGCGGTCGGGCCTTCGGCGCGCGGCTCGGGCAGACGGTCAAATTTCTCGATTTCCGGGAAGCTGATGTCGACCACCGGACTTTTGCTGCCGCGCACGGTGTTGATCATTTCTGGCAGACGGTGCAGGGTCTGCGGGCCAAAGACAATATCCACGCAGGGCGCACGCTGGCGAATGTGATCCCCTTCCTGCGACGCCACGCAGCCGCCGACGCCGATGATCAAATCCGGGTTACGCTCTTTTAACTTTTTCCAGCGCCCCAACTGGTGGAAAACCTTCTCCTGCGCTTTCTCGCGAATAGAACAGGTGTTGAGCAGCAGAATATCTGCCTCTTCAGCGACCTCGGTCAGCGTGTAGCCGTGCGTACTGTTCAGCAGGTCGGACATCTTGGATGAATCATACTCATTCATCTGACATCCCCAGGTTTTGATATGCAGTTTTTTTGTCATCGAACTAGCCATTGATTCAGTGCAGTGAAGTGCAGGGCGCGTATTGTAATGCTTTGATGCTGTTGTGACCAGCCTGAGGGCTTTTCTGATCGTGCCGGGATTTTCCGGTACACTTTGCGCTATTCAGCAGCGCGCGGCCCTGGCGGGCGAATCTAAGAAGAGGGACAGGATAATGCAGGATAATCAGTTTGATGTGGTGATTGTCGGTGGCGGTATGGTCGGTGCCGCGCTGGCATGTGGACTGACGCAGCATCAATTCCGGGTGGCGGTAATTGAGCGCGCCGAACCCGCCTCTTTTGATGCCGACAGCGATCCCGATCTGCGGATCTCGGCGATCGGTTCATCCTCTGTGGCGTTACTGAAGCAGCTTAACGTCTGGTCGCGGGTCGAGGCGATGCGGTGCGCCCCCTATCGCAGGCTGGAGACCTGGGAGTGGCAGACGGCGCAGGTCAGTTTTGATGCCGCCTCGCTGGGTTTGCCAGAGCTGGGCTTTATGGTGGAGAACAGCGTGCTGCAACGGGCACTCTGGGAGGAGATGCAGTCGCTGGGTGTGACCTGTTACTGCCCGGCCACGCTGGAAGATCTGCAACCGGAGAATGGCGGCTGGCGGGTTAAGCTGAGCGACGGCACGGCGTTACATACCCGGCTGGTGGTTGGCGCGGATGGGGCCAACTCTCAGGTGCGGCAAATGGCCGGCATCGGTATTCATGGCTGGAGCTATGCGCAGTCCTGTCTGCTGATCAGCGTGAGCTGTGAACATCCGGCAGGCGACGCCACCTGGCAGCACTTTACGCCGCAGGGACCCCGCGCCTTTCTGCCGCTCTATGACAACCGGGCGTCGCTGGTCTGGTATGACGCGCCTGCGCGGGTGCGTCAGTTACAGGCGCTGCCGCTGCCACAGCTGGAGAAAGAGATCGCCAGCCACTTCCCGGCGCGGCTGGGCCGTTTCAAAGCTCATGCGACGGGCGGCTTTCCGCTGGTCCGCCGCCACGCCTCACAATATGTTCTGCCGGGACTGGCGCTGGTCGGGGATGCCGCGCACACCATCAATCCCCTGGCGGGGCAGGGTGTGAATCTGGGCTATCGCGATATTGATGCGTTAATCGAGGTGCTGGTCAGTGCGCGCGGCGCGGCGGAAGACTGGGCTGCCGAACGGGTATTGCAGCGCTATCACCGTCAGCGTCGTACCGACAATATGCTGATGCAGGGCGGTATGGATCTCTTCTATTTCGCCTTCAGCAATCAGCTGGCACCACTACGGATTGCACGCAATCTCGGCCTGATTGCGGCGCAGCACTCCGGGGCGCTGAAGCGTCAGGTGTTGCGCTATGCGCTGGGGCTGTAACTGAGGTCGCGTTTCGGCTCGCCGCAGGGCGGGCCGACAGGGCAGGAGTGGGGTAGTACAAAAACAACAAAGCCCGCAAAAGCGGGCCAGGTTGTGCAATTTGGCTGGGGTGCAGGGATTCGAACCCCGGAATGCTGGTATCAGAAACCAGTGCCTTACCGCTTGGCGACACCCCAAT
>NZ_JBGMNJ010000020.1:0-48909 GCF_051336815.1 Pantoea sp. C2G6
TGGCTGGGGTGCAGGGATTCGAACCCCGGAATGCTGGTATCAGAAACCAGTGCCTTACCGCTTGGCGACACCCCAATAATGGTGTTTTTCAAATTGTCTTTTGTATGGCTGGGGTGCAGGGATTCGAACCCCGGAATGCTGGTATCAGAAACCAGTGCCTTACCGCTTGGCGACACCCCAATTATATGGTGGCTACGACGGGAATCGAACCTGTGACCCCAGCATTATGAGTGCTGTGCTCTAACCAGCTGAGCTACGTAGCCAAATTGTACTGCATTTCAGTGATGGCTGGGATACCTGGATTCGAACCAGGGAATGCCGGTATCAAAAACCGGTGCCTTACCGCTTGGCGATATCCCATTCGTCCATCTCGCAGCCACGAGATTCACTGAAATTGGCTGGGATACCTGGATTCGAACCAGGGAATGCCGGTATCAAAAACCGGTGCCTTACCGCTTGGCGATATCCCATCCACGCTGCCGAATAATGAAATGGTGCGGGAGGCGAGACTTGAACTCGCACACCTTGCGGCGCCAGAACCTAAATCTGGTGCGTCTACCAATTTCGCCACTCCCGCAAAAAAAGATGGTGGCTACGACGGGAATCGAACCTGTGACCCCAGCATTATGAGTGCTGTGCTCTAACCAGCTGAGCTACGTAGCCATCTTTTTTTCGCGTTACCTTCATCGGCGTTGCGGGGCGCATTATGCGGAGTTGACCTGACAGCGTCAACAATTTTTTTACCGTTTTTCGCCAGATAACGGCTGTTTGACTGGCTTATAACCAGGCTGGCGTTTTATTCGGCAATTTTCAGTGAATACAACGCCAATCGCAAAAAAAATGGGCCAGAACCGGCCCATTTTTATCGCTATTACTTAGCTTATTTATAGGCTGACTGATGCACGCCCACGGCACGGCCTGAAGGGTCGTCCATTCTTTTAAACGCTTCGTCCCACTCAATCGCTTTGGCGGATGAACAGGCGACCGATGGACCACCCGGCACAAGCTCTGCCGCGCTGGCTAACGGGAACAGCTCTTCAAAGATTTCACGATAGAGATAGCCCTCTTTCGAACCCGGCGTGTTGTACGGGAAGCGGAAGTGGGCGGTTGCCAGTTGCTGATCGCTGACCTGCCTGGCCGCCACTTCTTTCAAGGTATCGATCCAGCTGTAACCCACGCCATCGGAGAACTGCTCTTTCTGACGCCACGCCACGCTCTCTGGCAGATAAGAGGCGAAACATTCACGCAGAATGTGTTTTTCCATTTTACCGTTGCTGCCACACATCTTGTCCGCCGGGTTGATACGCATCGCCACATCAAGGAATTTTTTATCCAGGAAGGGAACACGGGCCTCAACGCCCCAGGCTGACATCGCCTTGTTGGCGCGGGCGCAGTCAAACATATGCAGCGCCAGCAGTTTACGCACGTTTTCGTCGTGGAACTCTTTGGCGTCGGGCGCTTTGTGGAAATAGAGGTAGCCGCCGAACACTTCATCTGCGCCTTCACCTGACAGCACCATCTTAATCCCCATCGCTTTGATTTTGCGTGACATTAAGTACATCGGCGTAGAGGCACGAATGGTGGTGACGTCATAGGTTTCGATGTGATAAATCACATCGCGGATTGCATCCAGACCTTCCTGCACGGTGAAATGAATTTCGTGATGCACGGTGCCGAGATGATCTGCCACCGATTTCGCCGCTTTTAAATCAGGTGAACCTTCCAGCCCGACCGCAAAAGAGTGCAGCTGTGGCCACCAGGCATCGCTCTTATCCTGATCTTCCACCCGTTTTGCCGCGTAGCGCTTGGTGATGGCTGAAATGATAGAGGAGTCCAGACCGCCAGAGAGCAGTACGCCGTAAGGAACGTCTGACATCAGGTGGCTTTTCACTGACTCTTCCAGCGCATGTTTCAGGCCCGCCGCGTCGGTGGTGTTGTGCTCAACGTTTTTGTATTCCATCCAGTCGCGCTGCCAGTAGCGACGGATCTCACCGTCGGTGCTGGAGAGGTAGCTTCCCGGCGGGAACTCTTTGATTGAACGGCAGACCGGCACCAGCGCTTTCATTTCAGACGCCACATAGAGGTTGCCGTGCTCATCGTTGCCCATATAGAGCGGGATGATGCCGATGTGGTCACGACCAATCAGATAACTTTTTTTGACGCTGTCATAGAGGATAAAGGCGAACATCCCTTCCAGCTCATCGAGGAAATCGACCCCTTTCTCCTGGTAGAGCGCCAGAATCACTTCACAGTCAGAACCGGTCTGAAACGCATAGCGATCGCTGAGTTCCGCGCGCAGCGCCTGATGGTTATAGATTTCGCCGTTAACGGCCAGCACGTGAGTATGATCGGCGTTATAGAGCGGCTGTGCGCCGTTGTTGACGTCAACAATGGAGAGACGTTCATGCGACAGAATCGCATGGTCATCGGCGTAGACGCCTGACCAGTCCGGGCCGCGATGACGCATTAAACGTGAACATTCCAGCGCTTTTTTGCGCAGCTCAACAGGATCGGTTTTCAGATCCAGTACACCAAAAATTGAACACATAACTGACTCCTGAGCTCACCTTACGGCGATGTTATCTTTTCGTTTGTCCGGCAGCCTGACGCTGCGTGATAGATAAGAAAATGCGCTATTTGGTGCATTCAATGCAAGAGGAATCGTGATTTACTGAGAAAAAGATTGGTAGCATGTGGATAAAATTGAATAAACCACAATTTAATGGCTTTTTTATTGATGAATCGATAATGAAATGAAGTTTTCGGGCAAAAAATAGTCAGGCAAAAGCCAGCATAGTGCGGGTAAAAGGTGCGACGCATCACAGATTAGCCTGATGCGTCATAAGAAAAAGGAATCAGAACAGGTCAATATCGGCGACAGAAGGGTAGATCCAGTCAGGGCGGAACGGCATCGCGTCAATATCACTCAGGGTCGAGACCCCGGAGAGCACCAGCACCGTCTCAAGCCCCGCCTGGAAACCGGCCAGAATATCGGTGCGCAGGTTGTCTCCGACAATCACCGTCTCTTCGGAGTGCGCCTGCATCTTGTTCAGCGCGGCTCGCATGATGTAGGGACTGGGTTTACCAACAAAGAACGGGCGACGGCCTGAAATCTTTTCAATACCGGCACAGAGCGCGCCACAGGCGGGCACAAAGCCGCGCGCGTGGGTATCCGGGTTGGTGGCGATAAAGCGCGCGCCGTTGGCTACGAAGAAGGCGGCTTTATGCATCATGTCCCAGTTAAAGGAGCGCGTCTCACCCACGATGACAAAGTCGGGATTGACATCGGTAATGGTAAAGCCCGCCTTGTAGAGTTCATGGATCAGCGCGCCTTCACCAATCACAAAGGCTTTTTTGCCCTCCTGACGGCGCAGAAAATCGGCTGTCGCCATCGCGGAGGTATAAAACACCGACTCCGGCACCTCAATTCCGGCTGAGGAGAAACGGTTTGCCAGATCCTGCTCGGTCTGCGAGGGATAGTTGGTCAGCACCACCAGCGGCATCTCTTTAGTCAGAATGCGCTGTAAAAATTCCTGTGCACCGGGAACGGCCGTGTTGTCGTGCATCAGCACGCCATCGATATCACAAATTACGCTTTTTATGGTCATAGTCAGATCCGATGTGGCCCGCCACAGCAGCGGGTGAATTTATTCTTCCAGAAGATGTTGCAGCAGGATGCCGTTGAGCATCGCACGTTTTGCCAGCGCGAAGGCCCCTATCGCTGAACGATGGTCTAACGTGGAGCGAACCACCGGCAGATTTTTACGGAATGCCGCCAGCGCCTGGGTATTGATGCAGCCCTCAATCGCCGGCAACAGCACTTTTTCGGCCTCAGTGATTTCGCCAGCCAGCACCACCTTCTGCGGGTTAAACAGATTGATGGCAATCGCGATGGTTTTACCGAGGTAGCGGCCAACATGCTCGATCACCTCGCAGGCCAGCGCGTCGCCCTGATTAGCCGCTTTACAGATGTGTGGCATCTGGCAGGTTTCCAGCGTCAGCACGCTGGGATAACCCTGGTTCAGCAGATGGCGCACGCGATTTTCTATCGCGCCATTGGCGGCGATGGTTTCAAGGCAGCCAAAGTTGCCGCAGTGGCAGCGCTCACCTAAGGGATCGACCTGAATGTGGCCTATCTCGCCGACATTGCCGTTGTTGCCCAGGAAAATATGCCCGTTCGCGATAATGCCAGCCCCGGTGCCGCGGTGTAAACGCACCAGAATAGAGTCAGCACAGTCACGGCTTGCCCCGAAATAGTGCTCTGCCAGTGCCAGGCTGCGGATGTCATGACCGACAAAACTGGTGACGTTGAAGCGTTTTTTCAGGCTGGCGACCAGCGGCCAGTGGCTGACGGCAATGTGGGGCATGTAGCGGATCACACCATTAATCGGGTCAACCAGTCCTGGCAGGATCACGGAAATGGCGATCAGTTCACGGATTTTACGCTGGTGCTGTTCAGTAAAGGCGCTGATGGCGTTAAACAGCGCATGCTCCAGCGTCTCCTGGGTGCGTTCCGGTAGCGCGTAATCCTCCTGCGCCAGCGACTTGCCACTGAGGTCAAACAGGGTCAGCGTGGCGTCGTTGCGTCCGAGCCGGACACCGATGGTATGGAAATGGCGGGTTTCAGTGATGATAGAGATAGCGCGGCGACCACCGGTAGAGGCCTGCTGGTCTACCTCTTTGATCAGGCCGCGCTCAATCAACTGGCGGGTAATCTTAGTGACGCTGGCGGGGGCGAGCTGGCTGAGTTCGGCAATCTGAATGCGCGATATCGGCCCCTGTTGATCAATCAGTCGATAAACGGCTGCGCTATTAAGTTGCTTAACAAGATCGACATTTCCTATTTGTGACTGGCCGCCAGTGGTCATTCAGTGCTTACTCGCTCAGGACGTCGTCTCCGTTGACAAACGTCTTAATGATTTTAAAGTCGCGCGTAAACACAGTCAGGTTCGCGATTTTTCCTGCTTCGATCGAGCCTAACTGCCGTTCCACGCCCATCGCCCGTGCCGGATAGAGGGATGCCATGCGCAACGCTTCGTCCAGTGCAATACCCACATGCTCGACGCTGTTCTGTATGGCTTCAATCATCGTGAGGGCGGAGCCGCTCAGCGTGCCGTTCTCATCAACACAGAGTCCGTCACGATAATAGATTGTTTTGCCTGCAAAAATAAATTCGCTGATGGCAGCACCCGCCGGTGCGGTGGCATCCGTTACCAGCACCAGTTTGTCACCTTTGATGCGTTTGGCATTGCGAACGTTAGCGTAATGCACATGTAAACCATCCGCAATAATGCCGCAGTATACATCAGGCGCATCAAACAGCGCACCGATAAGACCCGGTTCACGGCCAGCAAAGGTCGGCATGGCGTTATACAGGTGCGTGGCGAAACTCACCCCGGCGGAAAAGCCCGCTTTGGCCTCTTCATAAGTGGCATTGGAGTGGCCTGCGGAAACGATGATACCCGCATCACGCAGCTGGCGAATCACATCGCTGCCGGCGTTTTCGGGGGCCAGCGTCACTTTTGTGATGACGTCGGCGTTTTCGCACAGGTATTGCACCAGGGCGGCGTCTGGCTGGCGGATCAGCGCTGGATCGTGGGTGCCTTTTTTCGCTTTACTCAGCCAGGGGCCTTCCAGATGCAGACCCAGCGCCTGATGCTGATGCTGCTGTAAATAGGCACGCATGGTCTCAATCGCCCGCTGCATCAACGCATCGCTGCTGGTGATCAGCGTGGGTAAAAAGCTGGTGCAGCCTGACTTTTCGTTGGCGCGCTGCATGGTTTCCAGCGTTTCAATGCTGAGTGCATCAATGTCATCATTGAACTGCACGCCGCCACAGCCGTTAAGCTGGAGATCGATAAAGCCTGGCGCAATGATCGCGCCCGCCATATCCCGTTGCTCCACGTCAGCCGGCAGTGCTTCACGCGGGCAGACGCGCGCAATGCGATCCCCGGCAACCACCACAGCATGATTATCCAGAATTTCATGGCCGCTGTAGATTCGACCGTTAACTAATGCGTACATCTCTCTTCTCCCGTCCTGGCCTGCTGTCACACCGGGCGACAGCAGGGCAAGACAATATTCAGTTACACGCCTTTCATATTTTCCGCTTCCATTTCGCGGAAATATTTCACGGTTTTGACTTTCAGTTCCATGGTGGCGGGCTCATCACAGACCACCACCGATTTCGCGTGCAGTTGCAGGCAGCTGATGGTCCACATATGGTTGACGTTACCTTCGACCGCCGCCTGTAGCGCCTGCGCTTTCACATGACCGGTAACCAGAATCATCACCTCTTCCGCATCCAGCAGCGTACCCACGCCGACCGTCAGTGCATATTTTGGTACCTGGTCAACGTCACCGTTGAAGAAACGAGAGTTCGCCACGCGGGTGTCATGCGTCAGGGTTTTAATGCGGGTACGGGAAGCCAGCGAAGAGGCGGGTTCGTTAAAGGCGATGTGACCATCATTGCCGACCCCGCCCATAAACAGGTGAATTTTTCCCAGCGCACGGATTTTTTCTTCGTACTGGCGACATTCTGCGTCAATATCGGGTGCATTGCCATTCAGCAGGTTGATGTTTTCCGGTTGAATATCAACGTGATCGAAAAAGTTACGATACATGAAGCTGTGATAGCTTTCCGGGTGCTCTTTCGGCAGGCCGACATATTCATCCATATTAAAGGTGATAACATGTTTAAAGCTGACCTGGCCCGCTTTGTGCATATCAATCAGGTGCTTGTACGCTTCCAGCGGCGTGCCGCCCGTAGGCAGGCCCAGCACAAAAGGTTTGTCGGCTGTCGGGTTAAAGGCGTTAATCCGGTTGACGATGTGGCGAGCGGCCCATTTACCCACCTGGGTCGGGGTAGCCAAAGGAATCAGTCTCATGTTTCACCTCAATAAAAAAGAATGGAAAAAGGATCGCTAAACCGTTGCGTTATCCATCAGCCTAAACGGATTACCTATTCTCGCCACGGTCCGGGTAGAATTCAATAATTCGGATCATAAAATAAGTTTACTGCTATAGCCAGACGTAGCGAGATGAAACGATGTTTTTTAGTGACAAAAATCACAGTTACCAGGGTTTTAATTTGCGAGGCGAATTAATTTATCATTACACTTCGCTGCGTGATAAGAAGTGTGTAAAAGGTCTTTGCTGCCGACATAACAACATTAAGCGGCGCAGAGCGACAAGTCAGGCTCATAGGGGGAAGGGTACATGTTAGGTTACTTACAAAAGGTGGGCCGCGCACTGATGGTGCCGGTAGCAACCCTGCCAGCGGCAGCGATATTAATGGGGGTCGGTTACTGGCTTGATCCCAACAGCTGGGGAGCGAGTAACGCGCTGGCCGCGCTGTTAATCAAGTCCGGTGCAGCGATCATCGAAAATATGTCGGTGCTGTTTGCGATTGGTGTCGCTTACGGCATGTCTAAAGATAAAGATGGCGCCGCCGCGCTGACCGGCTTTGTCGGCTTCCTGGTGGTGACCACGCTCTGTTCACCGGCCGCGGTCGCCATGATTCAGAAGATGCCGGTCGATCAGGTTCCTGCTGCGTTTGGCAAAATCAATAACCAGTTTGTCGGCATTCTGGTCGGTATCCTGTCGGCGGAGGTCTATAACCGCTTCAGCCATGTCGAGCTGCCGAAAGCGCTCTCCTTCTTCAGTGGACGCCGCCTGGTGCCGATCCTGGTGTCGTTCCTGATGATTCTGGTGGCCTTTATTCTGATGTATATCTGGCCGGTCATCTTTAATGGTCTGGTCGGTTTTGGTGAGCATATTCAGAAGCTCGGCTCGGTGGGTGCGGGTATCTACGCCTTCTTCAACCGTCTGCTGATTCCGGTGGGTCTGCATCACGCCCTGAACTCGGTGTTCTGGTTTGATGTCGCCGGGATTAACGATATTCCTAAGTTCCTGGGCGGTGCGCAGTCACTGGCGGATGGCTCGGCAACGGTAGGTATCACTGGTCGCTATCAGGCGGGCTTCTTCCCTATCATGATGTTTGGTCTGCCAGGTGCGGCACTGGCCATTTATCACTGCGCACGTCCTGAGAACCGCGCCAAAGTGGGCGGCATCATGCTGGCCGCGGCTTTTGCTGCCTTCTTTACCGGGATTACCGAACCGCTGGAGTTCTCCTTCATGTTCGTGGCGCCGGTGCTCTATCTGATCCACGCCGTACTGACCGGTATTTCAGTCTTTATCGCCGCCAGCATGCACTGGATTGCCGGGTTTGGCTTCAGCGCCGGGCTGGTGGATATGGTGCTGTCGACCCGTAACCCGCTGGCGACCCACTGGTACATGCTGATCCCGCAGGGCCTGGTGTTCTTCGTGATCTACTATGTGGTGTTCCGTTTCACCATCAAAAAATTCAACCTGATGACGCCGGGTCGCGAGCTGGCGGTTGCCGGTGATGAAAGCGACGGTTATGACGTCAATGTCGATAACAGCGATAACGGTGAAAATGCCACCGAGTCCCTGGCGCGTCGTTACATTGGCGCTGTCGGCGGCTCTGATAACTTAACCAGCATTGATGCCTGCATCACCCGTCTGCGTCTGAACGTTAACGACTCAGCGCAGGTGAATGAGAGCGTGGCCAAACGTCTGGGTGCTTCTGGCGTGATTCGTCTTAACAAGCAGAGTGTGCAGATCATTGTTGGCACCCAGGCGGAAAGCATCGCCTCTGCCATGAAAAAAGTGCTGACCAAAGGCCCGGTAGCGGCGGCGGCCAGCAGCAGTGCGCCGGTGGAACCGGACGTCAAACCGCAGGCGGTGCTGAACAGTGAGAAGCGCGTGGTCGCCACGCTGCTGGCACCGGTCAGTGGCGAAGTGGTGGCGCTGGAAGATGTGCCGGACGAAGCCTTTGCCGGTAAAGCGGTAGGCGATGGTCTGGCGATCAAACCCAGCGACAAATGGGTGGTGGCACCGATTGCCGGTACCGTAGTGAAAATCTTCAACACCAATCACGCTTTCTGTCTGGAAACGGAAAATGGCGTGGAGATCGTGGTGCACATGGGGCTGGATACCGTGGCGCTGGGCGGTAAAGGTTTCACCCGACTGGTGGAAGAGGGCGCCAGCGTGGCGGCCGGTCAGCCGGTGCTGGAGATGGATCTGGCGTTCCTGAACGCTAATGCCCGGTCGATGATCAGTCCGGTGGTGGTCAGCAACAGCGATGATTTCGCCGGTCTGACTTTACTGGCTCGCGGTCAGGTGGTTGCCGGTGAAACCGCGCTGTATGAAGTGAAAGGCTAATCCCCGCAACAGAACCCCACAGGCAGGAAGCGATTCCTGCCTTTTTTGTTTTAAAGGCTTAACAAACGGTTGTTTCCCTCAGACGCTTTGTGGATCATACTCCGTTACTTCGTGGTACAAATCACCCGTTATTCGTATTGAGGATTTTTGAGATGAGTGAGGCTGAAGCCCGCCCAACTAACTTTATTCGTCAGATCATTGACGAAGATTTGGCGAGCGGTAAGCACAGCAGCGTGCATACCCGTTTCCCGCCGGAGCCCAATGGCTATCTGCACATTGGTCATGCGAAATCGATCTGTCTGAATTTTGGCATCGCCCAGGATTATCAGGGGCAATGCAACCTGCGTTTTGACGATACCAATCCGGTTAAAGAGGATCTGGAGTTCGTTGAATCCATCAAGCGTGACGTCCAGTGGCTGGGTTTTGAGTGGAGCGGTGAGGTTCGTTACTCATCAGACTATTTTGATCAGCTCTATCACTACGCCGTTGAGCTGATTTCTAAAGGGCTGGCCTACGTTGATGAATTGAGTCCTGATGAGATTCGTGAATATCGCGGCACCCTGAAGGAACCGGGTAAAAACAGTCCTTATCGCGATCGCAGCGTGGAAGAGAACCTGGCGCTGTTTGAGAAGATGCGTAACGGGGAGTTTGCCGAAGGCAGCGCCTGTCTGCGCGCGAAAATCGACATGGCTTCCAGCTTTATCGTAATGCGCGATCCGGTGCTCTACCGTATTAAGTTCGCGGAACACCATCAGACCGGCAACAAGTGGTGCATCTACCCGATGTACGACTTCACCCACTGCATCTCCGATGCGCTGGAAGGCATTACCCATTCACTCTGTACGCTGGAGTTCCAGGACAACCGCCGTCTCTATGACTGGGTGCTGGATAACATCACCATTCCGGTGCATCCGCGTCAGTATGAGTTTTCGCGCCTGAATCTCGAATATGCGGTGATGTCCAAGCGTAAACTGACCCAGCTGGTGACCGAGAAGCATGTAGAAGGCTGGGACGATCCACGGATGCTGACCGTGTCAGGTCTGCGCCGTCGCGGTTATACCGCCGCCTCTATCCGTGAGTTCTGCCGTCGCATTGGCGTCACCAAGCAGGATAATATCGTAGAGATGGCCTCGCTGGAGTCCTGCATTCGCGACGATCTGAACGAGAACGCGCCACGCGCGATGGCCGTGCTGGACCCGCTGAAAGTGGTGATCGAGAACCTGCCAGCAGGCCACAGCGAAATCGTCACCATGCCGAACCATCCTGGTAAGCCGGAGATGGGCACGCGCGAAGTGCCGTTCAGCCGTGAGATCTGGATCGACCGTGCCGATTTCCGTGAAGAGGCGAACAAGCAATATAAGCGTCTGGTGCTGGGCAAAGAAGTGCGCCTGCGCAACGCCTATGTGATCCGCGCTGAACGGGTGGCAAAAGATGAAGCGGGCAACATTACCTGCATCTACTGCACCAGCGACGTGGATACGCTGAGCAAAGATCCAGCCGATGGCCGCAAGGTGAAAGGAGTGATCCACTGGGTCTCTGCGGATCACGCGCAGCCAGCCGAATTCCGCTTATACGATCGTCTGTTCAGCGTGCCGAATCCGGGCGCGGCAGAGGACTTCCTCGCGGTGATCAATCCTGACTCCCTGACCATCAAACAGGGCTTTGTGGAACCTGGTCTGCGTGACGCCGAGCCGTCTGTGCCATTCCAGTTTGAGCGTGAAGGCTACTTCTGCGCCGACAGCGTCTATTCAAAACCGTCACAGCTGGTGTTTAACCGCACCGTTGGTCTGCGGGATACCTGGACCAAAACCGGCGAATAATATTTTTCGCTGACCTCACAAAATGACAAAAGGGCGACTGTTCGCCCTTTTTTATTGGCCCGATTTCAGCCATCACCGACATTTATACTGCCCTCGATTCTGCACTATCAATCTGCCGCCGTGAGAGAAATCTGAGTTTAAAAAAATTAATCAATTTCCGGGTGTGAATTAACAGCTTTCAGGTAGGCTATGCGCTCTCAGACGTTGCCCCGCGAGTTACAGAAGGAAAAAAAATGACAGTTCTCGCCCAGGAAGCCAGACACAGTGTCGTCGTATTACATCAGCTCATTGAACGTATTTTTAATCAGCCCGCCGGTTCAGACGACAGTTTTCAGCTGCTGATGTCCTACTTTCACCCCGAATTTCGCATGGTTACCCCAAAAGGGAAAGAGTACAACCTGAACGAAGTGGAAGATCTTTTTCGCCAGTTGCAGGGGCAGCGTGAGGGAATGCGCATCGCCACCTGTGAACATGTGATCCTCTCTCATCATGAAAATGAGATCACCGTTCAGTATCGTGAAATGCAGATGATGGACGGTGACAACCAGAGCCGGATCTCGCTGGCTATTCTGGATTGCAGCAGCTCGATTCCGCGCTGGCGTTATCTGCACGAAACGCTGGTTGCCTGAGGTTGTGACGAAAAATTGACGAAAAAAAACCGGCCACAGGCCGGTTTTTCTGTTTCAGGCTGCCCAGGTTTACTGGTCGTGCAGCGTTTCATCTTCACGGCAGTCGCCCAGCGCACAGTGTCCATAGAGATAGAGGCTGTGGTTAGTCAGTTTGATACCGTGACGGGTGGCGATTTCACGCTGGCGCGTTTCAATCGACTCGTCACTGAATTCGATAACTTTGCCGCAGTCGAGGCAGATCAGATGATCATGATGATGCTGCTGCGTCAGCTCAAAGACGGACTTGCCACCTTCGAAGTTGTGACGGGTCACGATACCGGCATCATCAAACTGGTTCAGGACGCGGTAAACGGTAGCCAGACCAATCTCTTCGCCGATGTCGATCAGGCGTTTGTACAAATCTTCCGCACTGACGTGATGGCACTCAGGTTCCTGAAGCACTTCCAGAATTTTTAGTCTGGGCAGCGTGACTTTCAGGCCAGCCTTCTTTAATGCGGTATTGTTGTCAGTCATGCGGATTTTGTCCTGTTACTAATATTCACTTTTGTGGCTTGTCGCCTTGAATGTCGATCTGTCTATATCAATTCTCATTTGCGTCTCATTATAGAACTGAAGCGGTGAAATGAAAACTCAACGGGCGTGCCAGAATCATCCTGTGTCAGGGAGAAGGTCACCGGACCGGCGAGGATTCTGACCGTTATCTATTAACATTTCGCTTAGCTCTATCTGTTGCCAGAGAAAATAAGCGGAAGATCGATGCGGGTATTCTACAGGTTAAACGGAGAAAGTTAAAAAAATGTGGCTATTATTTCTATAGGAAATTCCGTTGCCTCAATGTGAGCTGGCGCTCACATTGAGTCGGAGAGGGTCGATCAGGCTTCGAGGATCTCTTTCAGCTGCAATTCATCAAAAATCTGCTTAACCCACTGTTCAACACGCGCATTGGTCAGCTCAGGCTGACGATCTTCATCAATCGCCAGGCCGAGGAAGTGGGTATCATCAGCCAGGCCTTTCGAGGCTTCGAAGTGATAGCCTTCAGTTGGCCAGTGTCCGACAATCACCGCGCCGTGCGGCTCGATAATGTCGCGGATGGTGCCCATCGCGTCACAGAAATATTCTGCGTAATCTTCCTGGTCGCCACAGCCAAACAGGGCAACCAGTTTGCCGTTGAAATCGATCTCTTCCAGCGTCGGGAAAAAGTCATCCCAGTCGCACTGCGCTTCCCCGTAGTACCAGGTCGGAATACCCAGCAGCAGGATGTCAAACGCTTCCAGATCTTCTTTTGTGCTCTTCGCGATGTCGTGCACTTCCGCAACGTCTTTACCCAGCTGTTTCTGGATCATTTTTGCAATATTTTCGGTGTTGCCGGTATCGCTGCCGAAGAAGATGCCTACGAGTGCCATGAGTAAAATAACCTCTTAAATCCTGATGATGAGATGTGTGCCGCAGCACATTTCAGCGAATAATAGCAGACGAGGCAAACCCGCGGAACGGTTAAAGCCTCGACATTTGCTCCTGCGTGCGATCTGCCCGCGTTAATCCAGTTTGAGCTGAGCCAGCAGCATCTGTTCAATCAATTCGCTGCGGCTGAGATTGCGCTGTTCTGCCAGCGTATTGAGTGCCTCGACGGCTTCACTGTTCATTTTCAGTTCGACACGGCGAAGTCCGCGTCCTTTGTCACGTTTCAGTTGATTGCGCTTATTGATACGCAGCTGTTCATCACGCGAAAGCGGACTGGTTTTGGGTCGACCCGGACGGCGCTCATCAGCAAACAGATCGAGCGTCGTGCGGTCAGTGTGTTCTTTTGCCATGGCTTAGTAAAACTGAATGGGTGCGGGTGTCGGAGACTCACGCGCAGATTATAAATTATGGGCCGTTGCCGCAGCACAACTGACCCGCGGCAAAATTTTAGCGCGCCATCATACTTCACGCTCACCGCAGACGCCAATCCTAAACCCTGGGTGCCAGGTATTTGCTTTTAAAGCGCAAAAAAGCGACGGACGCTGCGCAAAACCGCGTCAGGTTTCTCGGCATGCACCCAATGACCCGCGCCACCAATCACATGCGCCTGGGCCGCCGGAAACTGTTGCAGCAGCGCATCACGGTAGCGATTATCCAGGTAGCTGGAGTCACCGCCGCGAATAAACAGCGCCGGATGGGGCCAGGCGGGCACCGTCTGCCAGCCGGAGATAGTGGTGTAGTTATCCCACAACACCGGCACGTTGAAACGCCATTCGCCCTCATGAAACGACTTCAGCAGGAACTGAATCACGCCTTCTTCATCAATCACTCCGCGCATCACCTGCGCCGCCTCGCTGCGTAACGAGACGCCCGCCGCGGTAACGGCCCGGATAGCGGCGAAAATGGTATCGTGGCGGCGGGTCTGGTAATCGACCGGCGCAATATCGATCATCACCAGCCGCTCAATCCGCTCAGGGATCAGCGCGCTCATCGTCATGGCGATTTTACCGCCCATCGAGTGGCCGATAACGGCGACACGATCGAGACCGTGCGCGTCCAGCGTGTCGACCATATCCTGTGCCATTACAGCGTAGTTCATCTCCTCTGATCGCGGTGAAAGTCCGTGATTGCGGACATCCACCTGCAACAGTGGCGCGGCATCTTTCAGCCCGCGCGCCAGTACGCCGAGGTTATCCAGACTGCCGAACAGACCGTGGATCAGCAGGATGGGCAGGGAATCAGTCGGGGATTGTTCAGTTTGCAGACGGGCGTTCAAAATCATAGCAAAGTTCTTAAGTTTGAGACCTGAGCTTAGGTTATCATGGTTTCACCTTTTCAGGCGCGCCGGTTCCGGCGGCATTAGGACATATTCTGACTTTTGCCCATAAACCGTTTGATTGCTAACAACCCGCCTGAATTTAACTTTATAATCCTGATGTTAGAACCCGCTCACCCTTTGAAATGCCCGGTTATACTTAAGGCTTTTCAGGTAACAGGTGGTTCTGTCATGAGAAAGAACCGTACGGAATAAGATGAAAACGATCGAAGTTGACGAAGAGCTCTACCGTTATATTGCCAGCCACACGCAACACATTGGTGAAAGCGCATCAGACATTCTGCGTCGTATGCTGAAGTTCTCCGCCGGTCAGCCTGCACCCGTTTCGCCTGCTCCGCAGGCGACATCAGGCGCGGCGAAAGAGTCTCAGCCCGCCCCTGTGGGTTCCCGTCCACAGGATCGCGTCCGCGCCGTGCGTGAACTGCTGCTCTCGGATGAATATGCGGAGCAGAAGCGAGCGGTAAATCGCTTTATGCTAATCTTGTCAACGCTCTATCGTCTTGATACCGCAGCGTTTGCTGAGGCTACCGCCTCTTTGCAAGGCCGCACCCGCGTCTATTTTGCGGGCGATGAGCACACGCTGTTGCAGAATGGCACCCATACTAAGCCGAAGCATGTGCCCGGCACGCCGTACTGGGTGATCACCAATACCAATACTGGTCGTAAATGCAGCATGATCGAACACATCATGCTCTCCATGCAGTTCCCTGCGGAACTGACCGAGAAAGTTTGCGGCACCATTTAAACTGAAGCGTCAGGGAGAAGCGCCAATGGCCAATCACCCCCGTGCCGGGCAACCCGCCCAGCAGAGCGATTTGATTAACGTTGCACAATTAACGTCACAATATTATGTCCTGCAACCCGACGTGGCGAACCCGGAACATGCGGTGAAATTTGGCACCTCCGGCCACCGTGGCAGCGCAGGGCGTCAGAGCTTCAACGAGATGCACATTCTGGCGATTGCTCAGGCGATTGCGGAAGAGCGTAAAAAGAACGGGATTACCGGTCCTTGCTACGTGGGTAAAGACACCCATGCGCTGTCAGAGCCCGCCATGCTCTCGGTACTGGAAGTGCTGGCGGCGAACGGCGTTGATGTGATTGTGCAGCAGGACAATGGCTATACGCCGACCCCGGCAATCTCCAACGCCATTCTTGAGCATAACAAAGCGGGCGGCGCGCTGGCTGACGGCATCGTCATTACGCCGTCGCACAACCCACCGGAAGATGGCGGCATCAAGTACAACCCACCTAACGGCGGACCGGCGGATACCAACGTCACCAAAGTGGTGGAAGATCGCGCCAATCAGCTGATGAAAGATGGGCTGAAAGAGGTGAAACGTCTGCCGCTGGATCAGGCTATGGCCAGCGGTCATGTGGTCGAAAAAGATCTGATCCAGCCTTACGTTGAAGGTCTGGCGGAAATTATCGACTTCCCGGCGATTCAGAAAGCGGGCCTGAAGCTGGGTGTTGATCCCCTCGGTGGCTCCGGTATTGCTTACTGGCAGCGCATTGCAGAGCACTACAAGCTGGATCTGACGCTGGTGAATGACGCGGTCGATCAGACTTTCCGCTTTATGCATCTGGATAAAGATGGCGTAGTGCGCATGGACTGTTCGTCTGAGTGCGCGATGGCGGGCCTGCTGGCCTACCGTGACAAGTTCGATCTGGCGTTCGGCAACGATCCCGATTATGACCGTCACGGCATTGTGACCCCGGCGGGTCTGATGAATCCGAACCACTATCTGGCGGTGGCAATCAACTATCTGTTCCAGCATCGTCCACAGTGGGGCCAGGATGTTGCCGTAGGTAAAACCCTGGTTTCCAGCGCCATGATTGACCGTGTGGTTAACGACATTGGCCGTAAGCTGGTGGAAGTGCCGGTGGGCTTCAAGTGGTTTGTTGATGGTCTGTATGATGGCAGCTTCGGTTTCGGCGGTGAAGAGAGCGCAGGCGCTTCTTTCCTGCGTTTCGACGGCACGCCATGGTCCACCGACAAAGATGGCATCATCATGTGCCTGCTGGCCGCGGAAATTACCGCCGTGACCGGTAAAAACCCGCAGCAGCACTATGATGAGCTGGCAGAGCGTTTTGGCGCGCCAAGCTACAACCGTTTGCAGGCTTCAGCCACTTCCGCGCAGAAAGCCGCGCTGTCGAAGCTGTCACCTGAGATGGTCAGCGCCGATACCCTGGCAGGCGATCCTATCACCGCTCGTCTGACCGCCGCGCCGGGCAATGGCGCGTCGATTGGTGGCCTCAAGGTGATGACGGAGAATGGCTGGTTTGCCGCGCGTCCGTCTGGCACCGAAGACGCCTACAAAATCTACTGTGAAAGTTTCCTCGGCGCAGAACACCGCGCGCAGATTGAGAAAGAAGCGGTAGAGATTGTCAGCGAAGTGCTGAAAAACGCCTGATCACTCAGAGGACAGAAGGCGTCGCTGGCTAAGTGCTGTTGTGTTCGCTGAGAGTCTGTGCAGCGCAGGAAACAGGGTCAGATCGGAAAGACGCAAAAGCCGTCATCCATGACACGCTCGGCCCGCGCCATCCATGGCGCGGACCGCTTTCCTCTTCTGACCCCGTTCCCTGCGCGTTGAGTTTGTTCATTGCGGCCAGATTCACAAGGTTTAGCTTCATCAGCAGCCTAAGGCGCCTCCGGCGCCTTTTTTTATGGCATAAAGCGATAACCGACACCGGTTTCCGTCAGCAGATGGGCGGGCTGGGTTGGATTCGCTTCCAGCTTCTGCCGCAGATGGCCCATATAGATGCGCAGATAGTGACTGTGCTCCACCGCATTGGGTCCCCAGACCTGGCTCAGCAGCTGCCGCTGCGTCAGCACCTTCCCGGCATTATTCAGCAGAATACTTAACAGACGAAACTCGGTAGGGGTGAGGTGAACCTCTTCGCCGCCACGCTGCACCCGGCGTGCGGCAAAATCGACGCTGACATCGGCGAAGGTGACTTTCGCTTCCGGCTGCTGACCGTTATGGCGGCGCAGCGCAACCCGGACCCGTGCCAGTAGTTCGCCAACGCCGAACGGCTTGGTCAGGTAGTCATCCGCACCGGCGTCCAGCGCGGCTATTTTGTCCTGCTCGTCGCTGCGGGCTGACAGCACGATGACCGGCAGGGCGCTCCACTGGCGCAGGTCACGGATAAAGTCGGTGCCATCGCCATCCGGCAAGCCCAGATCCAGAATCACTAAATCGGGCTTGCGGGTCGCCGCTTCAATCAGCCCGCGCTGAAGCGTATCGGCATCGAACACCTTCAGACCTTCATTTTCCAGCGCCAGCCGGACAAAGCGGCGGATCTCTTTTTCATCTTCAACGATCAAAACCGTGGTCACGCAATACCTGCCTTGAGTAGATGCTGAGAGGTTACTTTATCAATAATTTATTCTGCCGTCCGGCGGCCTACTGCGCGCGGCTGAGCTACGCCTCTGCAACCATCTGATAACCAGTTTGTAACTTAATTACAGGTTAATTCTTAAACGGCAAAAAAAGCGGCAAATGGCTGGTCTGATGAGTAGTAAAATTACACAATCAGGCGTAATCTTAGACAAAGATCACATTCGCCCACTTCGCTGACCAGGAGGAGAAACCATGTATCAGGCTTATCCACGTTACAAAATTATTGCGCGCCGCATGCTGGTGATTGTTCTCGGCGTGGTGGCGCTCCCGGTGATGCTGTTTCGCCCGGATCGGGCTCGCTTCTACAGCTATCTGCATCGCGTCTGGTGTAAAACCAGCGCCAAACCGGTCTGGCTGGCGCAATCCGAAGCCGCAGGTGACCTGTTCTGGTAACCGGTTCCGCCACAGAATAAGCCTGGTCAGCTGACCGGGCTTTATTTTTACGATTTTTCTGAAAATAAGCGGCCTGAAACCAGGCTTTAACGCTGTCTTCCTGACCATTTTGCGCTACACTTAAACCTCTACAAGATTTCGGAGGTTGTACAAGTATGAGCAAAAAAATCCCCGTTGGAATCAGTGCATGCTTGCTTGGCGACAGCGTCAGATTTGATGGTGGCCATAAGCGTCTTACTTTTGCGACCGACGATCTCACCCCTTTTGTCCGCTTTGAACCGATCTGCCCTGAAATGGCCATCGGCCTGCCCACCCCGCGCCCGGCTTTACGTTTGGTGAAGCAGGGCGATGATGAGCTGCATCTCTGCTTCAGTAAAGAGGGCGGAGAAGAGGTCACCACTCAGATGCGTGACTGGTCAGCGGAGCGGGTAAAATCGCTGCACCACCTGTCGGGTTATATCCTCTGCGCCAAATCCCCCAGTTGTGGCATGGAGCGGGTGCGCGTCTACGAGCCCGATACCAACAATAACCGCAAAGTCGGCACCGGCATTTTTGCTGAGTTCCTGCAACGCGAGATGCCGTGGCTGCCACTGGAAGAGGATGGGCGTCTGCACGATCCCGCCCTGCGTGAGAACTTTATTGGCCGCATCTGCGCCCTGCACGAGTTCAATCAGATGTGGCAGGAGGGCCTGACCCGCCAGCGACTGATCGCTTTTCATAGCCGCTACAAACTGATGATGCTGGCCCATTCGCAGGAGAAATATCGCGAGCTGGGGCCATTTGTCGCCACCATGAGCCAGTGGGAATCGCTGGACGATTTTGCCTTTGAATACCGCAATCGGATGATGGCCCTGATGTCGCGTCCCGCCTCGCGTCGCAACCACACCAACGTGCTGATGCATGTGCAGGGCTACTTCCGCTCACATCTGAGTTCACCGCAGCGTCAGGAGCTGGCGACACTGATCGATCGCTATCGCCAGGGTACACAACCGCTGCTGGCCCCGATTACCATTCTTAAACACTACATGGCGGAATATCCGCATCCGTGGCTGGCGCAGCAACGCTATTTCGACCCCTATCCCGAAGCCCTGTGCTTGCGCTACGGACAGTAACTCAGGAGGAGTATGACCACGCATCTGGTCTGGCTGCGTAACGATTTACGCATCAACGATAATCTGGCGCTGCACGCCGCCTGTCGCGACAGCGAAGCAAAAGTGATTGCGCTCTATCTCGCCACCCCGAAACAGTGGCAGCAGCATGATATGTCGCCAAAACAGGCCGCGTTTATTCATGCCAGCCTTGAGCAGCTACAGCAGGCGCTGGCTGAGCGCGGCATCGCATTCCATTATCAGGCGTGTGAAGCGTTCAGCGACGCGGTTGACGCGCTGGTCAGGTTCTGTGAGGAGCAGCAGGTTGATCAGCTGTTTTACAACTACCAGTATGAAGTGAACGAGCGGCAGCGCGACGCAGCGGCGGAGAAGCGGCTCGACGATGCGGGCGTTATCTGTCAGGGCTTTGACGACAGTCTGCTGCTGCCACCCGGCAGCGTACAGAGCGGCGACCGCTCGATGTATAAGGTGTTTACCCCGTTCAGCAAAGCCTTTGTCCGCCGTTTGCAGCAGGGACTGCCGGAGTGCGTGCCTGCGCCAAAAGCGCGTGCGGATGCGCCACTGAAAACCACCCCGATTCCGGCGTTTGATTATCCGAAAGAGGATTTTGATCAGACGCTGTTCCCGCCCGGCGAGACGGCCGCGCTGAAACGTCTGCGGCACTTCGCCACCCAGCCAGTTATCGACTATCCGGCGAAGCGCGATCTGCCCGCGCTGGATGCCACCAGCCGGCTGTCGGTTTATCTGGCGACCGGCGTGCTGTCGCCGCGTCAGTGTCTGCATCGTGTGCTGCATGAACATCCCGATGCGCTCGATAACAGCCGTGCCTTTACCTGGCTGAACGAGCTGATCTGGCGTGAATTTTACCGCCATCTGCTGGTTGCTTACCCGGCGCTCTGTCGGCACAAGCCCTTTATCGACTGGACGCGCAACGTGGAGTGGCAGCGCAATGAAGACCATTTCAGCGCCTGGAAAGCGGGTAAAACCGGTTATCCGATTGTCGACGCGGCGATGCGGCAGATGAATGCGCTGGGCTGGATGCATAACCGCTTACGCATGATCACTGCCAGCTTTCTGGTGAAGGATCTGCTGATTGACTGGCGTGACGGCGAGCGTTACTTCATGCAGCAGCTGATTGATGGCGATTTGGCGGCGAACAACGGCGGCTGGCAGTGGGCGGCATCGACTGGCACTGACGCGGCACCCTATTTTCGGATTTTTAATCCTACCACCCAGGGCGAACGTTTCGATCCGCAGGGCGACTTTATCCGCCACTATCTGCCGGAGCTGGCTGACGTTCCTGACAGCGATATTCACCAGCCACACCTCTGGGCGGAGAAGAATCACAAGAAACTCGATTATCCGGCACCGATCGTGGATCATAAGGCGGCCCGTAAAAAGACATTAGACGCCTTTGAGCGCGCGAAAAGCGCAGCCTCATAGAGTCGGAAGGAGCCTGGATGAATCATTACCAATTAGAGACGCTGATCAATCAGCAGCTGGAAAGCCATAACTTCAGCGATTACGCCCCCAACGGTTTGCAGGTTGAAGGGCGCAGTGAGATCAAAACGGTCATTACCGGCGTCACCGCCTGTCAGGCGCTGCTGGATGAGGCGGTCGCGCGTCAGGCGGACGCGATTATCGTCCATCACGGTTATTTCTGGAAAAACGAACCCGCAGCGATTAAAGGCATGAAGCGCCGTCGTCTGCGGACGCTGCTGGCCAACGATATTAATCTCTATGGCTGGCATCTGCCGCTCGACGCCCACCCGGTGTTAGGCAACAACGCCCAGCTGGCGCAACTGCTGGAGATTGAGGTGCGCGGCGAAGTGATGCCGCTGGTGTTCCACGGCGAACTGGCTGAGCCGGTCTCCGGCGAACAGCTGGCCCGGCGGATCGCTGACCGGCTGGGACGTGAACCGCTGCATTGCGGAGATAACGCCCCGGCGCTGATCCGCCGCATCGCCTGGTGCAGTGGCGGCGGACAGGGCTTTATCGATCAGGCCGCCGCCGCGGGTGTGGATGCCTATATCACCGGCGAAGTCTCGGAGCAGACCATCCACAGCGCCCGCGAGCAGGGGCTGCACTTCTTCGCCGCCGGTCATCACGCGACCGAGCGGGGTGGCGTGAAAGCGCTGGGCGACTGGCTGGCGCAGCAGCACGGCCTGGATGTCACCTTCATCGATATTCCCAATCCTGCCTGATCCTCCTCCGCTCCTGCGTGCCCACGCAGGAGCTAAATCTGTTGACACACTCCTGTCACTTTCGCATAACTGTTTGCTTTATGAAGATAAGCAAACGGCTGAGTCGTGCGCCTGATTGGGTCTGGCGTGCGGCATCTCAGCTGAAAGAGAGGTGCCTGTTGCAACGAGCACGATGCTATTTACTGGGTGAACGCGCGGTGGTGCTGGAGCTGGAACCGCCGGTGTCGCTGGAGAGCCAGCAGCGCATCTGGGGGCTGAGCCAGCGGCTGCACGGCTATGCCAGCGTGCTGGAGGTGATCCCAGGCATGAACAACATCACCCTGATCCTGCGTGATCCGCAGCAGAGCGCGCTGGATGCCATTGAACGGCTTCAGCGCTGGTGGGAAGAGAGCGAAGCGCAGCTGCCGGAGTCGCGACAGGTAGACATTCCGGTGATCTACGGCGGCGAGGCCGGTCCCGATCTGGCGGTGGTAGCGGAACATGCCGCTCTCACGCCCCGTCAGGTGGTGGAGCTGCACAGCAGCAGCGAATATGTGGTGTTTTTTATCGGCTTCCAGCCTGGTTTCCCCTATCTGGGCGGGCTGGATGCGCGCCTGCATACGCCGCGTCGCGCAGAGCCCAGGGTGAAGGTGCCAGCCGGATCGGTGGGTATCGGCGGCAGTCAGACCGGCGTCTACCCGCTGGCCTCCCCTGGCGGCTGGCAGCTGATTGGCCAGACACGCACCGCGCTGTTTGATCCTCAGCAGCAGCCTCCCACGCTGCTCCGTCCCGGTGACAGGGTGCGCTTTGTGCCGCAACAGGAGGGCGTATGTTAAATATTCTGCGAGCCGGGCTGGCGGCGACCATTCAGGATGCTGGCCGTTATGGCTGGCGTCAGTATGGCGTCAGTCCTGGTGGCGTACTCGATCAGCCCGCCATGTTCACCGCCAATATGCTGGTGGGCAATGCGCCCGACAGCGCCGTGCTGGAGATCGTGCTCGGCCAGTTCAAAGCGGAGTTTACCCGCAGTGGCTGGTTTGCGCTGACTGGCGCAGGCTGCCATGCTGAGCTGGACGGCAAACCGGTCTGGACCGGCTGGCGCACGCCGGTTAAAAAAGGGCAGGTTCTGTCGCTGGCGATGCCGCTGCGCGGGATGCGCAGTTATCTGGCGGTGCAGGGCGGCTTTGATCTGCCAGCGGTGCTCGGCTCGGTCACCACCGATCTCAAAGCGGGCTTTGGCGGGTTTCAGGGGCGTACCTTACAGGATGGCGATCAGATCCCGCTGGGCAGACTGACCCGTGCGTTTAACCGTAAAGTCGGGGTGCGACAGCTGCTGTGGGGCAACCGTATTCGCGCCTTGCCTGGCCCGGAGTATCATGAATTCAGCCGCGAGGCTCAGCAGGCGTTCTGGCGCACCGCGTGGAAACTCAGTCCGCAGAGTAACCGGATGGGCTACCGGCTGGAGGGACGTGAGCTTACGCGGCAGAGCCCACGCGAACTGCTGTCACACGGCGTGATGCCGGGCGTCATCCAGGTGCCGCCGAACGGTCAGCCCATCGTGCTGATGGCGGACGCCCAGACCACCGGCGGCTATCCGCGTATCGCTTCGGTTATCGAAGCGGATCTCTATCACCTGGCGCAAATCCGGCTGGGTGAACCGATTCACTTTATCCATTGTACCCTGCCGGAAGCGATGCTGGCGCGGCAGCAGCAGCAGCGCGCACTGGATCAGATGATGTGGGGACTGGCTGATGAAAATTGATTTAAATGCCGATCTGGGTGAAGGCTGCGCCAGCGATCAGGCGCTGCTGCAACTGGTGAGTTCCGCCAATATCGCCTGCGGCTTCCATGCCGGTGACGCACAGACCATGCTGCAATCGGTGCGCTGGGCAAAGGCATCCGGTGTGGCGATTGGCGCGCATCCCGCTTTTCCCGATCGGGAAAACTTTGGCCGCAGCGCGATGCAGCTGCCGCCGGAGACGGTTTATGCCCAGATGATCTACCAGATTGGTGCGCTGAAAAGCCTGGCGGAAAGCGAAGGCGCGCGACTGGTGCACGTTAAACCTCACGGCATGCTGTACAACCAGTCGGCCGCTGACGCGGTGCTGGCTGATGCCATTGCCCGCGCCATCAACGCGGTCGACAGCGAGCTGATCGTCGTAGGGCTGGCGAACAGCGAATCGATCCGGGCGGCGGCGCACTACGGTTTACGCACCCGGGAAGAGGTGTTTGCCGACCGGGGCTATCTCAGCAGTGGTGCGCTGGTGCCGCGCAGTCAGCCGGGCGCACTGATTGAGGATGAGCAGCAGGCGATCGATCAGACGCTGGCGATGGTGCAGCAGGGTAAAGTGAAAAGTATCACTGGCGAGTGGGTGACGGTGAATGCACAGACCGTCTGCCTGCACGGCGATGGCGCACACGCGCTGCAATTTGCCCGGCGGCTGCGTGATGCGTTCGCCCGCCAGCAGATCAGCGTCACCAGCGCCTGAATAATAACGATTAGCCCGGCCTGAGCCGGGCTGTTTTTTTACTCTGAGGGGAAAACATGGAAAGTGCAGTCAATCTCTGGCCATTACTTGGCATTGCCGCCATCGTCATCGGCTTCGTTTTACGTTTCAACCCGGTACTGGTGGTCATTGTAGCCGGTTTCGTGACCGGTCTGGCGGCGCTGATGCCGCTGGCCGATATTCTGGAAAAGCTCGGCGCAGGCTTCCTCAACACCCGTAACCTGCCGCTGATCCTGCTGTTGCCGCTGGCGGTGATTGGCCTGCTGGAGCGTCATGGCCTGAAAGAGCGGGCGCAGGCGTGGATCGCCCAGATTAAAACCGCCACCGCTGGCCGTCTGCTGATTGTCTATCTGTTTGTGCGTGAAATTACCGCGGCGCTGGGATTAACCAGCCTCGGCGGCCATCCCCAGATGGTTCGGCCTCTGCTGGCCCCGATGGCCGAGGGCGCGACTGAAAACCGCTACGGTGAGATTTCGCCTGAGCTGCGTCATCGCCTGCGTGCCATGTCCGCAGCCACCGATAACGTCGGCCTGTTCTTTGGCGAGGATATTTTCGTCGCCTTTGGCGCGATTATCTTTATGCATAACTTTATGCAGGAGTCGGCCGGTATTCAGACCGAGCCGCTGCATATCGCCTTATGGGGTATCCCGACCGCTCTCGCCGCATTCCTGATCCACTCCGCTCGCCTGATGCGGCTGGATCGCCAGCTGGCCCGTGAATTGCAACAGCTGAACAGCCAGGCGCTGAAAGCCAAAGGAGGCGAATAATGTTTCAGCAGGAATATCTGATGTGGCTGGCGGGCATTATCCTGCTGGTGGTGGCGATCCTCTCGTGGCGTGATAGCGCCAACCCGCGCCGCTTTACTACCGGTCTGTTCTGGGCGCTCTATGGTCTGGTTTTTCTGGTTGGCGACTGGACGACGCAGCTGATGAGCAGTTGGGTCGGCTCGGCGGCAGCGGCCACCCGCCTGCTGCACATTGGCATTGGCGTGGTGGTGGTGATCATGGCGCTGATTGCCGGCACCGGCGGTGTCAGGCTGGGACGCTATCATCAGCGCAGCGATCAGGAGAAACAGGCCAGTGCACTGCGGCTGCGCAACAAACTGTTTTTGCCCGCGCTGGCGATTCCGGTCGTGACGGTGGTCGGGGTGCTGGCGTTTAACCATATTCCTGGGTTGCAGGAGTGGATGTTTGGCCCCGGAAATCACTCAACGCTGGTGACGCTGTTTTCGATGATGGTGGGCTGTCTGATCGGCTGGCTGGTGGCGTTAAAACTGACCCATGAAAAACCGGTTCAGTCGATGCAGGAGACCCGACGCCTGCTCGATTCGATTGGCTGGGCTTTTATCCTGCCGCAGATCCTCGCCACCCTGGGGCTGCTGTTTACCAGTGCAGGCGTCGGTAGCGCCATTTCACACCTGACGGAAACCTGGCTGGCGGTGGATAACCGTTTTATCGCCGTAACCGTCTATGCTGGCGGAATGGCGCTGTTAACCATGATCATGGGTAACGCCTTCGCCGCCTTTCCGATTATCACAGCGGGCGTCGGCATCCCGATTCTGGTGTTGCAGCATGGCGGAAATCCGGCGGTGATGGCGGCGATTGGTATGTTCTCTGGCTACTGCGGCACGCTGATGACGCCGATGGCGGCGAACTTCAATATCGTCCCGGCGGCGCTGCTGGAGCTGCCGGACCGTAACGCGGTGATCAAAGCTCAGATCCCAACCGGTGTGCTACTGTTAATCGTTAACATTTTCCTGCTCTATTTCCTGATGTTTCTGTGAGGCTGCATGAAAACTGTTCTGATGACCGCCTTTGAACCCTTTGGCGGCGAAACAATCAACCCCTCCTGGGAGGCGGTCAGCGCGCTGGAAGGCAAACAGATTGGCGACGCAACCATCGTTATCCGCCGCCTGCCGGTGGTGTTCAGCGAGGTGCTGACGGTGCTGAATCAGGCGCTGGAAGAGGTGAAACCGGATGCGATCCTGTCGGTGGGACAGGCGGGTGGCCGCAGTGACATTACGGTTGAACGCATCGGTATCAACGTGGATGACGCCCGTATCCCGGATAACGCCGGCCAGCAGCCGATCGACGAGCCGATTGTGGCGGGTGGTCCGGCTGCCTATTTTTCCCGTTTGCCGATCAAAGCGATAGTGGCCGCCGTGCGCGCGGCGGGTATTCCGGCCTCGGTGTCGCAAACGGCGGGCACCTTTACCTGCAATCGGGTGATGTATGGCCTGCTGCACTGGCTGGAGCAGCAGGGCAGTGCGGCGCGCGGCGGTTTTATTCATATTCCCTATCTGCCGCAGCAGGCGGCGCAGCATCCCGGTGCGCCCAGCATGTCGGTGGCACAGATCATTCAGGCGCTGGAAATCGCGGTGCGGGTGACGCTGGAGACCGGCGACGATGTGAAACAGGTGGGCGGTGCGACCCATTAAGAGGATGAAGGATGCCTGAAGGACCGGAAATCCGCCGCGCGGCGGATCAGCTGGAAACCGCGATTGTCGGCCAGCCCTTAACCGAGGCGTGGTTTGCCTTTCCGCAGCTGAAGACCTATGAACCGGCCTTGATCGGTGAACAGGTGCAGGCGATAGAGACGCGGGGCAAAGCGCTGCTGACACATTTCAGCAATGGCCTGACGCTTTACAGCCATAACCAGCTGTATGGTGTCTGGCGGATTGTGAAACCTGATACCGAGTTACAGACGACCCGCCAGTTACGGGTACGGCTGGCGACGGAAAAAAAAGCGATTCTGCTCTACAGCGCCTCCGATATTGAGTTGCTTAACGCGGATACCCTGGCGGCGCATCCCTTCCTGAACCGCATCGGGCCGGATGTGCTGAATGGTGCGCTGACGGCGGCGGAGGTAGAAGAGCGGTTGCTGTCACCCCGTTTCCGGCGGCGTCAGTTCAGCGGGCTGCTGCTGGATCAGGCTTTTCTCGCCGGGCTGGGAAACTACCTGCGCGCGGAGATCCTCTGGCTGGCGCAACTGCTGCCCCATCACCGGGCGCAGGATCTCGATGAGGTTCAGCTGACTGCTTTCAGCGAGGCGCTGCTCTCAGTGCCACGTCATGCTTATCGGATGCGTGGAACTATGAAAAAGTATCATGAGGAAGCGGCATTTCAGTTTGAGGTGTTTCATCGGCAGGGCAAAAAATGCCGACGCTGCGGTACGGTGATTGAGAAGGGCACGCTCTCATCACGGCCGTTTTACTGGTGTCCGGGGTGTCAAAGATAGAAAGGGCAGGAAATCGAAAGGCTCTTACATCAGACGGCAGACAAACTCAAACCCGCGTGAATCTGGAAGCAACGTAGGAGTTTAACGTGCAGGGAACACGGTCAGAGGAGGAAAGCGTCCCGCGCCAGGGACGGCGCGGGCCGAGCATGTCATGGATGACGGCTTTTGCGTCTTTCCGATCTGACCGTGTTCTCTGCGCAGGCGCGGTATCAAACCCAACCGCCCCCCGGCTTTAAGGCAACATCAGACGGAGATCCCTCTCCGCCCTCCGAATCTTACTTCTTCAGCTTCGAGCTGAATTCGCGCTCGGTATAACCGGTATAGAGCTGACGCGGACGGGCAATCTTCATCCCTTCGTCGTGCATCTCTTTCCAGTGGGCAATCCAGCCCACGGTACGCGCCATCGCGAAGATCACCGTAAACATTGAGGAAGGAATACCCATCGCTTTCAGAATGATACCGGAGTAGAAGTCGACGTTTGGATAGAGTTTACGCTCGATGAAGTACGGGTCGTTCAGCGCGATGTGTTCCAGCTCCATCGCCACTTCCAGCAGGTCATCCTTCATACCCAGCTCATTCAGTACTTCATGGCAGGTATCGCGCATCACGGTGGCACGAGGATCGTAGTTTTTGTAAACGCGGTGACCAAAGCCCATCAGACGGAAAGAGTCATTTTTGTCTTTGGCGCGCTTAACAAACTCAGGAATGTGCTCAACGGTGCTGATCTCTTCCAGCATACGCAGGGTCGCTTCGTTGGCACCACCGTGCGCCGGTCCCCACAGCGAGGCGATACCCGCGGCGATACAGGCAAACGGGTTAGCGCCCGAAGAACCGGCGGTACGCACGGTCGAAGTCGAGGCGTTCTGCTCATGGTCCGCATGCAGGATCAGAATACGGTCCATGGCGCGTTCCAGCACCGGATTGACAACATACTCTTCGCACGGCGTGGCGAACATCATGTGCAGGAAGTTACCGGCATAAGAGAGGTCATTACGCGGGTAAACAAACGGCTGGCCGATAGAGTATTTGTAACACATCGCGGCCATGGTCGGCATTTTAGAGAGCAGACGGAATGCCGCGATTTCGCGGTGGCGTTCAATGTTAACATCCAGCGAATCATGGTAAAACGCAGCCAGCGCGCCGGTCACGCCGCACATCACCGCCATAGGGTGGGAGTCGCGACGGAAGCCGTGGAACAGACGGGTAATCTGCTCATGAATCATGGTGTGGCGCGTCACCGTGGTGCGGAACTCATCAAACTGCTGCTGGTCTGGTGCTTCACCATTCAGCAGGATATAGCACACTTCCAGATAGTTGGAGTCGGTCGCCAGCTGGGAAATCGGGAAGCCACGGTGCAGCAGAATACCTTCATCGCCATCGATAAAGGTAATTTTGGATTCGCAGGACGCTGTAGACGTGAAACCGGGATCGAAGGTGAACAGGCCACTGGACCCCAGGGCACGGACATCAACCACATCCTGGCCCAGAGCGCCTTGCAGCACATCCAGTTCAATCGACGTTCCATCTTGTAGGGTTAACGTCACTTTTTTATCTGTCATTTTCGTCTCCATAGCGCCTTATGTAGGTAAAGATCTTTGACACCTGAAACGCGTTCATGTTGCGGTTGGCATAACGACCTGGTATCACTCTGCGGAGGTAAAACGGGTGCAGGGTACAGAGTGAGCGGCGCGTTCCTGAGGGAACCGGTGAGCCATGGACGTGCTGCATATCGCGGTTGTTAAAGATCCGGTCAGGACATAACTTCTTGGTAACCAATAACCTGATGCTTTTTAAAGCTCATATTCGCAATGTTACATAACTTGCGCTTAGGGGAAAGTGTATCCCCATAACTTTTGTGCATCATAGGAATTTATAGGCTTAGTTTGTAACTGAATTGTTGAACTATTGTCAAATCAGATAATTAAAATTGTATCAATTGTGAAAATCGTGAGTAGGATCACTGTTCTACCTAAAATATACCAAAGAGTTTGTAGGGGAATTGTAATCAGAATGTGATCCTCCTATACTCCAGCCAGGTCTCCGGAACATCCTGACACCAGGAGCCACCCAGCGTTTACTACCGCGTCAATTAACACTGGATGTTGCTTTTTTGGTGACGGTTAAAGTCTGCCACGCGTTGTGATTAGACTCCGCCTCAGGTCCGGAGGAAGCAAAATAAAAAAGAGCTGTGTGGGCAAAACCGTGAAAAAACAAAGACCTGTCAACTTGGATCTCTCGACGATCCGGTTTCCCGTTACTGCAATATCGTCCATTCTTCACCGCGTCTCCGGCGTCATAACCCTGGTTGCCCTCGGCATCCTGCTGTGGTTACTCGGCCTCTCTCTCTCTTCTCCTGAAGGTTTCCAGCACGCTGCGTCCATTATGGATGGCTTCTTCGCGAAGTTCATTATGTGGGGCATTTTAACTGCGCTGGCCTATCACGCGGTGAGCGGGATTCGTCATATGTTGATGGATTTTGGTTATCTGGCGGAGACGCTGGAGGTCGGTAAGCGCTCAGCTTATATGACTTTTGTGATCACTGGCGTGCTGGCAATTCTGGCGGGAGTCCTCGTATGGTAAGCAATGCATCCTCGTTGGGTCGCAACGGCATTCAGGACTGGCTGCTGCTGCGCGCAACTGCAATTCTCATTACGCTCTACATCGTCTATATCCTGGGTTTCATGGTGATGACAGACACGCTGACTTATGATTTATGGCGTGGCTTCTTCGCTTCCGCATTCACCAAAGTGTTCACGCTGCTGACGCTGTTCTCGATTCTGATCCACGGCTGGATTGGAATGTGGCAGGTGTTAACAGACTACGTTAAATCGCTGCCAGCCCGTCTGCTGTTGCAGTTTGTGATTGTCGTGGCGCTGTTGTGGTATGCGATCTATGGCTTTGTTGTGGTGTGGGGTGTGTAAATGAGTTTGCCAATCAGAGAGTTTGATGCCGTGGTGATCGGCGCAGGTGGCGCAGGAATGCGGGCCGCACTGCAAATCTCCCAGGGTGGCCAGAGCTGCGCCCTGTTATCTAAAGTTTTCCCGACCCGTTCCCATACGGTCTCTGCGCAGGGCGGTATCACCGTTGCGCTGGGCAATACCCATGAAGATAACTGGGAATGGCACATGTATGACACCGTCAAAGGTTCCGACTATATCGGTGACCAGGACGCGATTGAATATATGTGTAAAACCGGCCCGGAAGCGATTCTGGAGCTGGAACACATGGGCCTGCCATTCTCCCGTCTGGAAGATGGTCGTGTCTATCAGCGTCCGTTTGGCGGCCAGTCGAAAAACTTCGGCGGCGAGCAGGCGGCACGTACCGCGGCCGCGGCTGACCGTACCGGTCACGCCTTGCTGCACACCCTTTATCAGCAGAACCTGAAAAACAAAACCACTATCTTCTCTGAGTGGTATGCGCTGGATCTGGTGAAAAACGCCGATGGCGCAGTGGTGGGTTGTACCGCTATCTGCATCGAAACCGGCGAAACCGTCTACTTCAAAGCCAAAGCGACTATTCTGGCCACCGGCGGCGCGGGCCGTATCTATCAGTCCACCACCAATGCGCACATCAACACCGGCGACGGCGTGGGCATGGCGCTGCGTGCCGGCGTTCCGGTGCAGGACATGGAGATGTGGCAGTTCCACCCAACCGGCATCGCCGGTGCGGGCGTGCTGGTAACAGAGGGCTGCCGTGGTGAAGGTGGCTATCTGCTGAATAAACATGGCGAACGCTTTATGGAGCGTTATGCGCCAAACGCCAAAGATCTGGCGGGCCGTGACGTGGTCGCGCGCTCAATGATGATTGAGATCCGTGAAGGTCGCGGCTGCGATGGTCCGTGGGGCCCGCACATTAAACTGAAGCTCGATCACCTCGGCAAAGAGGTGCTGGAGTCGCGTCTGCCAGGTATCCTGGAGCTGTCACGCACCTTTGCCCACGCCGATCCGATTAAAGAGCCGATTCCGGTGATCCCGACCTGTCACTACATGATGGGCGGTATTCCGACCAAAGTAACCGGCCAGGCGCTGCGCGTGAATGAGCAGGGCGAAGATGTGGTGATCCCAGGGCTGTTTGCGGTGGGCGAAATCGCCTGCGTATCGGTCCATGGCGCGAACCGTCTGGGTGGTAACTCACTGCTCGACCTGGTGGTGTTTGGTCGTGCTGCCGGTCTGCATCTGCTGGAGAGTATTCAGGAGCAGGGCGATCTGCGTGATGCCACTGAAGATGAGATTGATGCGGCGATGGCGCGCTTCAACCGCTGGGAAAACAACACCACCGGTGAAGATCCTGTTGAGATTCGCAAAGCGTTGCAGCGCTGCATGCAGAATAACTTCTCGGTGTTCCGCGAAGGCGAAGCGATGGCCCAGGGTCTGGAAGAGCTGAAAGAGATCCGTCAGCGCCTGAAATCAGCGCGTCTGGATGACCGCTCACCTGACTTCAACACCCAGCGTATTGAGTGTCTGGAGCTGGATAACCTGATGGAGACAGCCTTTGCCACGGCGGTGGCGGCTAACTATCGCACCGAGAGCCGCGGTGCCCACAGTCGTTTCGACTTCCCGGATCGTGATGATGAAAACTGGCTGTGCCACAGCCTGTATGTCCCGGAAACCGAGAGCATGACCCGCCGTGAGGTGAACATGCAGCCGAAACTGCGCGCGGCCTTCCCGCCGAAAGTGCGTACCTACTAATCCGGAGACGATGATGAGACTCGAGTTTTCAATTTATCGCTACAATCCCGACGTCGACGACAAACCGCGGATGCAGGATTACACCCTGGAAGCGGAAGAGGGTCGCGACATGATGCTGCTGGACGCGCTGATTCGCCTGAAAGAGAAAGATCCGACGCTGGCTTTCCGTCGCTCCTGTCGTGAAGGCGTTTGTGGCTCCGATGGCCTGAACATGAACGGTAAAAACGGTCTGGCCTGCATCACGCCGGTCTCGGCGCTGGGTAACGGCAAGCAGAAGATCGTTATCCGCCCGCTGCCAGGCCTGCCGGTGGTGCGTGATCTGGTGGTGGACATGAGCCAGTTTTATGCACAATATGAGAAAATCAAACCTTTCCTGTTGAATAATGGGGAAAATCCGCCAGCACGCGAGCATCTGCAATCCCCGGATGAGCGCGAACATCTGGATGGATTATATGAATGTATTCTCTGTGCCTGCTGCTCAACCTCATGCCCATCCTTCTGGTGGAATCCTGAGAAGTTCATCGGTCCGGCTGGTCTGCTGGCCGCTTACCGTTTTCTGATTGACAGCCGTGACACCGAAACGGATGCGCGTCTCGACAATCTGAATGATGCTTTCAGTGTATTCCGCTGCCACAGCATCATGAACTGTGTGAGCGTATGTCCGAAAGGGCTTAACCCGACGCGCGCCATCGGCCATATCAAGTCGATGCTGCTGCAACGCGGGGCATAAGGTAACACCTCTGTCGGGAACCTCAGGTTCCCGATAGTTTACGGAAGCCTCTGTAAGCGCGGTGCGACACCACGTTTACAAAGGTTCCCTTACGGGCCACGCGCGCTGCGCACAGTGCTCGTATCGCTGAACTCACTACGGCAAACCGCGAAAGCGGCAACAAATGAAACCTCAAAAAAGCATAGCAATGCTTAAGGGATCACAATGCAGAACAGCGCGATGAAGCCCTGGCTGGACTCTTCCTGGCTGGCCGGCGCGAATCAGTCTTACATAGAGCAGCTCTATGAGGATTTCCTGACCGATCCTGACTCTGTCGATGCAGTGTGGCGCTCGATGTTCCAACAGTTACCGGGCACCGGAATGAAACCTGAGCAGTTTCACTCCACCACACGTGAGTACTTCCGTCGCCTGGCGAAAGATGCATCTCGTTACACTTCCTCTCTCTCCGATCCGGAAACCAACTCCAAGCAAGTCAAGGTGCTACAGCTGATCAACGCATTCCGTTTTCGCGGCCATCAGCACGCCAACCTAGATCCGCTCGGACTGTGGAAACAGGATCGGGTCGCCGATCTCGATCCCGCCTTTCACGATCTGACTGAGGCCGATTTTCAGGAAAGCTTTAACGTTGGCTCTTTTGCCATCGGCAAAGAGACCATGAAGCTGGCCGATCTGTTCGAGGCGCTGACCCAGACTTACTGCGGCTCGATCGGTGCGGAGTATATGCACATCAACAACACCGATGAGAAACGCTGGATCCAGCAGCGTCTTGAGTCGGTTGCGGGCCGTGCCTCCTTCAGCAACGAAGAGAAAAAAGGTTTCCTGAAAGAGCTGACCGCGGCAGAAGGGCTGGAGAAGTATCTCGGCGCGAAATTCCCGGGCGCTAAACGCTTCTCGCTGGAAGGCGGCGATGCGCTGGTGCCGATGCTGCGCGAGATGATCCGTCACGCCGGCAAGAGCGGGACCCGTGAAGTGGTGCTGGGGATGGCGCACCGTGGCCGTCTCAACGTGCTGATTAACGTGCTGGGTAAAAAGCCGCAGGATCTGTTCGACGAGTTCGCCGGTAAGCATAAAGAGCACCTGGGCACCGGTGACGTGAAGTACCACATGGGCTTCTCGTCCGACGTGGAAACCGAAGGCGGCCTGGTTCACCTGGCGCTGGCGTTTAACCCGTCGCACCTGGAGATCGTCAGCCCGGTGGTGATGGGTTCGGTTCGCGCCCGTCTCGATCGTCTCGATGAGCCGGCCAGCAACAAAGTCTTACCGATCACCATTCATGGTGATGCCGCGGTAATTGGTCAGGGCGTGGTACAGGAAACCCTGAACATGTCGCAGGCGCGCGGTTACGAAGTGGGCGGTACCGTTCGCATCGTGATCAACAACCAGGTTGGCTTTACCACCTCCAACCCGCGTGACGCGCGTTCGACCCCTTACTGCACCGACATCGGCAAAATGGTGCTGGCCCCGATTTTCCACGTCAACGCTGACGACCCGGAAGCGGTGGCCTTTGTGACGCGCCTGGCGCTCGATTACCGCAACACCTTTAAGCGTGATGTGTTTATCGATCTGGTCTGCTATCGCCGTCATGGTCACAACGAGGCGGATGAGCCCAGTGCGACCCAGCCGCTGATGTACCAGAAAATCAAAAAGCATCCGACGCCGCGTAAAATTTATGCCGACCGTCTGGAAGCGGAAGCTGTCGCCACTCAGGAAGATGCGACCGAAATGGTCAATCTTTACCGTGACGCGCTGGACGCGGGCGAATGCGTGGTGCCGGAATGGCGTCCGATGAGCCTGCACTCCTTTACCTGGTCGCCTTACCTCAACCATGAGTGGGATGAGCCTTATCCGGCGCAGGTTGAGATGAAGCGTCTGAAAGAGCTGGCGCTGCGTATCAGCCAGGTACCTGAAGAGGTAGAAGTCCAGTCGCGTGTGGCTAAGATCTATAACGACCGTCGCCTGATGGCCGAAGGCGAGAAAGCCTTTGACTGGGGCGGGGCGGAAAACCTGGCCTACGCCACGCTGGTTGATGAAGGTATTCCGGTTCGTCTGTCGGGTGAAGATACCGGTCGCGGAACCTTCTTCCACCGTCACGCGGTGATCCACAACCAGGCTAATGGCTCGACCTACACCCCGCTGCACCACGTGCACAGCGGTCAGGGTCAGTTCAAAGTCTGGGACTCAGTACTGTCAGAAGAGGCGGTGCTGGCGTTTGAATATGGTTACGCCACCGCGGAACCGCGCATCCTGACTATCTGGGAAGCGCAGTTTGGTGACTTCGCCAACGGCGCTCAGGTGGTCATCGACCAGTTCATCAGCTCCGGTGAGCAGAAGTGGGGCCGGATGTGTGGCCTGGTGATGCTGCTGCCGCACGGCTATGAAGGTCAGGGACCCGAGCACTCCTCGGCGCGCCTGGAGCGTTATCTGCAACTCTGCGCCGAGCAGAACATGCAGGTCTGCGTGCCGTCTACCCCGGCGCAGGTTTACCATATGCTGCGTCGTCAGGCGCTGCGCGGTATGCGCCGTCCGCTGATTGTAATGTCGCCGAAATCCCTGCTGCGTCATCCGCTGGCGATCTCGACGCTGGATGAGCTGGCTAACGGCAGCTTCCAGCCGGCGATTGGCGAAATCGATAATCTCGATCCGCAGGGTGTGAAACGTGTGGTGCTCTGCTCCGGTAAAGTCTATTACGACCTGCTGGAACAGCGCCGTAAAAACGAGCAGACCGATGTCGCTATCGTGCGCATCGAGCAGCTCTATCCGTTCCCGCATCAGGCGGTACAGGAAGCATTAAAAGCGTATTCTCACGTGCAGGATTTTGTCTGGTGTCAGGAAGAGCCGCTGAATCAGGGCGCCTGGTATTGCAGCCAGCATCATTTCCGTGAAGTTGTGCCGTTTGGTGCCACCTTACGTTATGCAGGCCGCCCGGCCTCCGCCTCACCGGCCGTGGGTTACATGTCCGTACACCAACAACAGCAGCAAGACCTGGTTAATGACGCGCTGAACGTTAATTAATTAAAAGGAAAGATAATGAGTAGCGTAGATATTCTCGTTCCCGACCTGCCTGAATCGGTTGCCGATGCCTCTGTGGCAACCTGGCACAAAAAACCAGGCGATGCCGTCACTCGCGATGAAGTGCTGGTTGAAATCGAAACCGATAAAGTGGTGCTGGAAGTGCCAGCCGCCGCTGACGGTATCCTGGAAGCGGTACTGGAAGAAGAGGGCGCCACTGTGACCTCGCGCCAGATCCTGGGCCGTCTGAAAGAGGGCAACAGCGCCGGTAAAGAGACCAGCGCGAAGTCTGAAAGCAAAGAGTCGACCCCGGCTCAGCGTCAGACCGCGTCACTGGAAGAAGAGAGCAACGACGCGCTCAGCCCGGCTATCCGCCGTCTGATCGCCGAGCACAACCTCGACGCCTCGCAGATTAAAGGCAGTGGTGTCGGTGGCCGTCTGACCCGTGAAGATGTTGAAAAACATCTGGCGAATAAGCCGCAGCCCGCTAAAGCCGCCGCGCCTGCCGCTGACAACAGCGCCGCGCCGCAGCCCGTGGCTAACCGCAGCGAAAAACGTGTGCCGATGACCCGTCTGCGTAAGCGTGTTGCTGAGCGTCTGCTGGAAGCGAAAAACAGCACCGCGATGCTGACCACCTTTAACGAAATCAACATGAAGCCGATCATGGATCTGCGCAAGCAGTATGGTGAGGCTTTTGAGAAGCGTCACGGCGTGCGTCTGGGCTTTATGTCGTTCTACATTAAAGCAGTGGTTGAAGCGCTGAAACGCTACCCGGAAGTGAACGCTTCTATTGATGGCGAAGATGTGGTTTACCACAACTACTTCGATGTCAGCATCGCGGTCTCAACACCTCGTGGACTGGTGACGCCGGTTCTGCGCGATGTGGATGCGCTGAGCATGGCCGACATCGAGAAGAAAATCAAAGAGCTGGCGGTGAAAGGCCGTGACGGTAAGCTGACGGTCGACGATCTGACCGGCGGTAACTTCACCATCACCAACGGCGGTGTCTTTGGTTCACTGATGTCCACCCCGATCATCAACCCACCGCAGAGCGCCATCCTGGGCATGCACGCCATCAAAGATCGCCCGATGGCGGTGAATGGTCAGGTTGTGATCCTGCCAATGATGTATCTGGCCCTCTCCTATGACCACCGTCTGATCGATGGCCGTGAATCAGTGGGTTATCTGGTTGCAGTCAAAGAGATGCTGGAAGATCCGGCGCGTCTGCTGCTGGATGTCTGATTTTCACCGGGCGCGCCTTGCTGCGCGCCCAACCTCATTACTCTTTTCAGATCTGAATGGATAGAACATCATGAACTTACACGAATACCAGGCGAAACAACTGTTTGCACGGTATGGTATGCCGGCTCCTACCGGTTACGCCTGTACTACACCACGTGAAGCGGAAGAAGCAGCCTCGAAAATTGGCGCAGGTCCGTGGGTAGTAAAATGTCAGGTTCATGCCGGTGGCCGCGGTAAAGCGGGCGGTGTGAAAGTGGTTAACAGCAAAGAAGAGATTCGTGCCTTTGCTGAAAACTGGCTGGGCAAACGCCTGGTGACCTATCAGACAGATGCCAGCGGCCAGCCGGTAAACCAGATTCTGGTTGAAGCAGCCACTGACATCGATCAGGAGCTCTATCTGGGCGCGGTGGTCGATCGTGCCACCCGTCGCGTCATTTTCATGGCCTCGACCGAAGGCGGCGTGGAAATTGAAAAAGTGGCGGAAGAGACCCCGCACCTGATCCACAAAATGGCGCTGGACCCGCTGACCGGTCCACAGCCTTATCAGGGCCGTGAGCTGGCCTTTAAACTGGGTCTGAGCGGCAAGCTGGTCGGTCAGTTCACCAAGATCTTTATGGGTCTGGCGACGCTGTTCCTGGAGCGCGATCTGGCGATGGTTGAGATCAACCCGCTGGTGATCACCAAACAGGGCGACCTGATCTGTCTGGATGGCAAACTGGGTGCCGATGGCAACGCCCTGTTCCGTCAGCCAGAGCTGCGCGAAATGCGCGATCCAAGCCAGGAAGATCCCCGCGAAGCGCATGCGACGCAGTGGGAGCTCAACTACGTTGCGCTGGAAGGCAACATCGGTTGTATGGTTAACGGCGCAGGTCTGGCGATGGGCACCATGGACATCGTTAAGCACCACGGCGGTCAGCCAGCCAACTTCCTGGATGTCGGCGGTGGCGCAACCAAAGAGCGCGTAACCGAAGCCTTCAAAATCATCCTCTCTGACGATGCGGTTAAAGCCGTGTTCGTTAACATCTTCGGCGGTATCGTACGCTGTGACCTGATTGCCGACGGCATCATCGGCGCAGTGGCTGAAGTGGGTGTGAACGTGCCGGTAGTGGTACGTCTGGAAGGTAACAACGCCGAGCTGGGCGCCCAGAAACTGGCGGACAGCGGTCTGAACATCATTGCAGCAACCAGCCTGACAGACGCCGCACAGCGTGTTGTTGCTGCCGCGGAGGGTAAATAATGTCCATTCTGATCGACAAAAACACCAAAGTCATTTGCCAGGGTTTCACCGGTGGCCAGGGGACTTTCCATTCTGAACAGGCGCTGGCTTACGGCACCCAGCTGGTAGGCGGCGTGACGCCAGGCAAAGGGGGCACCACCCACCTCGGCCTGCCGGTGTTCAACACCGTGCGCGAAGCGGTAGAAGCCACCGGCGCGACCGCCACCGTGATCTACGTTCCGGCACCATTCTGTAAAGATGGCATCCTGGAAGCGATCGAAGCGGGCATCAAACTGATCATCACCATCACCGAAGGCATCCCGACGCTGGATATGCTGACCGTGAAGATGAAGCTGGATGAAGCGGGCGTGCGGATGATCGGTCCAAACTGTCCGGGCGTCATCACTCCAGGCGAATGTAAAATCGGTATCATGCCGGGCCACATTCACCAGCCGGGTCGCGTGGGTATCGTCTCTCGCTCCGGTACTCTGACCTATGAAGCGGTGAAGCAGACTACCGACATCGGTTACGGCCAGTCGACCTGCGTCGGCATCGGCGGCGACCCGATTCCTGGTTCTAACTTCATCGACATTCTGAAAATGTTCCAGGACGATCCGCAGACCGAAGCGATCGTGATGATCGGCGAGATCGGCGGCAGCGCGGAAGAAGAAGCGGCGGCGTTCATCAAAGAGCACGTGACCAAACCGGTTGTCGGCTACATCGCCGGCGTCACCGCGCCGAAAGGCAAGCGTATGGGTCATGCGGGCGCGATCATCGCGGGCGGCAAAGGTACAGCAGATGAGAAGTTTGCTGCGCTGGAAGCGGCTGGCGTGAAGACCGTTCGCAGCCTGGCGGACATTGGCGACGCCGTGAAAGCGGTCCTGCCTGCTAACTAAGTCAGCCTGATTAACGACGCAAGCCACCTTCGGGTGGCTTTTTTTATGGTGTTTATTCGCGGTTCGGTTCCCGTACGATAAAAAGGGGAGGGCGGTTCAGAATACGAGGACAGGTCACTTCCACGTTAATAAAAGGTGTTGAAGGTGATCTATTTCACTATTATTCATTTCGATAGTGACATCTTATTAACAATAACCCTACCTGACCTTATCTGGAAACTTATTGCGTTAATCCAGATCAATTCTTTGCGATTTATATCCAACTATTTCTCTGGCAAAGCGCAGCGTTAAGGGCGTAAATTGCGCTGCATCAATCCAGCCTTTTACACAAACTTTCAAACGTTTGCTAAACCCGGGATGATGTCCGCCTTTCTCCTGCTACAGCTGACGTGAATGAAAGCGCTGATTTGACACTTTTCAGAGCTGCTTCATCCGTTACTCGCCTGTTCGGGCAGCTCACTTACCTGTTCTGCTGGTAATAAAAAACTGGAATTAATAAACAGTCGTTCCTGACTCTGGTTACGTGCGTTCCCATTGCGCGCGCAACGGAGACAATGCGAGGAGCAAGGAGTCATTATGTTAGATATCGTCGAGCTGTCGCGGTTACAGTTTGCCTTAACGGCGATGTACCATTTTCTGTTCGTCCCTTTAACGCTGGGTATGGCGTTTCTGCTGGCGATCATGGAAACGGTCTATGTGCTGAGTGGCAAACAAATTTATAAAGATATGACGAAGTTCTGGGGCAAGTTATTTGGTATTAACTTTGCGCTGGGCGTCGCCACCGGCCTGACCATGGAATTTCAGTTCGGGACGAACTGGTCATATTACTCTCACTATGTCGGCGATATTTTCGGTGCGCCGCTCGCCATTGAAGGTCTGATGGCGTTCTTCCTTGAATCCACCTTTGTCGGTCTGTTCTTTTTTGGCTGGGATCGTCTGGGCAAAGTGCAGCACCTCGCGGTCACCTGGCTGGTGGCGCTGGGCTCCAACATGTCTGCTCTGTGGATTCTGGTGGCGAACGGCTGGATGCAGAACCCCATCGCCTCTGAGTTCAACTTTGAAACCATGCGCATGGAGATGGTCAGCTTCTCGGAGCTGGTGCTGAATCCGGTGGCACAGGTGAAATTTGTTCATACCGTGGCGGCCGGTTACACCACTGGCGCGATGTTTATTCTGGGTATCAGCGCCTGGTATATGTTGAAAGGGCGTGACTTCGCCTTTGCGAAACGTTCGTTCGCGATTGCGGCCAGCTTTGGTATGGCGGCGGTGCTGTCAGTGATCATACTGGGCGATGAGTCCGGTTATGAAATGGGGGATGTCCAGAAAACCAAACTGGCCGCCATTGAAGCGGAGTGGGATACCCAGCCGGCACCGGCCTCCTTTACCCTGTTTGGCCTGCCGAATCAGGCGACTCAGGAAAACCGCTATGCGATTCAGATCCCCTGGCTGCTGGGCCTGATCGCCACCCGATCCACCGATACGCCGGTGACCGGCCTGAAAGATCTGATGGCACAGCATGAAGTGCGGATCCGCAACGGCATGAAAGCCTACGCCCTGCTGAATGAGCTGCGCAGCGGCAGCCAGGATCCGGCGGTGCGTGACGCTTTCAACAGCCACAAACAGGATCTCGGCTACGGTCTGCTGCTGAAACGCTATACCGACAACGTGGCTGACGCGACTGAGGCGCAGATTAAACAGGCGACGCAGGACTCTATCCCGCGGGTCGCTCCGCTCTATTTCGCCTTCCGCATCATGGTGCTGTGTGGCGTGCTGCTGCTGGGGATTATCGCGCTCTCCTTCTGGAACGTGCTGCGTAATCGTATCGGCCGGAGCCGCTGGTTGCTGAAAGCAGCGCTATTCGGTATTCCGCTGCCGTGGATTGCCGTCGAGTCTGGCTGGTTTGTAGCCGAGTATGGTCGTCAGCCCTGGGCTATTGGTGAAGTGCTGCCGACCGCGGTCGCCAACTCGTCACTCACCACCGGCGATCTGCTGTTCTCGATGATCCTGATTTGCGGTCTCTACACCCTGTTCCTGGTGGCCGAGATGTACCTGATGTTTAAATTTGCCCGCCTTGGGCCAAGCAGCCTGAAGACCGGCCGTTATCATCACGAGCAGATCACCACTACGGCTCAGCCGGTACAGGGATAAGGAGAGCGACCATGTTTGATTACGAAGTTCTGCGCTTTGTCTGGTGGCTGCTGATTGGCGTGCTGCTGATCGGCTTTGCCGTGGCGGATGGCTTTGATATGGGCGTCGGGATGCTGACGCGCATTCTGGGCCGTACCGATACCGAACGCCGCATCATGATTAACACTATCGCCCCGCACTGGGATGGCAACCAGGTCTGGCTGATCACCGCCGGTGGCGCGCTGTTTGCGGCCTGGCCGATGGTGTATGCGGCGGCCTTCTCCGGCTTCTACGTGGCGATGATTCTGGTGCTTGCCTCGCTGTTCTTCCGTCCGGTGGGTTTCGACTACCGCTCAAAGATTGAAGACAACCGCTGGCGCGGAGCCTGGGACTGGGGCATTTTCCTCGGCAGCTTTGTGCCGCCACTGGTAATTGGCGTGGCGTTCGGCAACCTGTTGCAGGGCGTGCCGTTCCATGCGGATGAATATCTGCGTCTGTTCTATACCGGTAACTTCTTCCAGCTGCTGAATCCGTTTGCTCTGCTCACTGGTGTGGTCAGCGTGGCGATGATTCTGGCGCAGGGCGCGACCTATCTGCAAATGCGCACCACTGGCGAACTGCATCTGCGTTCACGCACCGCGGCACAGTTGGCGGCGCTGGTGATGATGGTCTGCTTTATTCTGGCGGGCGTCTGGGTGAAATATGGCATTGATGGCTATGTGGTCACCAGCACCATCGATCACTTCGCCGCCTCCAATCCGCTGGGTAAAACCGTGGTGCGCGAAGCGGGTGCCTGGATGGTGAACTTCCAGAACCATCCGGTGCTGTGGCTGTTCCCGCTGCTGGGCGTGGTGCTGCCGCTGCTGACCATGCTCTGCTCACGCGGCGAGAAGGGCGCCTGGGCGTTCCTGTTCTCCTCCCTGACGCTGGCCTGTGTGATCATGACAGTCGGTATTGCGATGTTTCCGTTCATCATGCCATCCAGCACCGTGCCGGGCATCAGTTTGACCATGTGGGATGCCACCTCCAGCCTGTTAACCCTGCAAACCATGACCGTCGCTGCCGTCATCTTTGTGCCGATCATCCTGATTTACACCACCTGGTGCTACTGGAAGATGTTTGGTCGTATTACCAAAGAGCAGATTGAAAGCAACAGTCATTCACTCTATTAATTAAGGAGATGTCGCATGTGGTATTTTGCCTGGATTCTCGGCACCTTGCTGGCCTGTGCCTTTGGTATCGTCACCGCACTGGCGATTGAGCATATCGAAACGCAGGATGAGCCGCACTGATGCGTAAAGCGATTCGGATGCTGTATGATCTGATGGAGAAGGGCCCGTTACGGGCCCTTTCACTGCTGCTGGCGCTGCTGACGGCGGGTTGCGTGCTGTGGGACCCGACGCGCCTGGCGAATCAGGCCGGGCAGCTGCCTGCGGTGCAGGGCCTCATCCTGATCTGGGCGGTATGCAGCGGTGTGATCCACGGCGTCGGTTTCCGGCCCGAGCGAACCCGCTGGCAGGCGCTGTTCACCCCGTTACCGGCACTGCTGGTCCTGTTTATCGCGCTTGGTCGCTTTTTCCTGTAACGCCCCGCCTCATCAACGCTGCCGGTGAATTTTTGTCAGCGTCTGGTCAAGAAATCTCACTGAAATCGTTCCGTTTGTTACGGAGCGATAATTATTTTCGTCTGGCTCTGGTGAGCCATTCCCAACCCCAATTCTCTTGCGTATAGTAGCAACGTTTAAAACGAGGCCGGGATGTAGAGTGAGTACAACGCTGTTTCGCTGGCCGGTTCGGGTCTACTACGAAGACACTGATGCCGGTGGCGTGGTTTATCACGCCAGCTATATCGCTTTTTATGAACGAGCACGTACCGAAATGTTGCGACAGCACCATTTCAATCAGCAGACGCTGTTAGAACAGCAGATCGCTTTTGTGGTACGGCGTATGACGGTGGACTATCTGTCGGCGGCGCGGCTTGATGACCTTCTGGAGATCCAGAGTGAGGTGACATCAATGACCCGGGCCACGATGACGTTCTCTCAGCGTATCGTGAATACTGAAGGCAAAGTGCTCAATGAGGCAGAGGTCCTGATTGCCTGCATCAACCCACATCTCATGAAGCCGATTGCGCTTCCCAAGTCTATTGTCGCGGAGTTCAAGCAGTGACTGACATGAACATTCTTGATTTGTTCCTGAAGGCTAGCCTTCTGGTCAAACTTATCATGTTGATTTTAATCGGATTTTCCATTGCATCCTGGGCTATCATCATTCAGCGCACGCGCATTCTGAATGCGGCGGGCCGGGAAGCAGAGGCGTTTGAAGATAAATTCTGGTCCGGTATCGAACTCTCGCGTCTCTATCAGGAGAGTCAGGGACGTCGTGATGAACTGGCGGGATCGGAGCAGATTTTCTACTCCGGTTTTAAAGAGTTTGCCCGTTTACACCGCGCCAACAACCATGCGCCCGAAGCGGTGATTGAGGGAGCGAGCCGTGCGATGCGCATCTCGATGAACCGCGAGCTGGAAGCGCTGGAAAACCATATTCCTTTCCTCGGCACCGTCGGCTCAATCAGTCCCTATATCGGCCTGTTCGGTACAGTCTGGGGGATCATGCACGCCTTTATCGCCCTGGGTGCGGTGAAGCAGGCGACGTTGCAGATGGTCGCGCCCGGTATCGCTGAAGCGTTGATCGCGACCGCTATCGGTCTGTTTGCGGCCATTCCGGCGGTGATGGCGTACAACCGCCTGAACCAGCGCGTCAACAAACTGGAGCAGGGCTACGACAACTTCATGGAAGAGTTCACCGCCATCCTGCATCGCCAGGCTTTCTCCAGCGATAGCGCTAAGTAAATAGAGGTTAATGATGGCCAGAGTACGTGGTCGCAAACACCGCGACCTGAAGTCGGAAATCAACATCGTTCCGCTACTGGACGTCCTGCTGGTGCTGCTGCTGATCTTTATGGCGACAGCACCCATTATTACCCAGAGCGTGGAAGTGGATCTGCCGGATGCCACCGATTCCAAAACGGTCTCCAGCGATGATAATCCGCCGGTGATTGTTGAAGTGGCCGGGGTTGGCCAATACAGCCTGGTGGTGGATCACGACCGTATGGATCAGCTTCCGCCTGAGCAGGTGATCAGCGAAGCGCAGCGCCGACTGGAAGCCAATCCAAAGACGGTGTTTTTGATCGGAGGCGCGAAAGAGGTGCCTTACGATGAAATTATTAAAGCGCTCAACCTGCTGCACCAGGCGGGTGTTAAATCTGTCGGTTTGATGACGCAGCCGATTTAAAATCGAACCGTTTTTTGGGAACCGAGTGTGTCGAAGGCAACCGAGCAAAACGAGAAGTTAAAGCGCGCGATAATCATTTCGGTGATTCTGCACATCGTGCTGATCGCGCTGCTGATATGGAGCTCGTTTAATGAGCACATTGACGCCAGCAGCGCCGGTGGCGGTGGCAGCGATATTGACGCGGTGATGGTCGATCCGGGTGCCGTCGTGAGTCAATATAATCGTCAGCAGAATCAGCAAAGTGACAGCCAGCGCGCTGAGCAGCAGCGTAAAAAGCAGGCCCAGCAGCAGGCGGAAGAGTTGCAGCAGAAGCAGGCGGCTGAGCAGCAGCGTCTGAAAGCGCTGGAAAAAGAGCGCTTAGCGGCTCAGGAAACGGCGAAACAGCAGGCTGAGCAGCAGAAAGCGGCAGAAGAGGCCGCGAAACAGGCTGAAGCGCAGCAGAAAGCGGCGGAAGAAGCCGCTGCCAAAGCGAAAGCAGATGCTAAAGCGCAGGCGGATGCCCAGGCAAAAGCCGCGGCTGAACAGGCGAAACAGGCGGCAGCTGAAGCGAAGAAGCAGGCTGACCAGCAGGCGAAAGCCGCCGCGGCCGCCGCCGCCAAAGAGAAAGCGGTAGCCGAAGCGAAAGCGAAGTCAGAGGCGGAGGCGAAAGCAGCGGCTGAGGCCAAAGCGAAGGCGGCTGCGGACGCTAAAGCCAAAGCGGCTGAAGAAGCCAAAGAGAAAGCGGCGGAAGCAGCAAAAGCGAAAGCCGAAGCGGCGAAAGAGAAAGCTGAGGAAGCCGCAAAAGCCAAGGCCGAAGCCGCCAAAGAGAAAGCCGAAGCCGCGGCGAAAGCCAAAGCCGAAGCTGCCAAAGAGAAGGCCGAGGCCGCCGCGAAAGCCAAAGCAGATGCTGCCGCCAAGGCGAAAGCCGATGCCGCCGCAAAAGCCAAAGCTGACGCCAAAGCGAAAGCCGCCGCCGATGCCGCCAATGACAGTGATGTCGACGATCTGCTGGGTGGACTGGCTTCCGGCAAAAATGCACCGAAAAGCGGTACCTCCGGCGGTGCGGCAGGGCAGGGAAACCAGAAGAAAGCGGGTGCATCAGGAGCAGAGATCAACTCCTACCTGGGCCAGATAACCAGCGCGATTCAAAGCCGCTTCTATGATGCGGACCTGTATCGCGGAAAAAGTTGCGATTTGCGGATTAAACTTGCACCTGATGGATTGTTGATTGATGTTAAGTCAGAGGGTGGCGATCCGGCGCTCTGTCAGGCAGCAATTGCCGCCGCCCGACAGGCACGCATTCCGAAGCCACCTTCACAGGCGGTGTACGAAGTGTTTAAAAACGCCCCGATGCGTTTTAAACCGCAATAATGCAGTAACGGTCGGCAAGTTGATCTATGTTTAGCTTGCCGTACTCAAGTTGTACTCGTGGTTTCCAGGAACAGTGCCAATTATCGTGGACTGAGGTTCAGATAAGGGAGATAAAATGAAGCAAGCTCTTCGCGTTACGTTAGGCTTTTTTATCCTGCTGTGGGCAGCCATGCTGCATGCAGAAGTTCGAATTGAGATTACCCAGGGTGTCAATACGGCGCGCCCGATTGGGGTGGTGCCGTTCAAATGGGCAGGCTCAGGCGCTGCGCCAGAAGATATTGGCGGTATCGTGGCCGCTGACCTGCGCAACAGCGGTAAATTTAATCCGCTGGATCGCTCACGTCTGCCACAGCAACCTGCCAGCGCGCAGGAAGTGCAGCCTGCCGCATGGAGCGCGCTCGGTATCGACGCCGTGGTAGTGGGTCAGGTTGCCTCTAACCCGGATGGCAGCTATCAGGTCTCTTACCAGCTGGTCGACACCGGCGGTGCGCCAGGAACCGTTCTGGCACAGAACACCTATAAAGTGACCAAGCAGTGGCTGCGCTATGCCGCACACACCGCCAGTGACGAAACCTTCCAGAAGCTGACCGGCATTAAGGGCGCTTTCCGTACCCGTATCGCCTATGTGGTCCAGACCAACGGCGGCCAGTTCCCGTATGAGCTGCGCGTTGCGGATTATGATGGTTACAACCAGTTCGTGGTGCATCGTTCACCGCAGCCTCTGATGTCGCCAGCCTGGTCGCCAGATGGCAGCAAAGTTGCCTACGTGACCTTTGAAAGCGGCAAGTCAGCGCTGGTGGTGCAGACGCTGTCAAACGGAGCGATCCGTCAGGTTGCCTCTTACCCGCGTCACAACGGTGCGCCTGCGTTCTCACCGGATGGCTCTAAACTGGCTTTCGCACTCTCCAAAACCGGCAGCCTGAACCTCTACGTGATGGATCTCGCCTCCGGTCAGACACGTCAGGTCACTGACGGTCGCTATAACAGTACTGAACCGACCTGGTTCCCGGATAGCCAGACTCTGGCCTATACCTCCGATCAGGCGGGCGCTCCTCAGATCTATAAAGTGGGTCTGAATGGCGGCGCGCCACAGCGTATTACCTGGGAAGGCGGTCAGAACCAGGATGCGGATGTGGCAACAGATGGGAAATCTATGGTGATGATTAGCACCAGCGGTGGTGCTCAGCATGTCGCCAAACAGGATCTGGAAACGGGAGCCGTTCAAACGTTAACGGACACGTTCCTGGATGAAACGCCGAGCCTGGCACCAAACGGCACAATGGTAATCTATAGCTCTACTCAGGGGATGGGTTCCGTGTTGCAGTTGGTTTCAACCGACGGCCGTTTCAAAGCGCGTCTTCCGGCAACTGATGGACAGGTAAAATTTCCTGCCTGGTCGCCGTACCTGTAATGTCTGACCTAACAGACATCACAAACAATAAACAATAATGGGATTTTTGAAATGCAACTGAACAAAGTGCTGAAGGGTTTGATGCTGGCTCTGCCGGTTCTGGCAGTAGCGGCTTGTAGCTCACACAAAAACAACAACAATGACCAGACTGGCATGGGCGCTGATGGCGCTTACGGTGCAAACTCTGGCATGAACGGCAACGGCGGCAACATGTCTTCTGACGAGCAGGCGCGTCTGCAAATGCAGCAGCTGCAACAGAACAACATCGTGTACTTCGGTCTGGACAAATATGACGTTCAGTCTGACTACGCACAGATGCTGGATCAGCATGCGACCTTCCTGCGCAGCAACCCATCTTACAAAGTGACTATCGAAGGTCACGCGGATGAGCGCGGTACGCCGGAATACAACATCGCCCTGGGCGAACGTCGTGCTAACGCGGTTAAAATGTACCTGCAAGGTAAAGGCGTGTCGGCTGACCAGATGTCTATCGTTTCTTACGGTAAAGAGAAGCCAGCCGTTCTGGGTCATGACGAAGCTGCCTATTCTAAAAACCGTCGTGCCGTACTGGTCTACTAAGAGAATCACATGGTTAGTAACTTCAGACGTCATCTGTTGAGTCTGTCGTTACTGATTGGCGTAGCGGCCCCCTGGGCCGCTAATGCCCAAGCGTCAATCAGTAGCGTTGGCTCCGGCTCGGTCGAAGACCGTGTCACCACTCTTGAACGAATCTCTAACGCCCAGGCGCAGCTGATGCAACAATTGCAGCAGCAGATGAGCGATAACCAGCGTGATATTGACTCGCTGCGTGGGCAAATTCAGCAAAATACCTATCAGTTGAATCAGGTGGTCGAGCGCCAGAAGCAGCTCTACCAGCAGATTGACAGCCTGAGCAGCAGTGCGACCAGCAGTGGCGCGCAGCCCGCCGCTGGCAGCGATGCCGCAGCAGCGGATACCGGCGCAGCGGCCACCGCAGGCGCGGCGGCTTCTACAGGTGATGCTCCGGCCCAGACCGGTGATGCTAACAGCGATTACAATGCGGCTGTGGCGCTGATTCTGGAGAAGAAACAGTACGATCAGGCGATCAGCGCTTTGCAGGCGTGGGTGAAACGTTACCCCGATTCGACCTATCAGCCGAACGCCAATTACTGGCTGGGACAGCTGAACTACAACAAAGGTAAGAAAGACGACGCGGCTTATTATTATGCCACGGTAGTGAAAAACTATCCGAAGTCGCCGAAAGCGGCAGAAGCGTTATTGAAAGTGGGCGTCATCATGCAGGAGAAAAAAGATACCGCGAAAGCCAAAGCGGTGTTCCAGCAGGTGATTAAACTTTATCCGAATACCGATTCTGCCCGTCAGGCGCAAAAACGTCTGGCCAGTCTGTAATTTGTACGGTTCAGACCAGATTTCGTCTGATTTCTGGTCTTGCCGTATGAAAGGTAAGCAACTGAAGCGTTTAGCAGAAATAAGAGTTGCGCTACCCCGCTAAATCAGTAATATATGCCGCCGTTGCCGGGACACATTGCAAAGTGTCTGGTAAGCCTGAAGATGGGTCGTTAGCTCAGTTGGTAGAGCAGTTGACTTTTAATCAATTGGTCGCAGGTTCGAATCCTGCACGACCC
>NZ_JBGMNJ010000021.1:0-42121 GCF_051336815.1 Pantoea sp. C2G6
CTGGAGCGGGAAACGAGACTCGAACTCGCGACCCCGACCTTGGCAAGGTCGTGCTCTACCAACTGAGCTATTCCCGCGCCTTGTACCGTTAATAAATTCTTCACCGGTACGGGGTGCGCATTATACGAGAAATCGTTGCTGCTGCAAGCCTCTGAAAGCAAAATTTTGCGCTTTCCGCGCGATTGCCGATTAATTCAGCAACCTGACGATTTCCTGCGCACCCACCGCTGATTAAAGCTGCAAAAAGTGTTCGCGATAGTAAGCCAGCTCCGCCACCGACTCGCGAATATCATCCAGCGCCTGGTGCGAACCGCTTTTTTTGAAGCCGGGAAGAATCTCCGGTTTCCAGCGACGCGCCAGCTCTTTCAGGGTGCTGACATCGAGATAGCGATAGTGGAAGTACGCTTCCAGCTCCGGCATATACTTAAACAGGAAGCGGCGATCCTGGCCGATGCTGTTGCCACAGATGGGCGAGGTGTTCGCCGGCACCCACTGCTTCAGAAACTCAATGGTCGCCAGCTCCGCCGCGCGATCGTCAATCTGACTCTCCTTGACACGCGCCACCAGCCCGCTGTTGGTGTGGGTGCGGACATTCCACTCATCCATCAGCGCCAGCTGCGCATCGGACTGATGCACCGCCATCACCGGCCCTTCCGCCAGGATGTTGAGGTTGGCGTCCGTTACCAGGGTCGCAATCTCAATAATGCGATCGTGCGTGGGATCGAGGCCGGTCATCTCAAGATCGATCCAGATCAGATTCTGTTCATTTCCAGTTGCCATGCTGTTTCCTGCGGTTGCTGTAGTCGTCATTCGGGGTGAATAGGGTGTATCATAGACGTTTTGCCCAGCCGGGCGAAATCTGGCTAACGCTGTGAGGGTGAGTGAGTAAAAATAAACTGTCGAAAGGCCAACAACGCCGCGTAAGCGCTAACCACGATCGCCGTCTCAACCAGCGCAGAGAGCGTCCCGAAGCGGATGACAACCTGTTTGGTGAAGCTGTTGATGGGGTCGTTGTCAGCCGTTTTGGCATGCATGCCGACGTTGAGGATAGCGCAGGCGTTGCCCACCGCTGCAATATCCGCCGCACTATCCGTTCGCTGGTGACCGGCGACCGCGTGCTGTGGCGTCCGGCCACCAGCGGCGGCAAAGGCATTGTCGAAGCGGTGCATGAGCGCAGCAGCGTCCTGACCCGCCCCGATTTCTACGACGGCGTTAAACCGATCGCGGCCAATATCGATCAGATCATCATCGTCTCCGCGATCCTGCCAGAGCTGTCACTAAACATTATCGACCGCTATCTGGTGGCCAGCGAAACGCTGGATATTGAGCCTCTGCTGGTGCTGAACAAAACCGATCTGCTGGATGAGGCGGCACGTGCCTTTGTCGATCAGCAGATGGAGATCTACCGCGACATCGGCTATCGCGTGGTAATGGTCTCCAGCCGGGCGAAAAATGGGCTGGACGAACTGGAAGCGGCGTTAACTGACCGCGTCAGTATCTTCGCCGGTCAGTCGGGCGTCGGCAAATCGAGCCTGCTGAATGCCCTGCTGGGCCTCGACCAGGCGGAGCAGGTCGCTATTCTGACTAATGAGGTCTCTGACGGCTCCGGCCTGGGGCAGCACACCACCACCGCCTCGCGCCTTTATCACTTCCCGCACGGCGGCGATGTGATCGACTCCCCTGGCGTGCGCGAGTTCGGGTTATGGCATCTGGAGCCAGAACAAATCACCCGCGGTTTTGTCGAATTCAGAGCCTACCTCGGCGATTGCAAATTCCGCGATTGTAAACATGACAGCGATCCGGGCTGTGCGATTCGCGAAGCGGTTGAGCAGGGAAAAATCAATCGTTCCCGTTTCGAGAATTACCACCGCATCCTGGAAAGCATGGCGCAGGTGAAAACACGTAAAAATTTCCCTGACGGCGAAAGCTAACCGCGTCCTGAAGCGATAGCGTTGCCGGGTAGCTGACACAGCAGAGGAAGCGCCGCCGCGGGTTGATGACGCGCGGCGTACCCTAAATCGGGTATAGTCGCCATCTGGCCGGGGCGCTGTTACAATCCGTCCCCTTTTTTATCAACGTCATGAAATAGCCAGGAGGCTAAGGTGTTTGATCGTTTAAAACTCGGCTTGAATCATATTCTCCCGAAGAAATGGCTGACTGAACTCGCCGGCTGGGGTGCCAGTCGCCGCGGGGGCTGGTTGACCAAACTGGTCATCGACATCTTTGTCTGGTTTTATAAAGTCGATATGGCGGAAGCGCGCAAGCCTGATACCGCCAGCTATCGCACCTTCAATGACTTTTTTGTCCGTCCGCTGAAAGACGATGCGCGTCCGGTGGATGCCGACGCCAACCTGATCGCCCTGCCCGCGGATGGCGCCATCAGCCAGCTCGGTCATATCGATGGCGACCAGATCTTCCAGGCCAAAGGACATCATTACAGCCTTGAGGCGCTGCTGGCGGGTGATGAGCGGATGGCGGCCCGGTTTGTCGAGGGGGAGTTTGTCACCACCTATCTGGCCCCGCGCGACTATCATCGGGTGCATATGCCGTGCAACGGTATCCTGCGCGAGATGATTTATGTGCCAGGCGATCTCTACTCGGTTAACCCGCTGACCGCGCGCAACATTCCCAACCTGTTCGCCCGTAACGAGCGCGTGATCTGCTATTTTGAAACCGACATCGGGCCGATGGTGCAGATTCTGGTGGGCGCCACCATTGTCGGCAGCATCGAAACCGTCTGGGCGGGCACCATCACGCCACCGCGTGAAGGGGTGATTAAGCGCTGGCACTATCCCGCGGCCGAGGATGAAGGCGCGGTGGTGCTGCTGAAAGGTCAGGAGATGGGCCGCTTTAAGCTGGGCTCTACCGTGATTAACCTGTTCGCGCCAGGCCGGGTCAAACTGGCTGAGAGCCTGGAAGCGGAAAGCAAAACCCGTCTGGGCCAACCGCTGGCGATTGCGCTGCCGGTGGCGACAGACGTTTCCGGCGTTATCGTCGACTAAATTGAGTCTCCTCTGTGCGTTCAATCCTTCTCCTGCTGCTGAGCCTGTGGCTCAGCAGCCCGGCCTTCGCAGCCAGCCTTCCTGACGCCAGCCAGCTCAAGCAGCAGCTGGAAGAGATCAAATCTGCCAAAAGCTCACCCGCACAGGCAGAGCAGATCCAGTCGATTGAGGCCGCCTTAAACTTCCTTTCTGAACGCGATGATTCGCTGGAGCGCGCGGCGCAATATCAGCAGGTCATTGATGACTTTCCGCGTCTGGCACGCGAGCTGCGTCAGCAGATCGCCGCGCTGAGCGACAGCGGGAAAAGCGTGCGCAACAACATGAGCAGCGCCGATCTGGATCAGGAGATCCTCCAGGTCAGCAGCCAGTTGCTGGAAGAGGGACGCCAGGCGCGGCAGGAGCAGGATCGGGCGCGGGAGATCAGTGATTCGCTGTCGCAGCTGCCCCAGCAGCAGACTGAAGCGCGCCGGGCGATGACTGAAAGTGAACGCCGGTTGCAGGGAGCCAGTAACAGCAACACGCCTCAGGGCCAGCTGCAACTGGCGGCGCGCCAGGCGGAAAACGCCGCTGACAAAGCGCGCGTCGATGAACTGGAACTGGCGCAGCTCTCCGCCAACAACCGTCAGGAGCTGGCGCGGATGCGCGCTGAAATGCATCAGCGCAAGGCGGCTCAGCTCGACGATTATTTGCAGGCGCTGCGCAATCAGCTCAACGATCAGCGGCAACGGGAAGCGGAAGTGGCGCTGGCCCGTACCGAACAGCTGGCGGAAAACAGTGGCGATCTGCCGCCGTCGATCAGCGATCAGTTCCGGGTTAACCGTGAACTCTCCGTTGCCCTGAATCAGCAGGCGCAGCGGATGGATCTGGTGGCGTCGCAGCAGCGACTGGCCACCAACCAGATTATTCAGGTGCGTCAGGCGCTCTCCACGCTGCGAGAGCAGTCACAGTGGCTGGGTGCCTCTAACCTGCTGGGCGAAGCGCTGCGGGCGCAGGTTGCCCGCCTGCCGGAGATGCCAAAGTCGCAGCAGATTGATAATGAGATGGCGCAGCTGCGCGTACAGCGGCTCTATTATGAAGATCTGCTGGAGCGCGAAGAGGGCTTACGCAAAGGCCATCAGGCTGACGGCCAGCCCTTTACCAGCGAGCAGAAGCGCATCCTGGACGCCCAGCTGCGCACCCAGCGTGAGCTGCTGAACTCGCTGATCTCCGGCTGTGACACCCTAATCCTGGAGATCACCAAGCTGAAAGTCGGCAACACCCAGCTTCAGGATGCGCTGACCGAAGTGAAAGACGCCACCCACCGCTACCTGTTCTGGACCGCCGACGTCAGCCCGATTGGTCTGAGTTACCCGCTGGATCTGGCGAAAGATCTCTCGCGTCTGCTGTCGCTGGATACCCTGGGTCAGCTTGGCAAAGCGATGGCGATGATGTTCACCAACCGCAGTTCGGTGCTGCCGATTATTGGCGCGCTACTGCTGGTGAGCTTCAGCATCAGTTCACGTCGTCACTTCAACGCTTTTCTGGAGCGCTCAGCCAGTAAAGTCGGCAAGGTGACGCAGGATCGCTTTCGCCTGACCATCCGCACCGTGTTCTGGTCGATTCTGGTGGCGCTGCCGCTGCCAGTGTTATGGGGCGCGCTGGGCTACGGCCTGCAAAACGCCTGGCCCTACCCTATCGCCGTGGCAATCGGCGATGGCATCACCGCCACGCTGCCGCTGCTGTGGGTCTTTATGATCAGCGCCGCCTTTGCCCGTCCCAACGGCCTGTTTATCGTGCATTTCCGCTGGCCGCAGAATCGGGTGGCGCGCGCCATGCGCTACTACTCGCTGAGCATCGGTCTGATCGTGCCGCTGATTATGTTGCTGATCGCCTTTGGCAATCTGGAAGATCGGCAGTTCTCCTCCTCGCTGGGCCGCCTCTGTTTCATCCTGATTTGCGGCGCGATCAGCATCGTCACCGTGAGCCTGAAGCGTTCCGGCATTCCGCTCTATCTTGATAAAGAGGGCAATGGCGAGAACATGGTCAACCGGATGTTGTGGAACCTGATGATCGCCATGCCGCTGATGGCCGCCCTCGCCTCTGCCGTGGGTTATCTGGCCACCGCGCAGGCGCTGCTGGCCCGCCTGGAGACCTCAGTCGCCATCTGGTTCCTGCTGCTGGTGATCTATCACATTATCCGCCGCTGGATGCTGATTCAGCGTCGTCGCCTGGGCTTTGACCGCGCCCGCCAGCGCCGCGCCGATATGCTGGCGAACCGGGCGAAGAGTGAAGAGGAGAAGGAGCAAGGCGCGCAGAACGCCGATACCATCGAAATTGAGGAGCCGGTGATCGACCTGGATGCTATCAGCGCCCAGTCGCTGCGGCTGGTGCGCTCCATTCTGACGCTGATCGCACTGGTTTCGGTGATAGTGCTCTGGTCAGAAATCCATTCGGCTTTTGGTTTCCTGGAGAATATTCAGCTGTGGGATGTCAGCACCTCGGTGCAGGGCGTAGAGTCGATCCAGCCAATTACGCTGGGTTCGGTGCTGATCGCCATCCTGGTGTTTATTATCACCACCCAGCTGGTGCGCAATATGCCCGCGCTGCTGGAGCTGGCGCTGTTGCAGCATCTTAATCTGACGCCTGGCACCGGTTACGCCATCACCACCCTGACCAAATATCTGCTGCTGCTGATTGGCGGGCTGATTGGCTTCTCGATGATCGGTATTGAGTGGTCGAAGTTGCAGTGGCTGGTTGCCGCGCTGGGTGTGGGACTGGGGTTTGGTTTGCAGGAGATCTTTGCCAACTTTATCTCCGGCCTGATTATTCTGTTTGAAAAGCCGATTCGTATTGGCGATACCGTGACGATTCGCGATCTCACCGGCAGCATCACCCGCATCAATACCCGCGCCACCACCATTACCGACTGGGACCGCAAAGAGATTATCGTGCCGAATAAGGCCTTTATCACCGAGCAGTTTATTAACTGGTCGCTGTCGGACTCGGTCACGCGCGTCGTGCTGACCATCCCGGCCCCGGCGAAGGTCAACAGTGAGCAGGTGACCACCCTTCTGATCCAGGCGGCCGAGCGCTGTAGCTACGTACTGGATACGCCGCCACCGGAAGCCTTCCTGGTCGATTTGCAGCAGGGCATTCAGCTGTTTGAACTGCGGGTCCATGCGGCGGAGATGGGACACCGTATGCCGCTGCGCCACGAGCTGCATCAGCTGATCCTGAACGGATTTGAGCAGCAGGGTATTGAGATGCCGTTCCCGCCCTTCCAGATGCGGATGGAGACCCTGGGTAAGAAACTGCCCGCCAGTAACGGAACGCCTGCCGCCCGCGCCTATAAATCTGGCGGCCTGTAATGCAAAACGCCCGGCTGAGCCGGGCGTTGTCAGGTTATGCGGTGGGTTACTGCTTCACAAACTCTTCGCCCTGGACAATGTCTTTCTTCAGGGTATCCAGCATCCCCTCCAGCGCCTGCTGCTCATAGGCGCTGAGCGAGCCAATTGGCTTGCGTTCGGCGATGCCGTTTTTACCCAGCAGCAGCGGCTGAGAGAAAAAGCGAGCATATTCGCCGTCGCCTTCAACGTAAGCACACTCCACCACGTTCGCCTCGCCATTCAGCGCCCGCACCAGCGACAGACCGAAACGCGCGGCGGCCTGGCCCATCGACAGCGTAGCCGATCCGCCACCCGCTTTGGCCTCAACCACTTCCGTTCCCGCGTTCTGAATGCGTTTGGTCAGATCGCTGACTTCCTGCTCGCTGAAGCTGACGCCCTGCACCTGTGACAGCAGCGGCAGTATGGTGACGCCAGAGTGACCGCCGATAACCGGCACCTCAACCTGATCGGGCTGTTTGCCTTTCAGCGCCGCCACAAAGGTATTGGCGCGGATAATATCCAGCGTGGTGACGCCGAACAGACGATTTTTATCGTAAACCCCGTGCTTTTTCAGCACCTCCGCTGCGATAGCCACGGTGGTGTTGACCGGATTGGTGATCACGCCAATTAAGGCTTTGGGCGCGGTGGTGGCAACCTGTTCAATCAGGTTACGTACGATACCGGCGTTAACGTTAAACAGGTCAGCCCGGTCCATGCCAGGCTTACGCGCAACACCAGCGGAAATCAGTACCACATCGGCACCCTGTAAGGCTGGGGTCGCGTCTTCTCCGCTGAAGCCCTGAATCGCCACCGCGGTTGGAATATGGCTGAGATCAACAGCAACACCCGGCGTAACCGGTGCGATGTCATAGAGTGAGAGTTCTGAACCTGCGGGAAGCTGGGTTTTGAGCAGAAGTGCGAGCGCCTGGCCTATGCCGCCAGCGGCACCGAGAACGGCAACTTTCATTCTTAACTCCTTATTAAGGTGGGGCAGAGACGGGCCGAAATTCTATCTGTGTCAGACCTTAATCAACTGCTCAGGCAATGATGAATATCCGCTGTTAATTCTACGTGTTTTCACACTTAATCTCTGGATTCAAAAGTTACTTATCATCACCACCTGAATGACCGACAACTATGCCGTCGTCAGACAGAGAACGGCTATGTGCGTTTTCTGTTACTACACCACCAATAATATAACAACTTTGCAACCTTCGCCTGACGGCACTGTGACCGGGGTTTTGGTCTGAGCCGATTTATTTGCTATTATCGCCGCCCGCTGGCCGCCCGAACCCTGCTCACCCATTGAACGATTGCATAAAAATGCATTTAAATGCATAATCACCACTCTGCCGCGGGCGGATGCGCGGTTATTCCCTCTATTTATTGGTAACCTATGCGAAACCCATCAAAACAAGACGATCTGATCAAGGCATTCAAAGCCTTACTAAAAGAAGAAAAATTCAGTTCCCAGGGCGAAATTGTTCAGGCGCTTCAGGATGAAGGCTTTGAAAATATTAATCAGTCCAAAGTCTCGCGGATGCTGACCAAATTTGGCGCAGTGCGCACCCGTAACGCCAAAATGGAGATGGTCTATTGCCTGCCCGCCGAGCTGGGCGTGCCGACCACCACCAGCCCGCTGAAAAATCTGGTGCTGGACATTGATTACAACGATGCGCTGGTGGTGATCCATACCAGCCCTGGCGCGGCGCAGCTGATTGCGCGTCTGCTGGACTCACTGGGAAAGTCAGAAGGCATTCTTGGCACCATCGCCGGGGATGACACCATCTTTATTACCCGCGCGCGCGACTTCACGGTTAAGCAGCTGCACGGCGCCATTCTCAACCTGTTTGAACAGGAACTCTGATTGCTGACTGGCGACCGGCCCTTTCGCGCCGGGTCGTCAGCGGCTCTTCGCTTATCTCTTCCGCCTGACCCGACACGCGCGTTTCCGCGCTGAATGCCGGCCTTAGCGCCGCATCTCCCTGGTTTTATCCACTGCCTCACTGCGCGTTTACCGCTATTTTGCCCTGGCTGGCTTTATCCCTCTGGCACCTTGCTCCGGATCTCTCCCGCAGATCGGGCAGTTGCTCTGCACGCTTTCGCACGAAAAGATAAATTGATCTATCTCACTGTTTTTGTAATTAAATCCCGCCAAAAGTTCATTTTTCAACCGCTTTTTATAACGTTAAGTTATTAAAAGTAGCCATAAGGATAAAGAATCACAAAAAAACATTATTAGCCGGGTATTAATTTCTGGCGTTATTAGTTCTATACTTCTTTTCGTGATGCAGATCACACTAACTAGAAAGATAAAAACAGACGACGAGGAAAAAGAAATGAACGTTAAAACCACTATCGCAACTCTGAGCATTCTCTCTGCCCTGTCATTTGGCGCAGTTGCAGCGGAATCGGTCAATGCGTCACAGGCGCAGGAGCTGCACGCGGTCGGCACCATCAGTGTCAGCGGCGTCGCGGGTTCACCGATGGATATTAAGCAGCAGCTGAGTGACAAAGCCGATCAGCAGGGCGCAAAAGCCTATCGCGTGATCGAGGCGTACAACGACGGTAACTACCACGCCACCGCCGCGCTGTATAACTAAGTTCAGACCAACAGAATATCGCCCTCAGCCCGCTTTTTGACGCGCGGATATGCGCCTCGGTGGGGTGAGGCAAACATTTTCAGGAGAGTAAATCATGAAAAAAACTATCGCTATGACACTCGTGAGCCTGGCTGCCCTTTTCTCTCTGGGTGCCAGCGCCGCCAGCCTGGTGACTAACGAACAGGCACAGAATCTGCAATCGATGAACCAGACCATCAGCGTCAGCGGTCGTGACGGCGATCAGACCAATATCCGTCAGGTGCTTTCAGGTAAGGCGGACGCCCAGGGTGCCAGCCACTATCGCATCATCGAAAACAACCAGGATAACACCTGGCATGTGACCGCTGAGCTTTATAAATAATTCACCGTGACGACGCCCGAGCGGCGTCGGATAAATATCGACGACCCGCAGTCACGATTAACCGCAGGTTGTTGAATCTAATGAGGAGACGAAGAACATGAAAATCAAAACAACCATCGCTACAATCGGCCTGCTTTCTGTTATGGCGTTCGGCGCATCTGCCGCACAGCTGGTAACCGGAGAGCAAGCGCAGAATATGCAGCCTGCGGGTACCGTGACCATCAGTGGTACCGCGGGTGCGCCAATGGACTACCGTGCTGAGCTTTCACAGAAAGCGGAACAGCAGGGTGCCAGCGCCTATAAAGTGATTGAGGCGCGTACCGGTGACAACTACCACATCACCGCCCAGCTCTATAAGTAATTCCTCGTCAGATTAGTGACGAACCCTTTGGCCCCGCTCGCCGGGGCCTTTTTTATCTGACGTTAAAGTGAAGCTGGCCTTCCAGTTCCTCTTCCGCTTCATCAAACAGCAGAATCAGTGCGCCATAACGCCGTCGCTGTCCCTTCCCCAGATTCACAAACTCTATTTCCAGCGGCATCGGCAGGATAGCGCCCGTCACCACCTCCCATAATCCATCCAGATCGCAGATACGCCGCTCTTCCAGCGCAAAACGTTCGCTGAACTGACGGAAGAAGTGGGCCTGGTCGACGATCTCATTAAAATCAAAACGCTCAGTTTTCATGCTGACGGCTCCCATGCTCCGTCCGCGGGCGACCTGCGCCGCCCGCTCCTCTTCGCTAACCCAAACCGCCCAGGTGCAGCGCTTTGACCTCCAGATACTCTTCCATGCCGAGTACCGATCCCTCGCGGCCCAGACCCGACTCTTTGACGCCACCAAACGGCGCCAGCTCGGTTGAGACAGCACACTCATTAATGCCAATCATGCCGCTCTCCAGCGCCGCTGAAACGCGGAAAACCCGTTGCAGGTTCTGGGTATAAAAGTAGGCGGCCAGCCCGAATGGCGTGTCATTGGCGCGGCGGATCACCTCCTCCTCCTCGTCGAAACGGAAGCAGGCGGCCACCGGACCAAAGGTCTCTTCCTGCGCCAGCTGCATCCCTTCATGTGCTTCGGTAATCACCGTGGGCTGCCAGAAGTTACCGCCCAGCGCATGTCGCTCGCCCCCTGCCAGCACTTTGCCGCCTTTGGCTACCGCGTCTTTAACGTGCTGTTCAACCTTCTCCACCGCCGAGGTTTCAATCAATGGTCCGACAATCACGCCCTCTTCCATACCGTTACCCACTTTGAGCTTGTTCACTTCGGCGGCCAGCTGCTGGGTAAAACGGTCATAGACCGCGTTGTGGATATAGAAACGGTTGACGCTGACGCAGACCTGACCGGCATTGCGGAATTTGTTGGCGATGGCACCCTGTACGGCGGCATCAATGTCGGCATCCTCAAACACGATATAGGGGGCGTTGCCACCCAGCTCCATCGAGACCTTTTTCATCGTCTCCGCCGCATTACGCATCAGCAGCTTGCCCACCTCGGTAGAGCCGGTGAAGGAGATTTTACGCACCGCCTGACTGGCCATGATGGCATCGCTGATGGCATGGGTATCGCCCGCCACGGCGTTCAGGACGCCGTCGGGGACGCCCGCCTGCTTCGCCAGCGCCAGCAGCGCAAAGGCGGAGAGTGGCGTGTTGTTGGCGGGTTTAATAATGCCGGTACAACCTGCGGCCAGCGCCGGACCCAGTTTGCGGGTCAGCATCGCCATCGGGAAATTCCACGGTGTAATGGCGGCCACCACACCAATCGGTTCACGGGTCGCCAGAATGCGGGAGCCGGGTTTAGCGGGCGGAATGATCTCACCGTTAGCCCGTTTCGCCTGCTCGGCGAACCACTGAATAAAACTGGCGGCGTATTCAACTTCCCCCTCCGCCTCTTTCACCGGTTTACCCTGCTCACTGGTCATCAGCTGCGCCAGCCAGTGCTTGTTCTCAATCATCAGCTGATACCAGCGATAAAGAATTTCAGCGCGCGCTTTAGCGGTCTGTGCCCGCCAGGCGGGAAAGGCCCGCCCGGCGGCGGCAATCGCCTGCTCCGTTTCCGCTTTACCCGCTTTCGCTACCTGAGCGATGACCTCGCCGGTAGCCGGATTGGTGACGTCAAAGGTGCTGGCGGTGCGGTGCCACTGACCCTCCGCTAAATAGCCGGTCTGGAACAGTTCGCTCTCTTGCAGTGATTTCATTGATTCGCTCCTGTCGGTTTTGCGCTTCCGTCAGGAGAGTATAGTTGGCAAAAACGACAGAATTTGTGATGGCGGGGGATTGAGTGGGCCGCTGCGGGATACAGCGGCCAGTTTCAGATTTGGATGAGCGTGTTCTGGTACTTATCCAGCATCATCGCCAGCCGTTTCACCGGCTCCGTGACGCTGGCGGGTGCTTCGTAATGGGCCAGTTTTTCCTGATAAACCTCCAGCTCTTTCAGCAGGCGCTCAAAGTAGTAGCGCCGTTTGTCGTCGCTGCTGGCGGCGATGATCCGATCGGCGGTGTAACGCAGCTGCCGGTGATAAGCGGAGAGATCGGCATTGACCGGCACGTCGGCGTCGCGCAGCCGCTGATGGCCGATAATCAGCGTCAGTGCGATGCGATATTTATCAATATCGCCCGGAAACAGGTTCAGCAGCAGAAAGAGTTGCTGATAGAGCGCTGGCAGATGGTTCTCACGCCGACGCGCCTGGTTGGTCGTCATGGCGGAGACGGCTGCATACATAAAGCGGTTCAGCAGCTTGCGTCCGGTGCGCGCCTTCGATTTATCGCGAATCAGCAGAATCACCATCATCGCCACAAAGCAGCCAATCACCTGACCCAGCACGCTGTCGAGAAAGACGTTAATGTGGAATTGCATGGGATTATCGAGAACCAGCACGTTGAGGGTTCCGATCAACGCCCCTAAGGTGCCGAGCTGACGCCGCTGAATGAAAATGCCACCAATAAAACCGAGCAGGCCGATGGCGATGCAGAGCAGCAGTGCGCTCTGCTGCGTAGCGGGCAGCACATACATAAAGTAGAGCGCGCCCAGCGGCACGGCAACCGTCATGCCGTAGAGGAAATCTTTCGCCATCATCAGCGGATTGGGCATACGCATCGCCAGCGCGGTGATGACCGCCAGCATAACCATACAGCCGCTGCCGGAGGTCCAGCCGGTATAGAGCCAGAAGAGTGAACCCAGCGCGGTGGCGACAAAGGTACGGATGCCGTTGATCATCGCATGATGGGTTTCAGCGGAACGCGCCTGAATCACCACTTCGCGTTGCAGAATCTCCTCTTCCAGCGAGGTGATACGGCTGTTGCTTTTAATCCCTTTCAGCAGCAACAGATATTCCGTTGCCGCGCCGACCCAGCTGGAGAGCGTCACCGGTGTCGATTTGCCACTGGCGCCGATGACCCGCCGCATCACTTTCATCCGCCTGTGGACCTCTTCGACGGTCGAGGCTGGCTTTTCAATCATCAGACGATATTGCGGCGGAATGTAGTCAGGCCGGGAGTTCTGGATCAGAAAGGTTTCGGCGGCCTGGGTAATCAGGGTGAGCGACAGGGTATTGAGCATCTGCAAACGGCGGTTGCTGTTCTGCCAGCGTGATGACTCCATCATCAGCTGGCTGCGCATGCTGTTCAGCGCGCTGGTGCGCCGTACCAGCGCCCCCCAGGCTTTATCGACCTCTTCCTTGTCGGCATGGGCGACACACAATTGCAGCAACTGATAGTGCGACACCAGCAGCGCGTCGACTTCGGCATCAATCACTTTTTTAATCGAGCGCGGCGAGAAGATCATGTCGGCGACAATGGCGCACAGGATGCCGAGCACAATCTCACTGCATCGCTCAACCGCATATTGCGGCACCAGCGTCAGCGCGCCATTGGCGTCGGCGGTGACCACAATAATCAGCGCGGTGTAGCCCGCCAGGCCGAGCGCGTAGGAGTTTTCCACTTTGATCAGCGAAGAGAGCCAGACGCACAAGCCCGCCCAGATGCAGCAGAGCAGCAGCATCACCACCGGCGCGCGCACCGTGGCGATCATGATGGTCAGCGCGGCGATACAGCCGATAAAGGTTCCGATAATACGCAGCAGACCGCGGTAGCGTAACGCCCCGGAGTAAGGGTCGCCACCGGCGGCGAAAGCGGTGCCACCAGCCACGATACCGGCGGTCATCACCGCCCAGCGCGGCGTTTCAAGGTTGAGATGAAAGCCCACCATCAGCGCTAACACCAGCGCGAAGGTGAGCTTTACCGGGAAACGCAGGAACTCAATCATATCGCCCTCTTAACCAAACTCACGCAGGCGATTGAACAGCCGCACCATCGGCGAGACCTGCTCAGGCTGACGATCGGCCTGGCCGGTGATCACCACGGTCGCCGTGGTACCCGCCGGGAAGCGGTTGCCAGGCTGCTGATCCAGCCGGATGCGCACCGGCACCCGCTGCGCCAGACGGACCCACTCCAGGTTGGAGTCGACCGTGGCCATGCCTTTGCTGTCGACCGAGCTGCTGCTGTTGGTGACGCCCGCCGCGATACTGTCGACCGTGCCGCGCAACACAATGTTGCTGCCCAGCGGCGTCACCTCAGCGCGGAAGCCACGCTCCACACCGTGCAGTTTGGTCTCTTCCAGATAGGCCAGCACATAGAAGGAGTGCTGCTGAACCAGCGCCACCGCCACCGATCCACGGGTGATAAATTCCCCCTCGTAGACATTCAGGTTAGTGACCCAGCCATCAGACGGTGCGGTGACGGTGGTGCGCGCCAGATCGATCTTCGCCAGATCGCGGGTCGCCACCGCCTTCGCCAGCTGGTGCTCGCTGGTTTGCAGATCGTTGTTTGATTGCTCAATCGCCTCACGCGACATCGCCGAGGTGCCGAGCTGATTGCGCCGTGCGGCTTCGCGACGTTTCTCGCTCACCAGCGCCTGATAATACTCCACATCGGCCTGCGCCTGATCGAGCGCCTTTTGATAGCGCGGACGGTCCACCACAAACAGCGTATCGCCCTTTTTCACCAGCTGGTTATCGTGGACCGGTACATCGGTGATCAGTCCGGTGACGTCAGGTGAAATCGCCACCACATCGGCGGCAAAGCGCGCGTCACGGGTCCAGGGCGATTCGGTGTAAAACACCCAGGCGCGGAAGATAATAACCACGGCGATAATGACCAGCAGGATGGTGATCGCGTAGCGCGCGATTTTTCTTATGAGTGCTTTCACTTAAACCTCAGACAAATAAACGGGAGACAAGGTAAAACACACAGCAGTAAAGCGCTGTATTGAACAGTGCCGGATGCCAGACAAGATCGTAGATACCACTCGGCGTCAGCACACGTTTCACTAACCAGAACAGCATCAGCGAGATAATTAATTCGATGAAAACGGGCGGGAAAGAGAGCCCAAACATGACAAATACCGGAAGCACACTCATCAGAAATCCTTAGTTCGACCTTGCCGGGATACTCCTTTGCCTTATCCGCTGCCACGGCAACACCGCAGGCAGCGCTATCCGAACCGCAGCTGGCTTAATAATAGCGTATCATCGGAGGGCATCAGGCAATGAAGAATCACCGGGAAATACCCCGGCGCGCTTATAATAACGTGCATGACTATACGTTTTCTACAGAATGTGATCTAAATCACTTTTAAGCCAGAGTAAATAATGGAACGACTGAAAGGCATGTCCGTTTTCGCCAGAGTGGTCGAACTGGGTTCGTTTACCGCTGCGGCACGCCAGCTTCATCTGAGCGTCTCCTCAATCAGCCAGATTGTGGCGAAGCTGGAAGATGCGTTACAGGTTAAGCTGCTTAATCGCAGTACCCGCAGTATCGGACTGACAGAAGCGGGCAAAATCTATTATCAGGGCTGTCGCCGTATGCTGGCGGAAGCCAACCAGGTGCATGAGCAGCTCTACGCCTTTAATAACACGCCGATTGGCGTGCTGAGGATTGGCAGCTCCTCCACCATGGCGCAGAACGTGCTGGCTGGCATGACCAGCGATATGCTGCGCGAATATCCGGGACTGAGCGTCAATCTGGTCACTGGCGTACCCGCCCCCGACCTGATCGCTGATGGTCTGGATCTGGTGATTCGGGTGGGCGAGTTAAAAGACTCCAGCCTGTTTTCACGCCGCCTAGGTGCGATGCCGATGGTGGTCTGCGCGGCAAAAAGTTATCTGGCGCAGCACGGCACGCCGGAAAAGCCGGGTGACATCGATAATTTTGTCTGGCTGGAATATAGCGTGCGCCCCGACAACAATTTTGAACTGATTGCGCCGGAGGGACTGGTGACGCGGCTGGCACCCCAGGGGCGTTTTGTCACTAACGACTCCCTGACGCTGATCCGCTGGCTGAAGTCGGGCAATGGCATCGCCTATGTGCCGATGATGTGGGTGATCGATGAGATTACCAACGGCGAGATCGATATTCTGTTTCCGCACTATCAGTCCGATCCGCGCCCGGTCTATGCGCTCTATACGGAGAAGGATAAATTGCCGCTGAAGGTGCAGGTCTGCATCGACTATCTGACCCACTATTTTGAACAGGTGGCCGAGCAGTATCAGCAGCACCGTAAAAATTAACAACCCGCCAGGCGGCGGGTTGTCTGAGTCACATCAGGCGGTGCCGCCGATGGTGAGCTTATCCAGTTTCAGAGTCGGCTGACCTACGCCGACCGGCAGGCTTTGCCCCTCTTTACCGCAGACGCCGACCCCTTTATCCAGCGCGAGATCGTTACCCACCATTGAGATCTGCTGCATCGCCTCGATGCCGGAACCGATCAGCGTCGCGCCTTTCACCGGTTTGGTGATTTTGCCGTTCTCAATCAGATAGGCTTCCGAGGTAGAGAAGACAAATTTACCGGAGGTAATATCCACCTGGCCGCCACCAAAATTCGGCGCATAGAGGCCATACTCCACGCTTTCGATAATATCCTGCGGCGACGATTTGCCCGCCAGCATATAGGTGTTGGTCATGCGTGGCATCGGCAGGTGCGCATAAGATTCACGACGTCCGTTGCCGGTGGGACTCACGCCCATCAGTCGCGCGTTGAGCTTGTCCTGCATGTACCCTTTCAGCACGCCATTCTCAATCAGCATATTGTACTGACCCGGTACGCCCTCATCATCGATCGCCAGCGAACCGCGCAGCCCTTCCAGGGTGCCATCATCCACCACGGTGCAGAGTTCAGACGCGACCTGCTGACCGATTTTCCCGCTGAACACCGAGGTGCCACGGCGGTTGAAGTCGCCTTCCAGGCCGTGACCGACCGCTTCATGCAGCAGCACGCCCGGCCAGCCGGCACCCAGCACCACCGGCAGCGCGCCAGCAGGTGCCGCCACGGCGGAGAGATTGACCAGCGCCATCCGCACCGCTTCCCGCGCCCAGGCGTCGGCGCGCACTTCGCCATCTTCATCGGCGAGGAAAAAGGCGTAACCAGTACGGGCACCGCCGCCGCTGGCGCCGCGCTCGCGTTTGCCCTGATCTTCAACCTGAACGCTGACAGAGAGACGAACCAGCGGACGAACATCCGCGGCCAGCGTGCCGTCGGTCGCCGCCACCAGCACCTGCTCATACACCCCGGTCAGGCTGGCATTCACTTCCTGTACCCGCGGGTCAGCGGCACGGGCCACCCGGTCAACGCGATGCAGCAGAGCAATTTTATCTTCGCGCGTCAGGCTGCTCAGCGGATCAACCGCCGGGTAGAGCGAGCGGTTCATCACCGCAGAGAGGGTGTGCGCCCGGCCATTACCCTGTTCGCGCACAATGCTGCGCGCCGCTTCTGAGGAGAGACGCAGCGCATTCAGCGTGATCTGATCGGCATAGGCGAAACCGGTTTTTTCGCCGCTGACGGCGCGGACGCCCACGCCCTGATCGATATGGTATGAGCCATCTTTAATGATTTTGTCTTCCAGCACCCAGGATTCGTGAAAGCTGGACTGAAAGTAGAGATCGGCATAATCCAGACGACGTTCTGAAAGCTGCCCTAACAGGGAAAATAGGTCCTGCTGATTAATGTTGTTAGCAGTCAGTAACTGCTCACTTACCAGGTTCAGAGTCATCGTTTCTCACTCATTATGTGCTCAGATAATCATAGCCTGCGGTAATTCCGCTACGGCGTCAAATTCACTTGTTATCCGTTTCACGCGGTTTACGCAGCACTTCATTGATTTCGGGTTTATCCAGCGGGCCGCTGATGTGATACCGCAGCAGCGATATTTTGTTCCATAACGGCCCCAGCACTTTGCTGGCGGCGAAAACGGCCGCGCCAACCACCGGATTGATGACAAACGCCGTCGCTACGCCGACCGAGGCGGAGATTTCCGGGGCCACCACCGCTTCCATATCGATCTGACGCCGGACCAGATCAAGATTGCCGCGCATGGCAATGTCCGCTTCCAGCCCATCCACCAGCAGGTTATCGGTGCGCATTACCCCATTTTCGATCCAGGCGGTGCCGTTGATTGAGTCGAAATAGAAGGAGTTGGTAAAGGTGTCGCTGAAGTCAAAACGCAGCTTACGCAGCAGGGCGTCGAAACTGACCAGCCGCAGGATTTTGCCGGCGGTGCCGGTGTTCACATCGGCGATCTGGCCTTTGCCAAAGTGGGTCTTGAGGGTGCCGCTCAGCGTCTCCGCTGAGGGCTGCCAGGGAGCCGAGCGCCAGTGCAGGTCATAATCGATATTAAATGGCGCATCGCGCAGCGGGGTGTTAACCCCAAACCAGTTGGTGGCGTCGTTGATATTCGGCCCTTTCAGCGTGCCTTTCAGCGAGGTGCGCTGATCGTCGGGACGATTAACCCATTCGCCCTTAATTTTCAGCTGCGAACTGCCGGTATCCACCATTCCGTTAGTGAGTGCTAACGTATCTCCTTTCGGTTGCAGTGTCGCCGCCATCTCGCCATATTTCTGGCCCAGTACCCAGCACTCTTTGCAGCGCAGCTGCAAGGCGGGCCACTGGCTGAAATTAATCGTGCGGGTTTTTCCGCCGCGCCCGTTATCCCCTTTAGCCGCGTCGTTATCCCACTGCGGGTTGTAGTAGAGATAATCCAGGTTCACCTGCCAGGGCGCTTTTTCCGCCATGGTCAGCCTGCCGCGCAGCTCTTTCGCCTTCACGCTGACCTGAGCCGGATTTTGTGCCAGCGTCGCCTCGACCTGGTTCCACTGCTGCCCCGCCAGCGTCACCGCCGGACTGCGCAGCGTGATATTGCCTGGCAGGGTAACGCCACCAGAGTGATACCCATCGCTGCCGCCAGACGCGCCCATCGCCCCGGCATCGCCTGCCGCCAGCATCGCTACCCAGGCCTCGCCATCCAGCGCGGGCAGATTCAGCACCATTCCGGCGCTATCGGGCAGAGCGGGGGTTTTCCGCGCCGCGTTCAGCCAGATGCCGCGCTCTACGCGCAGCGTCGGCTCCAGCAGCCAGCGGCTGTTAAAGCGCTGGTCAGCGTTCACGCTGCCGCTGAGGTCGAATCGATGCAGGTCGCCGCTGGCCTTGATAGTGATGGGCATCGCCTGACCCGCTTTTTTGTCGAGCGGTGAAGGTAAGCGACTACTTACTTCCTTTGCATCCCCTTTCAGATCGACATCGTAGCGCGCACCGCCCTGATGCGGCAGGGTGATATTAACCTCACCCTGCCACGGCAGATGGCCGCTAAGCTGACGTTTTACCGCCGCCGGGATTTCGCTGATTTTCGCCGGTTGCCAGTCGCCCTGGAGTCTGACATTGACTCCGAAGTTATCCGGGTTTTCCTGCGTGCTGAAACTGACGCCCATCGGCTGACCAAACCAGTTCGCCCGCAGCACCTCACTTTGCAGATTGCCATTGTCATAACGGAAACGGCCGGTCAGGGCGGTGAGCGTGCTTTTCAGCGGTTTGATCAGCAGCGAATTGTTATGCAGATCGACATTGCCGCGGGCGTGCACCTGCTTGCCATCCAGCGGAATATCCAGATTGAGATGGCCACCGACGTTGCCTTTGATTTGCAGCTGCTCCAGTGCCGCGCCCAGGGAGGCTTTCAGCGGGGTTTGCTGAAAATAGTCCGCGATCTGTTTACCTTCGCCGCTGATGTCGCCATCCACAATCAGCTTCTCTTTCAGGTAGTCAGGGATCACGGCGCTGACGTTACGCGCACCAACCTCCCCCAGCCGGGCAGTCGGGGCATGCATCCACAATCCGTCATTGAGGAAGTTGAGGTCAATATCGAGATTCTCGATCGCTGGCCATTTGGGCTGAAACGCATAGGTCGCCTGGCGCAGCGGCACCCAGACCTGAAACATGCCATCGTTATGTTTAAACGGGAACAGCGCCGGATTACCGGCAAACAGCAGCGTGGCGTTGTCCACTTTACCGCCCTTCACCGCGCCACTCAGGTAGTGGGTCAGCCCGTTCCCCATCAGTGGCACCGGGAAATAGCGCCAGGCATCACCGGCGTCGGTCACGCGGATCCCGGCCAGAATATCCAGCCGAGGTTCGCCACCGCTGTTTTGCTGGTAGCTGAAGTCACCCCGCGCCCAGAGCGAGCGCGCCTGCACATCCAGATCCTCACCCGCCAGCGTCAGGCCATGCTCGTCACGCAGCCAGCGCAGCGCACCGGTCACTCGCTTGATCTCCAGCGGGGCCTGGAACATGTCGCCATAGGGCACGGTCGCCGTCCCCATATCGACACTCACCTGACCGTTGTTAAGGCTGCCGCGTGCTTCCCCGCTTAACCGGCTGATGCCTGGCAGCAGTTTCCAGTGCTGCCAGCTGAAATCCCGCCACTTCACCTGCAACCGGCTCTGTTCCGGCTGCTGCAACGGAATATCCAGCGCCAGGCCATCAATGGTGCCCTGCGGCTGTAGCCGCTGCCAGTTGTCAAACAGCGTTGGTGAGAGCGGCGCAAACAGCGGAATAATCGGCGCGACGTGATTGAGTACCAGCTGTGTGGCGCGCACCCGCACTTCCGCCTGTCCTTCTGGCCCGCGCTTCTGTTTATCTTCAGGACGCCACAACAGCGAGAAGTGCCCGGCAGGCCAGGGCTGGCCGTCGGTGGTGAGGCGGGTCTGCGGCACATTGACCACCCAGCCATTCTGGAAGCGAGAGAGGTGTGCGGTCAGCCCATCGACCTGTAGGCTGTGTCGCCCGGCCTCACCCTGCCAGCTGGCACCGCCCTGGCGCAGCAGCAGATCGCCCGCGTAAATATCGCCATCGCGCAGGTTAACCCAGGCGGCCAGACTAAAGCGGGCGCTATCCAGTCGGGTATTGTCCCGCATCCAGCGGCCCAGCCACGGACGCATATCGACATCATCGGCCTGCATCCAGATGCGGCCATCATTGAGTAAGCCGTTACTGTCGTTGAGATCGAGTCGCACCTGGACCACGCCGTGCTGACCGGTGAAGCTCGACAAACTGACCTCCCCTTCAGCCCGGTGGCGGTTATTTTCATTCACCCAGGTGAGGCGGGGGATCGCCAGCTCAGCGTGCTGACCGGAAGGGGTGCGGAAACCGATGGTACTGTCACGCAGGTCGAAGTGGTCAAACTGTCGCAGAAAGAGTTCGTTGATTTGCGCCGGGCGGAAGCTGTTTTTTTCTTTGTCGCTATCCAGCAGCGGACGAGGGGTGTCGAGATGCAGCTGCCAGAAGGTCAGATCGCGGAACTGCCAGCGCCAGTGCAGCAGAGACTGCCAGACGTCGAGGGCCAGATTGATGCGGGCAATGCTGAGTTTGCCGTTCTGATGCAGATCGACCTTCAGATCGCGCACCTGCAAAGTGGGACCGAAATTTTCCCATTTACCCTGCAACTGGCTGGCGTTGACGGAGACGCCGCTGCGATCGGAGATGAATTGCAGAAGGTTGCTGCGATAGCTGTCGAGATGCGGCATCACCAGACGCAATCCGCTGACCAGCAGCGCGACAATCACGATAATTGCCGCCACCAGCAGTAACAAAATCCTCGGCAACTGCCTCACTCTCGCCTCTCCTTGTCTTCCGTTAACGACGGATAGTTCGTTCTGATACCCGACCGTCTTCAGGCAAAAGCGGTTTAAACGCGCATTTTATCCCGGACAAGGGCGATTTTTAACCCGCCACCCCAGAAATCCGTGCCGGGGCTGGCGTTACATCATCACGACGTCGAACTGCTCCTGGGTATAGAGCGCTTCGACATGCACTTTAACCTGCTTACCCACAAAGATCTCCACCTCGGCCAGCGCATGAGACTCGTCGGTCTTTAGCGCTTCACCGACCGCGGGCGAAACGTAGACCAGGAAGCGGTCGGCATCGTAGGCGTGGTGTACCCGGACAATCTCACGCATCACTTCATAGCAGACCGTTTCGACGGTTTTCAGCGTGCCGCGTCCTTTACAGACCGGACAATCCTGGCAGAGTACATGCTCAATGCTTTCACGGGTACGCTTGCGGGTCATCTCCACCAGCCCCAGCGCCGAGAAGCCGTTGATACCGGTTTTCACCCGATCTTTGCTCAGCGCGGTTTCCAGCGAATGCAGCACCCGCCGCCGGTGATCTTCATTGCTCATGTCGATGAAGTCGATAATGATGATGCCGCCCAGATTACGCAGTCGCAGCTGACGCGCGATCGCCTGGGTCGCCTCAACATTGGTATTGAATATCGTCTCATCCAGGTTGCGATGGCCGACAAACGCACCGGTGTTGATGTCGATAGTGGTCATCGCTTCGGTCTGATCGATGATCAGATACCCGCCTGACTTTAGTTCAACTTTGCGATCCAGCGAGCGCTGAATCTCATTTTCTACGTCAAACAGGTCAAAGATAGGCTGTTTGCCGCTGTAAAGCTCCAGCTTACCAGCCATCTCCGGGATATATTCGCTGGTAAACTCCACCAGCATGTCACAGGTCAGGCGGGAGTCGACGCGAATGCGATCCAGCGCTGCGCCGGCGAAATCACGCAGAATGCGCTGGGCTAAGGCCAGCTCACCGTAGAGCAGACAGCGGGTCTGGTTGCGCTTTTTACGCTCGCTGACTTTGGTCCAGAGCCGTTTCAGAAAAGCCGCGTCCTGCGCCAGCTCCTCTTCCCCGATTCCCTCTGCGGCGGTGCGGATAATAAAGCCGCCCAGATCGTCGCAGTAGTCCGCCACCACCGCTTTGAGACGCTCGCGCTCTTTCTCACTTTCGATCCGCTGCGAGACCCCGACATGCGACGCGCCTGGCATAAAGACCAGGTAGCGCGACGGCAGCGTGATGTCAGTGGTGAGCCGCGCGCCTTTGGTGCCGAGCGGATCTTTCACCACCTGCACCACCAGATCCTGCCCCTGGCGCACCAGCTCGGCGATGTCCCGCACCACGAAGTTTTTCTTCTCGTCACCCGCCACACATTCGGTGTGCGGCATGATGTCAGAGGCGTGCAGAAAAGCGGCTTTCTCCAGCCCGATGTCGACAAACGCCGCCTGCATCCCCGGCAGAACCCGGCTGACGCGGCCCTTGTAGATGTTACCCACGATGCCGCGCCGCGCTTCGCGCTCTATGTGAATTTCCTGCAATATGCCGCCATCAATGTAGGCAACACGTGTTTCAGAAGGCGTGACGTTAACCAGTAATTCAGCCGTCATGTTGACCCCTTACCGCACGCAGTGACTGAAAATGGTTGAGTAACTCTTCGGTCTCAACCAGAGGGAGTCCCACCACCGCGTGATAGCTTCCATTAATTTTACGGACAAAGTTTCCGCCTTTGCCCTGAATACCGTATGCACCCGCTTTATCCATTGGCTCACCGGTGGCGATATAGTCGTCGATGTCGGTCGCGGTTAAGGTGCGGAAGGTCACATCGGTGGTGACAACACAATCGAGCGCCTGCCATGCATCTGCCAGCGCCACGGCGGTCATCACCTGATGGGTATGGCCGGAGAGTTTACGCAGCATGGCGCGGGCATCATCGGCGTCGCGCGGTTTTTCCAGCACCTCGCCATTCAGCACCACAATGGTATCCGCGCCCAGTACCGGCAGATCGCGCGTAGCCAGTCTGACACCCGCCTGCGCTTTATCGTGCGCCAGACGGCGCACGTAGGTTTCTGCCGCTTCACCTGGCTGACGCTGCTCTTCTACGTCAGTGACGATGCGCTCAAAGGACAGGCCAAGTTGAGTCAGCAGCTCACGCCGACGCGGTGAACCGGAAGCAAGATAGAGGGTTACCATAAATTTCCTTATTGAACAGCGAACTGACGACGAATTTTTCTCATAAGTAAGAATAGCCAGGGCCAGAGAATCCCGTCGACAACACTGCTCCAGAAAATTTCAGGTCGGAATGAAACGTTGATCACCAGGAATTCAGCCCAGAAGACAATCACATCCGTCGCCAGTGACAGCACCATAACCATTAACGCTTGCTGCCACAACGCTAAGTTGCGGAATAACTGGAACTTAAAGGCAATCAGATAGGCGATGATACTGAGCGCCAGCGCGCGCACGCCGAGCGTTGAACCGGCAATCAGATCCATAATGGCACCCAGCACGAATCCGCTGCCGACGTTAACCCGATGCGGCAGGGCCAGCACCCAGTAGATGAGGATCAGTAACAGCCATGAAGGCCGGAACATGTAAATCTGTTCCGGCCACGGCATGATCTGAAGGACAAGGGCAACCAGGAAAGAGAGCCAGATAACCCAGCGCCCCTGACTTCGATAGCGACTCAAGGCTGGCCCCCGCGCGATCGCGATGAGCCTGTGCCCTGCCCGCTGCTGCTGGTCGACGGCGCGGGCGGCCCCATCTGAGCGGCGGGCGCAGGCGGTCCCATCTCACCGGCGGGAGGTAGCACCTGCGGCATCATCTGCATCAGACGTTCGTTCGCCACGCGATGCACTTCATCCTGCGGCAGCGGCATATCGCCATTGCGATCGGCCCCCCACAGTAGCAGCAGGTAACGCAGACGTTGCAGACCGGCGGTCGGATGCGCCTGAATCACTGTGTAAGCGCGCTGAGTATCGACTTTCACCGATGACACCACGCCCACCGGATAGCCTTCCGGGAAGCGGCCACCGATGCCCGACGTCACCAGCACATCACCCACCCGAATATCCGTATTGCCCGGCAGATGTTCAAGCTGGAGATCTTCATTACAGCCATTGCCGGCGGCGATCACCCGGATGTCGTTACGCAGCACCTGAATCGGCAGCGCGTGCGACGCATCACAGATCAGCAGTACCCGGCTGGTCAGTTGTCCGACCGCAATCACCTGGCCGACCACCCCTTTATCGCTGATCACCGGCTGACCTTCATAGACACCGTTCACGCTGCCTTTGTCGATCACCACCTGATCGGTGTAGGGGTCGGTGCCGGTCGAAATGACCTGCGTCACCATCTTGTGCTCATCCTGACGCAGCGGTGAACCCAGCAGTTCACGCAGGCGGGCGTTCTCCTGCTTATATTGCCCCAGCATCAGCAGGTTACTGTTTTTCAGGAAGAGCTCACGACGTAATGCTTTGTTCTCCTGCTCAAGCTGCTGACGCGACGCCAGCGACTCCGACACGCCATCCAGCAGCTGACGTGGCCCATTGGCCAGGAAGTAAAACGGACTGACCGACGTATCCAGATAGTTGCGTATTTGGGTAAACGACCCTACACGGCTGTCAGCAATGATGATGGCGATCGCCACGACAACGGCCAGGAAAAGACGCAATTGCAGGGAGGGTCCCCTGCTAAAAATCGGCTTCATATAATCTGCGTAATCCTCGACGACAGGTAAGGAAGACACGGCACAACACCGCGCTTCCCTGGGCTGGACGCACTATACCGGCACAGATGGTAGCCGTTCACGCGCCACTCCCTGCGCATGATCATGACGTTCTCAGCCGGTTGAGGCAATTATTCTTCGCTGAACAAATCGCCGCCATGCATGTCGATCATTTCCAACGCTTTGCCGCCACCGCGAGCCACACAGGTCAGCGGATCTTCAGCGACAACCACCGGAATGCCGGTCTCTTCCATCAGCAGACGATCCAGATTACGCAGCAGCGCACCACCGCCGGTCAGCACCATGCCGCGCTCAGAAATATCAGAGGCCAGTTCCGGCGGACACTGTTCCAGCGCCACCATCACCGCGCTTACGATGCCGGTTAACGGCTCCTGCAATGCTTCAAGGATTTCATTGGAGTTCAGCGTAAAGCCGCGCGGCACACCTTCTGCCAGGTTACGTCCACGCACTTCGATTTCACGCACTTCGTCACCCGGATAGGCGGAACCGATCTCATGCTTAATGCGCTCTGCCGTCGCTTCACCAATCAGTGAACCGTAGTTACGACGCACATAATTAATAATGGCTTCGTCAAAGCGATCGCCACCGATACGAACCGATGAGGAGTAGACCACCCCGTTCAGCGAGATCACGGCAACTTCTGTGGTACCGCCACCAATATCCACTACCATTGAACCGGTCGCTTCAGACACCGGCAGGCCAGCACCAATCGCGGCGGCCATCGGCTCTTCAATCAGGAAGACTTCACGCGCGCCTGCGCCCTGAGCGGACTCACGAATCGCACGACGTTCAACCTGCGTGGCCCCAACGGGTACGCAGACCAGCACACGCGGGCTGGGACGCATAAAACTGTTGCTGTGGACTTGCTTGATGAAGTGTTGCAGCATTTTTTCGGTGACGAAGAAGTCGGCGATTACGCCATCTTTCATCGGGCGAATCGCTGCGATGTTGCCTGGCGTACGGCCGAGCATCTGTTTGGCGTCATGACCCACGGCCGCGACACTTTTCGGTGAACCGGCACGATCCTGTCGAATAGCGACCACGGAAGGCTCGTTCAGCACGATGCCCTGTCCTTTTACATAAATCAGGGTATTCGCGGTACCCAGGTCAATGGACAAGTCATTGGAAAACATGCCACGAAATTTTTTAAACATACTAAGGGATAATCCTGCAAGCTGGGGGCGGAAAATAAAATCCGCTTACTTTACCAACCACACGAAGCTGCCACAAGGCGCAAAAACGTTCTGCTTCGGTGAAAAAAGAGGCCTGATTGCGTTTAAGTCATCTGAACCGGCTCTCTGAAACAGCAGAATGGCGACAAGACGCCATCGTCAACGGTTTTCACTCTTTGCCGTCCCGTCGTGTCCGACATAAAATCTAACATTTCCGGCGCGGCTGAGCAGGTCTGGCCGCCGTTCAAGGGTAAAAAAAGAGCCTGTCGCCCTCACTCACCTCGCAATCCGCTAAATCCGGTAGCGCTGGGAATACTTCTTCACGTTACTGTTTACCGGTAGCGAAGGAGCAAAGAAGTCACCCTGCCCGCCCGCGACGCCCAGCGCCACTAAGGTCTGCCACTCCGCTTTGGTGCGCACCCCGGTCGCAAACACTTTAGTATGCGTCGATTTACACACTTCCAGCAGGCTCTGAACAAACAGCTGATTTTCGGTACGCCGCTCAATGTTACGCACCAGACCGGCATCCAGTTTGATCAGCTCCAGCGGCAGCTGACGGATATAGGCGCTGCTCACCACGGTTAAACCCGCCTGGTTGACCGCAATGCGGCAGCCAAATGCGTTAAGCGCACGGAATACGGGCGTTAAACCATTGATGTGTTGACAGACATCTGCCTCGGCAAGTTCAAATAAAAATCGTTTTCTTTGCGCTTTGGGACATTGCAGCAGCATGCGCTGAAGCCAGAGGACAAAAGAGCGTTGCAGCAGCGAGTTGATGGTCACCGGGATCACCAGCGTCTCTTCCGGCCAGAGTTCCGAGAGCGCCGCGATGCGCGTCAGCAACTGGCGATCCCAGCTGTCAGCCATGCCAAGCTGTTGCACCAGCGGCATATATTCCGCCGCCAGTACCTCTTTATCGCCGTCAAAGATGCGGGTCAGCATCACCCGATGCTGCACTTTGCCGTCAATATTCACCGTGGGCTTCTGATAGAGCCGCGGCCCGCCACGGCTCAGCGTATTCTCCAGCAGGGTTCGCCAGCGCACGCTGCCCCGCCCGGCATCCTGCGGATTTCCCGCCCCATTGGTCCAGTTGTTGCCGCCCAGCAGCGCCGCGCGTCGCGTCGCCATTTCAACATTCTCCATCACCTGTGGCACCGTCTGCCCGCTGTGCCAGGCGCTGATACCGATATGGATCAGATCATCGCGGTTGACCAGACGCATCGGCGGCAGCGAGTCAACGGCGTTGATCAGTTGATCGGCAATGCTGTTAGCCTCTTTCAGGCTGCGGTGCGGCAGCAGTACGGCAAAATCACTGCGGAAATAGCGCGCCAGCAGCGCGCCGGGATAGCGCAACACAAAGGTCGAGAGCATGTTGACGAAGTTATAGAGGTACTCCTCCCCCAGTCCCGGATCCAGCCGCTCATGGAGCGTATCGAGATCGGGCAGGCGGATCATCATCACCACGCCGTGGGTGCCGACATCCTCCTGATCCTCCAGTAACGTGGCGAGCTGGTTGTCAAAAAACAGGCGGTTGTTCAGGCCGGTGCGCCCATCCTGAGCGGCAAAGGTGCGGATCAGGGTATCGATACGCAGACGCTGCTCACCCGCTTCCTGCAAATCGGAGAGCAACAGATCCAGCGCGCGGCTCGCCCTCGGTGGCCACTCCTCCACGTGGCGTCCTGGCATGATCCTGCGTTCACCCGCGAGAATCGCTTCCGCCCGCGCCTCCAGCAGCTCCATGCCGCGCCACTGACGGCTGAGCCAGCGGTGCATAAGAAACAGCAGCAGACTCATCACCAGCATGACGGTCAGCAGAATGCCCAGCGTCGAGGTGCCGGTGATTGAGCGCAGCCAGGTTTTCGCCGGATCAAGGATGATGACCCGCAGCTGTAAGCCGGTCTGGTGCATTAACGGCACATCCAGCTGGATATAACGATTGGGCTCGTCATCCAGCATCTGATTTTCGTGACGGGAGAGCGTGAGAAAGGTCTGGCGGCCGTTGTGCAGTCGAAGCTGCTCGGCGTTGATGATCGGCATCATGCGCCTCAGCCAGCTATGCATCTCTGCGGGCGTCTGGGTGAACATCGCCTGGTCCACTTCGGTGGCCAGTACCTGCGCCCGATATTCAACCCGTTGCTGGCTGAACCAGAACACGCTGCATGCGCAGCCTGCCAGCATCAATACGAGTGCCAGGAGGCTAAGAAAGGTAATAAACGCAGATAATTTTGTGGTTAATCGCATCCCTGTGCCTGTGTTACTGCGGTGATCACCGAATCACCCCAACCTTGTACCGTCAGCCTGACGAAAACGCGAGCAAAATAGCATAATTTGCGTCTGCGGGCAGTGCTAAGAATTCAGAAGCGGAAGTATATCCTCGCGCTATCCTGACCGATGTTGATCCCGCTACTTTTCGGTGCATTCTCATCGCATCGGGCAACCAGGAAATTTCACATTTTCACAGCGAAAGTGGCTGACATCAGTAATAGTCATCATGCTGGATAATACGATCCCGTCTGGAGAAGGCACCATGAAGCGCAAATCCTGTCTGACCGAAGCCGACGTAACGCCGGAAAGCATCTTTAATATGAAGCGCCGTCAGGTGCTGAAAACGCTCGGCCTGAGCGCGGCGGCCGTGGGCATGCCGGGCGTGGCGAATGCCGATATTCTCAGCTGGTTTAAAGGCAACGATCGCCCACCGGCTCCGGCGGGTCGGGCGCTGGATTTTACTAAACCGGCGCAATATCAGGCCGACCTGACCTTAACGCCCGCCGACAAAGTCTCCGGCTATAACAACTTCTATGAGTTTGGTCTTGATAAGGCGGACCCGGCCGCCAATGCCGGTACGCTGAAGACCGAGCCCTGGAAACTGACGATTGATGGCGACGTGGCGAAGCCGATCACGCTGGATATGGATGACATCTTTAAACGCTTTGCCATGGAGCAGCGGATCTATCGCATGCGCTGCGTCGAGGCCTGGTCGATGGTGGTGCCCTGGGTCGGCTTTGAGCTGAATAAACTGCTTTCGCTGGCGGAACCCACCAGCAAGGCGCGCTTTGTGGCGTTCCAGACCCTCTACGATCCTGAACAGATGCCGGGCCAGAAAGATCGATTTATTGGCGGTGGCCTCAATTATCCCTATGTCGAAGGGTTACGGCTGGATGAGGCGATGCATCCGCTGACGATACTGACCACCGGCGTCTATGGCAAAGCGCTGCCGCCGCAGAATGGCGCGCCGATCCGGCTGACCGTGCCGTGGAAGTATGGCTTCAAAGGGATTAAGTCGATCGTTAAAATCACCCTGACGGCTAATCAGCCGCCTACCACCTGGAACCAGATTGCCGCTGACGAGTATGGTTTTTATGCCAATGTGAATCCGCATGTCAATCATCCGCGCTGGTCGCAGGCCACCGAACGCTTTATTGGTCCGGGGGGCGCGCTCAAGGTGGAGCGTCAGCCAACGCTGCTGTTTAACGGCTATGCCGACCAGGTCGCCTCGCTCTATCGTGGTCTGGATCTGCGGGAGAATTACTAAGTGGTGCGCCTGTCGATAAAACAGATCACCTGGCTTAAGGTGATTCTGCATCTGGCGGCATTTTTGCCGCTGGTCTATCTGGTGCTGGCGGCGATGCAGGGCGGACTGAGCGCGGATCCGGCAAAAGATATTCAACATTTCACCGGGCGCATGGCGCTGAAACTGCTGCTGGGTACGCTGCTGGTCTCACCGCTGGCGCGTTACGGCAGGCAACCGCTGTTGATCCGCACCCGTCGCCTGCTCGGCATCTGGACCTTTGTCTGGGCCTCACTCCACCTGGTGAGCTACTACCTGCTGGAATTAGGCGCGGATAATCTGCGTCTGCTGGGCAGTGAACTGATTTCGCGGCCCTATTTAACCCTGGGGATTATCAGCTGGCTGGTACTGCTGGCCCTGGCGCTGACCTCGTTCCAGCGCGCGCAGCGTCAGCTGGGCAAACGCTGGCAAACCCTGCATAACGCCATCTATCTGGTGGCTATCCTGGTGCCGATTCACTATATCTGGTCGGTAAAAGTCCTGTCACCCCAGCCGGTTATCTATGCGCTGCTTGCGGCGATACTGTTAGCCTGGCGTTACAAAAAATTCCGCAAATGGTGGCCCCGCTAGCGCCTGACCCGTTGTTTTCCTCTCCGCTTTTCTGATAAAAGATGTGGCCCGCGGGCCACATCCGATCATCTTCGCAGATAAGACCAGTATTTTGCTGCGAAATGACACGAAACGGATATAATGCCCGGCTTTATTGCACGTCGGATCGCCTTTTTCATTCTGAAAGGTGACAAATGATGATTCGCAAGGTATTTTACGCGATGCCTCAATGATTGCGGGAGATGGCAGCAAGATGGCGCATAAATTACATATTCTGCTTTTGAACGGACCCAACCTGAATCTGTTGGGAACCCGTGAACCTGAGAAGTATGGTCATACCACGCTGCGTCAGATCGTAGACGATTTGAAACGTCAGGCAGACCAGCTGAATGTGGAGTTAAGCCACTTACAGAGCAACGCTGAATTTCAGCTGATTGATCGCATTCATGAGGCCAAAGGCAATGTGGATTATATCATTATCAATCCTGCCGCGTTTACCCATACCAGCGTCGCACTGCGGGATGCCCTGTTAGCCGTGGACATTCCGTTTATTGAGGTTCATCTCTCAAATGTGCATGCCCGCGAGCCCTTCCGCCATCACTCCTATCTTTCTGATGTCTCTGCTGGCGTAATTTGTGGTCTCGGCGCTGACGGCTACACATGGGCTTTACAAACGGCAGTAAAACGCCTGTCTCAAACTAATTAATCAAACTGAGTACGGAACCCCACTCATGGATATTCGTAAAATTAAAAAACTGATCGAACTGGTTGAAGAGTCTGGCATTTCTGAGCTGGAAATCTCCGAAGGTGAAGAGTCCGTTCGCATCAGCCGCGCACCTGCAAATGTGGGCTACCCGATGATGCAGCAGGCTTACGCCGCGCCAGCACCACAGCCTGCGCTGGCCACCGCGGTTGCCCCGGTTGCCGTTGCGGAAGCCGCACCAGCTGAGATCAGCGGACATATTGTGCGTTCCCCAATGGTGGGTACCTTCTATCGTACGCCGAGCCCGGACGCAAAAGCCTTTGTGGAAGTGGGCCAGAAAGTCAACGCCGGCGATACCTTGTGCATCGTTGAAGCGATGAAAATGATGAACCAGATCGAAGCTGACAAGTCTGGTGTGGTGAAAGCCATTCTGGTCGAGAGCGGTCAGCCGGTCGAATTTGACGAGCCACTGGTTGTCATCGAATAACGGGGCGGACCATGCTGGATAAAATTGTTATTGCTAACCGTGGTGAGATTGCGCTGCGCATTCTGCGTGCCTGTAAAGAGCTGGGCATCAAGACTGTCGCGGTACACTCAAGCGCGGATCGTGACCTGAAGCACGTGCTGCTGGCGGACGAAACCGTCTGCATCGGCCCGGCGCAGTCAGTCAAAAGTTATCTCAACATCCCGGCGCTGATCTCGGCTGCCGAGATCACCGGCGCGGTGGCGATTCACCCGGGCTACGGCTTCCTCTCTGAGAATGCCGATTTTGCTGAACAGGTTGAGCGCTCTGGCTTTATCTTTATCGGTCCGAAAGCGGATACCATTCGCCTGATGGGCGATAAAGTCTCCGCGATCAACGCGATGAAGAAAGCTGGTGTACCAACCGTACCAGGCTCTGACGGATCGCTGACCGATGATATGGAAAAGAACCGTGCCTTTGCCAAGCGCATCGGTTATCCGGTGATCATCAAAGCCTCCGGCGGCGGCGGCGGTCGTGGTATGCGCGTCGTGCGCAGCGACAAAGATCTGGAACAATCCATCAACATGACGAAAGCGGAAGCCAAAGCGGCTTTCAACAACGACATGGTCTACATGGAGAAGTATCTGGAGAATCCGCGTCACATCGAGATTCAGGTTCTGGCCGATGGTCAGGGCAACGCCATCTATCTGGGTGAGCGCGACTGCTCCATGCAGCGCCGTCACCAGAAAGTGGTGGAAGAAGCGCCAGCACCAGGCATCACGCCGGAACTGCGCAGCTTCATCGGCGATCGCTGTGCCAAAGCCTGTATTGAGATTGGCTACCGTGGTGCCGGTACGTTCGAGTTCCTGTATGAAAACGGCGAGTTCTACTTCATCGAGATGAACACCCGTATCCAGGTAGAACATCCGGTCACCGAGATGATCACCGGTGTCGATCTGATCAAAGAGCAGCTGCGTATCGCAGCGGGCCAGCCGCTGTCGATCAAACAGGAAGATGTGATCATTCGCGGTCATGCGGTCGAGTGCCGTATTAACGCCGAAGATCCGGTCTCCTTCCTGCCAAGCCCGGGTAAAATCACCCGCTTCCACGCGCCAGGCGGTTTTGGCGTGCGCTGGGAGTCGCATATTTACTCAGGTTACAGCGTGCCGCCTTACTATGATTCAATGATTGGTAAGCTGATCACCTATGGCGAAACCCGTGACGTGGCCATCGCCCGCATGAAAAACGCGCTGGCGGAACTGATCATCGACGGTATCAAGACCAATATCGAATTGCAGATGAAAATCATGTCCGACGAAAACTTCCAGCAGGGTGGCACCAACATCCACTATCTGGAGAAAAAACTCGGCCTGCACGAGAAGTAGTCGCAACGCTGAGTTAGTCTGAGGCCGGTTAATCCGGCCTTTTTCTTTTGCCGCTGGCGTTAAGGTTGAATCATGGATGCTCGTTTTATACAGGCACATAAAGAGGCGCGCTGGTCACTCTATCTGACCCTGCTCTGGCTCGCGGTCTGGGGGCTTTCTGCCTGGCTGGGTGGCACCGCAACCGGCATTACCGGGCTGCCGCGCTGGTTTGAACTCTCCTGCGTTTTCGCGCCTCTGCTGTTCATTTTCTTGTGCTGGCTGATGGTGCGCGTGGTGTTCCGCGACATGTCGCTGGAGGATAAAAATGAACGTTGAAATTATCCTGCCATTATTAATTTATCTGCTGCTGATCGCGGCGCTGTCGGTCTTCGCGGTGCGCAAACAGCGTCAGGGCAACTTCCTGACCGAATATTTCCTCGGCAGTCGCTCAATGGGCGGCTTTGTGCTGGCGATGACCCTCACCACCACCTATATCAGCGCCAGTTCGTTTATCGGCGGGCCTGGTGCCGCCTATAAATATGGTCTGGGATGGGTGCTGCTGGCGATGGTGCAGGTGCCCGCCGTCTGGCTCTCGCTGGGTGTGCTGGGGAAGAAATTCGCTATTCTGGCGCGCAAACATAACGCGGTGACGCTGAATGATATGCTCTATGCCCGTTATCAGAGCCCGTTGTTAATCTGGCTGGCGAGTCTGAGTCTGCTGGTCGCCTTTATCGGCGCTATGACGGTGCAGTTTATCGGCGGTGCGCGTCTGCTGGAAACCGCTGCGGGCATCCCTTACGACACCGGCTTGCTGATTTTTGGCGGCACTATCGCGCTCTATACCGCTTTCGGTGGATTCCGCGCCAGCGTGCTCAACGACGCGATGCAGGGTATCGTGATGCTGATCGGCACGTTTCTGCTGCTGTTCGCGGTGATCCATCAGGCGGGCGGGCTGAGCAGTGCTGTTGAAAAGCTGCATACGATTGATCCAGCTTTACTGTCACCCCAGGGGCCGGGCGAGATTATTACGCCGACCTTCCTCAGCTCCTTTATCGTGCTGGTCTGTTTCGGGGTGATTGGCTTACCGCATACCGCCGTGCGCTGTATCTCCTATAAAGACAGCAAAGCGGTGCATCGGGCGATTATTCTGGGCACCATTGTGGTGGTGATGCTGATGCTGGGGATGCATCTGGCGGGCGCGCTGGGCCGGGCGATCGTACCGGATCTGACGGTGCCGGATCGGGTGATCCCGATCCTGATGATCACCGTGCTGCCGCCGTTAGCGGCCGGGCTGTTTCTGGCCGCGCCGATGGCGGCAATTATGTCGACCATCAACGCCCAGCTGTTACAGGCGTCGGCCACGCTGATCAAAGATCTCTATCTGCGGGTGGTCCCGCAACAGATCGAGAACGAGAAGCGACTGCGTCGCCTCTCTGGCACCATTACCTTCGCGCTGGGCCTGCTGCTGCTGTTCGCCGCATGGAATCCGCCCGATATGATTATCTGGCTCAACCTGCTGGCCTTTGGCGGCCTTGAAGCGGTGTTCCTCTGGCCGCTGGTGCTGGGGCTTTACTGGGAACGTGCCAATGCCGCCGGTGCCATCACCGGCATGGTGGTGGGCGGCGGCTGCTACGCTTTGCTGGCCAGCCTTAACCTACAGATTCTGGGTTTCCACCCCATCGTGCCCTCCCTGCTTTTAAGCCTGCTGGCATTCCTGGTGGGCAACCTGTTTGGACGCGCGCCGCAGACCTTCGACGCGCCGCAACATTGACCGTAAAGAGAGACGATATGCCCTGGATTCAAATCAAAATTAACAGCTCAGGTGAGCACGCGGAAACGCTGAGTGATGCACTGATAGAGATCGGTGCGGTGTCAGTGACCTTTCAGGATACTCACGATACCCCGGTGTATGAGCCGCTGCCGGGCGAGACCCGCCTGTGGGGCGACACCGATGTCATCGGCCTGTTTGACGCGGAAACTGACATGGCTGCGGTCACCCACGAACTGGCGCAGCATCCGCTGCTGGGTGCAGATTTCCGCCATAAGATCGAACAGATCGAAGATAAAGACTGGGAACGGGAATGGATGGAAAACTTCCATCCGATGCGCTTTGGCGAGCGTCTCTGGATCTGCCCGAGCTGGCGCGATGTGCCGGATCCCGATGCCGTCAACGTGATGCTCGATCCGGGCCTGGCGTTCGGAACCGGCACGCACCCGACCACCTCACTCTGCCTGACCTGGCTGGATGGGCTGGATCTGACGGGTAAAACGGTGATCGACTTCGGCTGTGGCTCCGGGATCCTGGCGATCGCCGCCCTGAAGCTGGGGGCGGCTCAGGCAATCGGCATCGATATTGATCCGCAGGCTATTCAGGCCAGCCGCGATAACGCCGAGCGTAATGGCGTTGCAGATCGTCTCTCGCTCTATCTGCCCCACCAGCAGCCGGAAAATTTGCAGGCCGATGTGGTGGTGGCGAATATCCTGGCAGGTCCGCTGCGTGAGCTGGCGCCGCTGATCAGCGTGCTGCCGAAGTCTGGCGGCCACCTCGGGCTATCCGGGGTGTTAGAGAGCCAGGCAGAAAGCGTTTGTGAAGCCTACCGCGATCAATTCGCGCTCGATCCGGTTGCGGTAAAAGAGGAGTGGTGCCGGATTACCGGGGTTAAAGCCTGACTCCAGCCTCTGGCTCAGCCGTCTGCGCGCGGTCACTACCGCCATAAACCGGCCTGACAGAACATTCAGCCAGCCCGTGGTGTAAGCTGCGGGCTTTCTGACCCTGAACCGGATGCTTGTATCGTTAATCACGGCATGTGACGTTTTTTATCTGGCTATTTGGCGTACTTTTCTGGAAAAATTTTTGTTCACAATTTCATCATTAAAGATTAACTGGCTGATATTTATCGTTATTTAATTCAGGACCTGCTGATCGCCCGGATTTCATTGATCTTTCTTGCTGATTGTTCAAAGTTTGGCCTTTCATCTTCCTGAAAAAATGCGTAATATACGCCGCCTTGCAGACACAGTATGGCATTCTGACTTCATGCGTATTGGAAACCTCCAGCTGAGAAATCGACTGATCGCAGCGCCGATGGCCGGTATTACCGACAGGCCGTTCAGGACACTGTGTCATGAGATGGGCGCTGGCATGGCAGTTTCTGAGATGTTGTCTTCGAACCCCGAAGTCTGGGCTAGCGACAAATCTCGTTTACGGATGGTGCACAGTGATGAGCCAGGCATTCGCGCCGTGCAGATCGCCGGTTGCGATCCCAGCGAAATGGCGCAGGCGGCGCGCATTAATGTTGAGGCGGGTGCACAGCTGATCGACATTAATATGGGGTGCCCTGCCAAGAAGGTTAACCGCAAAATGGCGGGTTCCGCCTTACTGCAATATCCCGCCGTGGTGGAGTCGATTCTCTCGGCCGTGGTCAATGCAGTAGAAGTGCCGGTCACGCTGAAAATTCGTACTGGCTGGGATCCTGAAAACAGGAACTGTGTCGCGATTGCCCAATTGGCTGAACGCTGCGGTATTCAGGCTCTGACGATACATGGCCGCACTCGTGCCTGCCTGTTCAACGGAGAAGCTGAATATGACAGCATTCGGACAGTTAAGCAGAGTGTCTCCATTCCGATTATCGCGAATGGAGACATAACTGACCCGCATAAAGCCAGAGCCGTGCTCGACTATACAGGGGCTGATGCTCTGATGATAGGACGCGCTGCTCAGGGAAGACCGTGGATCTTCCGGGAAATCCAGCATTATCTGGACACTGGGGAGTTGCTTGCTCCGCTGCCGATGGCAGAGGTCAGGCGCTTGCTTGTTTCGCATATACGTGAGCTGCACGACTTTTACGGTTCAGGCAAGGGATACCGTATAGCGCGAAAGCACGTCTCCTGGTACCTACAGGAGCACGCCCCGAATGACCAGTTTCGGCGCACATTCAACGCCATTGAGGATGCCAGCGAACAGCTGGAGGCGTTGGAGGCATACTTCGAAAATCTTGCGTAACGAAATAAAGAGCTGAAAGAACTATGTTCGAACAACGCGTAAATTCTGACGTACTGACCGTTTCAACCGTTAACTCACAGGATCAGGTAACTCAAAAACCTTTACGTGATTCGGTTAAACAGGCACTGAAGAACTATTTTGCTCAACTGAATGGTCAGGATGTGAGCGACCTGTATGAGCTGGTTTTGGCTGAAGTCGAGCAGCCTCTGTTGGACATGGTGATGCAGTATACCCGTGGCAACCAGACTCGCGCTGCCCTGATGATGGGTATCAACCGCGGTACGCTGCGTAAGAAATTGAAAAAATACGGCATGAACTGATTTTTAGTTCAGTCTGTTAATCACGCCAGCCTTCGGGCTGGCGTTTTTATTTGTGCGCCAATGCACAAAGCGTCAGCAAAGCAGGTGAAACAGTTGCCCGCAACATGGTAACTATAGTTGCAATCGCTGACGTGATATTTCACCCTCTCGCTTTCGTCCGCACCAATTTGACTTAATACTTATTCTGACTGCCGCCCTGCTGCACGCCCCATTACTGCCGGGTATGTGACTTTCTGCGCATTAACTTAGCAACGCTATCTTTCCATACATTCCTGCCTGAGCGCACGCTCACACTACTTCCACATAGTGAAACTTTTTGCACTAAATGTGATCGGGTCGACTCGCATTGCTTCCTTTTGGTGCGCCATATTAGCGGAACTTTCTAAGTGCTTCCGATTATTAACCGTTCTTTCATACGAATTCAGGAACCTGCAAACCTGGCATCAGCTTTGCAGTGTCGTGAATGGCTGATCGCCATAGACAGGAAAAAACGCACACTAAAGTGCGCAAACATAACAACATGATCCCGCCACACAGGATGATTTATGAAAAAGATGATGCTCTCTACGCTGATCGCGGCCGCCTCTCTGGTTGCCATTACTCAGCAGGCACACGCAGGCACGACACTGGATGCGATAAAGAAAAAAGGGTTTGTTCAATGCGGCATCAGTGACGGCTTGCCCGGCTTCTCCTACGCCGATGCCAGCGGCAAGTTTACCGGTATTGATGTGGATGTCTGTCGCGCCACCGCAGCCGCGGTGTTTGGCGATGCTACCAAAGTAAAATATACCCCGCTGACCGCCAAAGAGCGTTTTACCGCCTTGCAGTCAGGCGAGGTGGATATTCTTTCCCGTAATACCACCTGGACCTCATCCCGTGATGGCGGTATGGGTTTCCTGTTTGCCGGTGTGAACTACTACGACGGCATCGGTTTTCTGACTCACCAGAAAGCGGGCCTGAAGAGTGCGAAAGAGCTGGATGGCGCGACCGTCTGTATTCAGGCGGGAACCGACACCGAGCTGAACGTGGCGGACTTCTTTAAAGCCAATAAGATGCAATATACGCCGGTGACCTTTGATCGTTCTGATGAATCCGCCAAAGCGCTGGATAGCGGCCGCTGCGATACGCTCGCCTCGGACCAGTCTCAGCTCTATGCGTTACGCATCAAACTTGGCAAACCGGACGAATTTATCGTGCTGCCAGAAGTGATCTCCAAAGAGCCGCTGGGGCCAGTGGTGCGTCGCGGCGATGATGACTGGTTCACCATCGTGAAATGGTCGCTCTACGCCATGCTGAACGCCGAAGAGATGGGCATTTCTTCCAAAAACGTTGACCAGATGACCGCTAAGCCGACCACGCCAGATATGGCCCATCTGCTGGGCGCAGAGGGTGATTTTGGTAAGGATCTGAAGCTGGATAACAAATGGGCTTACAACATTATCAAGCAGGTTGGTAACTATCAGGAAAGTTTTGACCGTAACGTCGGCAAAGATAGCGCCCTGAAGATCGCTCGTGGTCAGAATGCGTTATGGAACCAGGGCGGCATTCAGTACGCACCGCCAGTACGTTAACAGACCTCGCCAACCGGGCACCGTATTCTGCGGTGCCCTGCTCCAGCTTCTATCACTGAGGTTCCAACATGTCACAACGCCCAACCGTGAAAAGGGATTTTTCATTTGGTAATCCCACGGTTCGCGCCTGGCTTTATCAGTTAATAGCGATAATTGCGGTGCTTGGTGTGGTGGGTTATCTGATACATAACACCATTATCAACCTTGCCAGCCGCGGTATTACCTCTGGATTTGGTTTTCTGGAGCGCACCGCCGGTTTTGGTATCGTCCAGCATCTGATTGATTACACCGAGGGAGACACCTATGCACGTGTGTTTCTGGTCGGGTTAACCAATACCCTGCTGGTTTCCGCGCTCTGTATTGTTTTCGCGTCGATTCTCGGATTCGCGGTCGGTCTGGCTCGCCTTTCCGATAACTGGCTGCTGCGTAAGCTCTCCAATATCTATATCGAAACCTTCCGCAATATCCCGCCGCTGCTGCAAATCTTCTTCTGGTACTTTGCAGTGTTACGTAATTTGCCGGGCCCGCGTCAGGCGCTTGATGCTTTTGGTCTGGCCTTTGTCAGTAACCGGGGACTCTATGTGCCGTGGCCGACCTATGCGCCGGGCAGCTGGCCGTTTATTATCGCGCTGCTGCTGGCGATAGCCTGTAGCTTTGGCCTCTACCGCTTTAACCGTCAGCATCAGTTAAAGACCGGTCAGTTACGGCGCTCCTGGCCGGCGGCGGTGGCGATGCTCATCCTCTTTCCGCTGATTGCGCATCTTGGCTTTGGCGCTGCCACTCACTGGGATCTGCCGCAGCTGCGTGGCTTCAACTTCCGTGGCGGCGCGGTGATGATCCCGGAACTGGCGGCACTCACGCTGGCGCTGTCGATCTACACCTCATCGTTTATCGCGGAAGTGATTCGATCCGGGATTCAGTCGGTGCCACATGGTCAGCATGAGGCGGCTCGTTCGCTGGGGCTGCCTAATCCGGTTACGCTGCGCCAGGTGATTATTCCTCAGGCGATGCGCGTCATTATTCCGCCGCTGACCAGCCAGTATCTGAACATTGTGAAAAACTCCTCGCTGGCCGCAGCCATCGGTTATCCCGATATGGTCTCCCTGTTTGCCGGATCGGTGCTGAATCAGACCGGTCAGGCCATTGAGACCATTGCTATCACGATGGGCGTTTATCTGATTATCAGCCTGCTGATATCGCTGCTGATGAATTTCTACAACCGCAAAATTGCGCTGGTTGAGCGTTAAGAGAACGGGATAACTATGTCTGTGACGACACACGAAACGCCTCCGGTTCCGACGACTCTGATGAGTCGCAGCTGGCGCTGGGCGCGTAAAAATCTTTTTTCAAGCTGGTTCAACACTTTACTGACCCTGTTCTGTCTCTGGCTTATCTGGCACCTTATTCCGCCAGCGCTGAACTGGCTGGTTTTTCAGGCCAACTGGATTGGTACTACGCGCGCCGATTGCACCAAAGAGGGAGCCTGCTGGGTGTTTATCCACGCCCGCTTTGGCCAGTTTATGTATGGCCTCTACCCGCATGAGCTGCGCTGGCGGATTAACCTGGCGCTGGTGATTGGCCTGGTGTCGATTGTGCCGATGTTCCTCAAAAGTCTGCCCTTCCGTGGACGCTATATTGCTGCCTGGGCGGTGATCTATCCGATCGTTGTCTGGTTACTGCTCTATGGCGGCTATCTGGGGCTGGAGCGCGTTGAAACTCGCCAGTGGGGTGGATTGACGCTGACCCTGATTATCGCGTCAGTCGGTATTGCCGGCGCGCTACCGCTGGGTATCCTGCTGGCGCTTGGCCGTCGTTCTAAGATGCCAGTGGTGCGCATCTTATCGGTTATCTTTATCGAGTTCTGGCGTGGCGTCCCGCTAATCACCGTGCTGTTTATGTCATCGGTGATGCTGCCGCTGTTTATGTCTGAAGGCACCACCATCGACAAGCTGGTGCGGGCACTGGTGGGCGTTATCCTGTTCCAGTCCGCTTATGTCGCGGAAGTGGTGCGCGGTGGTCTACAGGCTCTGCCGAAAGGTCAGTATGAAGCTGCGGAGTCACTGGCGCTGGGCTACTGGAAGACGCAGATGTTAGTCATCCTGCCTCAGGCGCTTAAGCTCACCATTCCTGGCCTGGTCAACACCATCATCGCCCTGTTTAAAGATACCAGTCTGGTGATCATCATCGGTCTTTTCGATCTGTTCAGCAGCGTCCAGCAGGCGACAGTGGATCCCACCTGGCTGGGGATGTCGACCGAAGGTTATGTTTTTGCTGCACTGGTCTATTGGATCTTCTGTTTTAGCATGTCGCGCTACAGCCAGTACCTGGAAAAGCGCTTTCACACCGGGCGTAAATCGCATTGAGGTTTTACATGACTGACTCTATGACACACTCTTCCGACGCATTGATGATTTCGCTTGAGAATGTGAATAAATGGTACGGGCAATTCCATGTACTGAAAGATATTAATCTACAGGTTAAACCCCGTGAACGTATCGTGTTATGTGGTCCATCTGGCTCCGGCAAGTCCACCACGATTCGCTGCATCAATCATCTGGAAGAGCATCAGCAGGGGCGCATTGTCGTTGATGGTATCCATCTTAATGACGACGTGCGTAACATTGAACGGGTACGTACGGAAGTCGGCATGGTGTTCCAGCATTTTAATCTGTTCCCGCATCTGACCGTGTTGCAGAACTGTACGCTGGCCCCTTCCTGGGTCAGAAAGATCCCGAAGAAGGAAGCGGATGAGCTGGCAATGCACTATCTGCAACGGGTGCGTATCGCCGAGCATGCGCATAAGTTCCCTGGCCAGCTTTCTGGCGGACAGCAACAGCGCGTTGCGATCGCCCGTTCACTCTGCATGAAGCCCAAAATAATGCTGTTTGATGAGCCCACGTCAGCACTGGACCCGGAGATGGTTAAAGAGGTGCTGGATACCATGATTGGCCTGGCTGAGGATGGGATGACCATGCTCTGCGTTACTCATGAAATGGGTTTTGCACGCACGGTTGCTGACCGGGTGATCTTTATGGATCGGGGTGAAATTGTCGAGGTGGCACCGCCGCAGGAATTCTTTGCGCATCCCAGGTCGGAGCGCACCCGGGCGTTTCTGTCGCAGGTTATTCACTGATTCAGCGCTTATACAGACTGACTACCCGGCCTGGTGCCGGGTTTTTTATTGCCTGAAGCGCAGGATCAATGATTTAACTCACCGATTTATGCGGGTAATACAACGAGATATAGCATGTAAAGCGGCTGTCTGATTGCCGGCTGCCACAACGAAAAAAGCCCTTCGCATATGCGAAGGGCTCTCTCTTATTTGATGCCTGGCAGTTCCCTACTCTCGCATGGGGAGACCCCACACTACCATCGGCGCTACGGCGTTTCACTTCTGAG
>NZ_JBGMNJ010000022.1:0-28284 GCF_051336815.1 Pantoea sp. C2G6
GTCCTGTCGCGAGGTGGCGTATATTACGCTTTCCTCCTTCAGAGTCAACCTCTTTTTCAGAAGTTTTTCTCCGGCGGCTCAGTCTCCTGAACCTCCCAACGCTGCATTCCGTAAACCGGTTTGCCGTGTCAGTGGAGGCGCATTATAGGGATCCCGTTTCAGAGCACAACCCTTTTTTTAGATCTTTTTTCTGAATGGTTATAAATGATCCAGATTGATGAGATCGCCAGCGATCCGCCCCCAAATTGACTTGTCAGACGGCTAAAATCCCATCAGGCTGCATTGAAAACAGAACAAAGGAGAACATGATGACTTCCGCCCTGCGTCCCTATAAACATCTTTTCCCGCAAACCGGCCAGCGCGTTATGGTCGATCCCAGCAGTGTTGTCGTCGGTGATGTCATTATGGAGGATGATGTCAGCATCTGGCCGCTGGTCGCGATTCGGGGAGACGTGAATCGGGTTCATATTGGCGCACGCACTAATATTCAGGATGGCAGCGTGCTGCACGTCACGCACAAATCTGCATCTAACCCACAGGGTTTCCCTCTTATTATTGGAGAGGATGTCACCGTCGGACATAAAGCGATGCTACACGGCTGTACGATTGGCGATCGCGTGCTGGTCGGAATGGGTTCGATCCTGCTGGATGGCGTAATAGTAGAAGAAGAGGTGATGATCGGGGCGGGGAGTCTGGTGCCGCCGGGTAAAAGACTGGAGAGCGGCTATCTCTATCTGGGGAGTCCGGTAAAACAGATCCGGCCGCTGAATGAAAGCGAGAAAGCGGGTTTACGCTATTCCGCGAATAACTATGTCGCCTGGAAAGATGATTACCTGGCCGGAGACAACCAGATCCAGCCCTGATCATCTGTCATCTCCTGACGAATAGCCACTTCAGCTTCCTCTTCCAGATCCCAGCGATGGTGCTGAAACAGCGCCATCGCCTCCCCTTCGCCAAAACGTGAAGTCAGCGATTCGCTGCTGATCGCGCAGTTTAGCCGCAGGCCATTGACCAGCACCGGGAAGCAGATTGCATCCCGTTCCGCATCATAGGACTCATCATCAGGAAACTGTATCGCCTGATTCATGGCTGCATTGCCTGTCTGAGTTGAACAATCACCGGGGTGATTTCTGGCATAACACCGTGCCAGAGATGAAAGGCATGCGCGGCCTGCCCCACCAGCATACCTAATCCATCGGCCAGATGATGAGCACCCTGCGCCTGACACCACTCCAGAAATGGCGTCAGTCCGTTCTGGTAAAACATGTCATAACAGCGCAATTTCGGATGGATAAGTTCCACGGGTAAAGGAGGGGTTTTTCCATCCACACCACTTGATGTCGCATTGATCATCAGATCAAAGCGCTGCCCCACCATCTGCTCAAAGCTCGTTGCCCGGATGTCGCCATTCTGCCGGAAGAGGTTTGCCAGCTCTTCGGCCCGTGCTGCGGTTCGATTGACCACGGTCAGCGTCACGCCTGCTGCAAGCAGCGGCAGGATCACCCCGCGCGCCGCGCCACCCGCTCCCACCAGTAACACCTTATCGCCGCGGTTGATCATCGCCAGCCGCTCCAGATCGCTCAACAGGCCAATACCATCGGTGTTGTCACCCAGGATTTGCCCGTCGCTGAGCTTTTTCACCGTATTGACGGCGCCCGATCGCGCAGCACGCTCGCTAAGCTGATCGGCAAATTCCCATGCCTGCTGTTTGAACGGCAGAGTGACGTTGGCACCGCGGCCGCCCTGTTCGAAAAAAGTCGCCAGCGTCTGGGGGAATCCATCAACCGGCGCGCAGATACGGCCATAGCGATGATCGATCCCCGTCTGCTCCGCGAAAGCGTGATGGATCAGCGGTGATTTACTGTGGTTAATCGGATTACCGAAAACGGCGAATTGATCCATGCGTTAGCCCTGCCGTATAAGTTCGCCGCTGATGACATCGCGGATTTCAGAAGGGTTCAGTCGTCCGCCGGTTTTTCCTGATAACACCGGGAAATGCTCACCAAACTGCTGCTTCACCTCTGCTGCTGTGCGACAGGGAGGCTGACCCGACAAATTGGCGCTGGTTGAAACCAGCGGCTTCCCGAAGGCGCGGCAAAGCGCCTGCACATCGGGATGATCGCTGACGCGAATCGCCAGTGAATCAAACTGCCCGGTTAACCAGCGAGGGGTCTGGGGCGGAACCGGCACCACAAAGGTGACAGGCCCCGGCCAGCAGGAAAACATCCGCTCACGCTGAAGCACTGAAAGTTCGCGATCGGAAATATAGGGTTCAAGCTGCGCGTAATCTGCCGCAATCAGGATGAGACCCTTCTCTACCGGACGCTGCTTCAGCGCCAGCAATGCCATGACGGCCGATTCACTGTCAGGATCGCAACCCAGACCAAATACGGCTTCAGTGGGATAGGCGATGACCGCCTGACGATTCAGATGAGCGATACAGTTTTCAAGCGAATCGGCGAGGTGTTGATTATCCATTATCTCTTAATTCTCTTCAGCAATGGCTTTGCCACAACTTTTACTGGCGCAATAGCGTTTAACCCCTTGCGCCGTCTTTTTTTCAACTAACAGCGGAAACTGACAGTGGGGACAGATTCCGGCGATGGGTGTCTGGTTCACGACAAACTGGCAGGCTGGATAGCGATCACAGGAGTGAAAAGTTTTGCCGTAACGGGAACGCCGCTGAACCAGATGGCCTTCGTGACACTGTGGACAGGCCAATGTGGTTTCATCAGGCTTATCGATAGTTTCGGTGTATCCACATTCCGGGTAGTGGCTACAGCCAATGAACATGCCAAAGCGGCCCTGGCGTAATACTTTGTCTGCGCCGCATTCCGGGCAGGGGTGGCCTTCCAGCACTTTGACGACGTGACCATCCGCCTGACCTTTTAAAGGCCGAATGTAGTCACAAGCCGGGTAGTTCGCGCAGCCCAAAAAAGGCCCATGTTTACCGGAGCGAATAACCAGTTCTGCCCCGCAAGCGGGGCAGGGATCCTGTTTACGCACGGTGAAGAGTGCAGCTTTACTCATAGCGATAAATGCATGAAAGGAAATTTAATGCAGCATACCTTCATTAACGTCGAATAGCAGTTCTTCCATCTGCTGGTAGGCATTTTCACACCCCGGGATGTTAAACAGCACCATCAGCACCACCCATTTGAGATCCTCCAGATCAAACTCAGAGGTATCCAGCGCCATGACTCGTTCGATAACCATTTCACGGGTTTCCAGACTCAGCACCTGGATTTGCTCCAGAAACAGCAGGAAACCCCGGCTTTCAGCATCTAAACGTTTGCTCTCTTCATCGGTGTAGATACGCATAGAGAGCGGATCAGTGGTCAGTAAAACAGGAGCAACCAGACCTTCCTGATAGTCAGCCAATCTTTCTAACCAGTTCAGCGCACTATAGATATCTTCCCGATGGAACCCGGCATCCGTCAGGTCATCTGTCAATCTATCCTGATCAACACCCATTTCTGCTTCGTTATGGATATATGTCTCAAACAAGTACATGAGTACGTCGAACATGGCATGCCCTCCTCAATCGGACATAGCCGCCGGGTACAGCTGCGATCCATCCTGCTAACTCCAGTTCCAGCAACTGAGCTGAGATAACTGGCACAGATTGGCCGGCACGTTCAGCGACAACGTCAACAGGTGTAACCTCATCACCTACGTTAGCCAACACATCAGCAAATGGCAATGGAGCATCGTCACTGACTTCAGAATAAATTTGGTCTGATTGTGTAACAGGCAGCCAGTTAAGTGTGCAGGCCAGATCCTCCATGATGTTGTTGGGATGGGCCACCAGCAGCGCACCTTGCTGAATCAGCCAGTTGACCCCTTCACTCAGGGGATTACCGAGCGCGCCAGGCAATGCATAGACATTGCGGTTTTGCTCCAGCGCATAGCGTGCCGTGACCAGTGAGCCACTTTTCAGCGAGGCCTCCACCACCAGCACCCCCAGAGATAAACCGCTGATGATACGATTACGGCGCGGAAAATTGAGTGGATGGGGTATGGCCGTAAGCGGAAACTCGGAGAGGATCGCCCCGCCCTGTTCAACGATCTCTGCGGCAAGCCGATAATGGCTTTTAGGGTAGAGTTGCTGAAGCCCGCTGCCCAGCACAGCCACGGTTTTCCCTTGCACATTCAGAGCAGCCTGATGCGCGACGCCATCAATGCCACGAGCCAGGCCGCTGGTGATGGTCAGGCCACTGAGGCTCAAATGCTGGGTAAACCCTTCGCACCAGTAGCGACCATAGTGCGAAGCGTTTCGGCTGCCCACTACCGCCAGCTGCGGCGTGCTGATTGCAGCAGGATCGCCATGAATATAGAGCAGCGGCGGAAAGCGCCCCGTCTCCTTTAGTCGCGCTGGATAGGCGGCGTCCAGCGCGGTCAGCAGATGATGAGAGGAGCTGGCTGCCAGCCACCGCTCCACATTTTCAATGCTTTTTTCTGGCAGATCATGATATTGCTGACACTGAGTGTCATCTAACCCAAGCCGGATAAGCTGCTCCGTATGAACCTGTCCAGCGTCCAGCTGCTCTGCCACTCTGACCCAGCGTTTTCCTGTCATTCCGCTGACAGCCGCCAGCCGCACATAGTGCGCTATTTTGTCCATCTCCGGCTCCCTGATCGCCCCTGCTTCCTGCCGCACAATGCTGTCAATCAGGCCTCGAAAAGTCTACAATATGAGGCAGTAACCTTTTCTTAATCGAATACAGATCCGGATATTTATGTCAGTTTTGCAGGTATTACATTTCCCTGACGAGCGTCTTCGCAAAATTGCCGCGCCCGTTAAAGAAGTTAACGCAGATATTCAGCGTATCGTTGATGATATGTTCGAGACGATGTACGCCGAAGAAGGCATCGGTCTTGCGGCTACGCAGGTCGATATTCATCAGCGCATCATCGTGATCGATGTCTCTGAAAGCCGTGAAGAGCGTCTGGTGCTGATTAATCCTGAGCTGCTGGAAAAAAGCGGTGAGACCGGCATCGAAGAGGGTTGCCTTTCTATCCCGGAACAACGTGCGTTTGTGCCACGTGCCGAGCGGGTGAAGGTTCGTGCGCTTGATCGTGATGGCAAAAGTTTCGAGCTGGAAGCCAGCGAGTTACTGGCCATCTGCATCCAGCATGAGATCGATCATCTGGAAGGCAAACTGTTTATCGATTATCTGTCGCCGATGAAGCGCCAGCGAATCAAAACCAAGTTAGAGAAACTGGCGCGTCACAACGCCCAGGCTTCCTGAGATCTTAAAAAGGGATAAACGTGTCTGCCCCGCTAAAAATCATTTTCGCTGGCACACCTGACTTTGCAGCGCGTCATCTCGACGCGCTGCTTGCTTCTGAACATCAGGTCGTCGGCGTATTTACCCAGCCCGATCGCCCCGCTGGTCGCGGTAACAAGTTAACGCCAGGCCCGGTCAAAACGCTGGCGCTGGCTCATGACATCCCGGTTTTTCAGCCTAAGTCATTACGGCCTGAAGAAAATCAGCAGCTGGTTGCTGACTTACAGGCCGATGTCATGGTGGTGGTAGCCTATGGGCTCATTCTGCCAAAAGCTGTGCTGGATATGCCGCGCCTGGGATGCATCAATGTGCATGGTTCGCTGCTGCCACGCTGGCGGGGTGCCGCCCCTATTCAGCGCGCACTCTGGGCGGGCGACAGCGAAACCGGCGTCACCATTATGCAGATGGACGTGGGCTTAGATACCGGCGATATGCTGCATAAGCTGGCCTGTCCCATTACGGCCACGGATACCAGCGCAACGCTGTATGACAAGCTGGCGCAGTTAGGGCCTCAGGGGCTGCTTGATACCCTGGCGTTGCTGGCTACCCGGCAGGCTTCACCCGAGAAACAGGATGAAACCCTGGCTAACTATGCTGAGAAACTCAGCAAAGAAGAGGCGCGTCTCGACTGGACACTGTCCGCGGCGCAGCTTGAACGCTGTATTCGCGCCTTTAATCCATGGCCGATGAGCTTTTTTACCATTGACGATCAGCCGGTGAAAGTCTGGCAGGCGACCGTACTGCCCCATCGCGATCTGCCGCCTGGTCAAATTATCAGTGCTGATAAACAGGGCATCCAGGTCGCGACCGCGCAGGGTGTGCTTAATCTGTTGCAACTACAGCCTGCCGGTAAAAAACCGATGTCGGCTCAGGATCTTCTCAACTCGCGCCGGGAATGGTTTGAAGCAGGAACCCTTCTCGACTGACTCTCAGGCCCGGTCACGCACCGGGCTTTTTGTTTGATGACAAAACTCTATGAATAAATCAACCAACCTGCGTAGCCTTTCCGCTCAGCTCATTGAGCGCGTTGTCGACAAAGGTGAATCGCTCAACACGGCCCTGCCAGCCGCCCAGAAAAAACTCTCGGATAAAGACAGTGCGCTGGTGCAGGAGATCTGCTTTGGCGTATTGCGCACGCTGCCGCAACTGGAAGCGTTAATTGGCAAACTGATGGAGCGGCCACTCACGGGCAAACAGCGGGTTCTGCACTATCTGATCATGGTGGGTCTGTACCAGCTGGAATATACCCGCGTACCGGCTCACGCGGTCCTCGCGGAAACCGTTGCTGGCGCCGAAGTCCTGAAGCGCACCAGCCTGAAGGGCCTGCTGAATGGTGTTTTGCGCCAGTATCAGCGTCAGCGGGAAGAACTGCTCGCCAGCATTCAGGATGGACCACAGCGCTATCTGCATCCGGGATGGCTGTTAAAGCGATTGCAGCACGCCTGGCCGCAGCAGTGGCAACAAATTATTGAAGCGAACAATCTGCGTCCGCCGATGTGGTTGAGGGTGAACCGTCAGCATCACGACCGTGACAGCTGGCTGGCAATGCTGACCGAAAGCGGTAAAAGCGCCCAGCCCGCTGTCGACGCTCCCGATGCGCTGCGGCTTGACGCGCCCGCACCGGTCAGCCAGTTACCTGGCTTCGCGCAGGGTTGGGTCACGGTACAGGACTTATCCGCTCAGCGCTGTGCTTTGCTGCTCGAACCAAAGAACGGTGAACAGATCCTGGATTTATGCGCCGCGCCCGGTGGTAAAACCACTCACATTCTTGAAATTGCGCCTGAAGCCGCTGTACTGGCAGTCGATGTGGATGCCCAGCGTCTTAAGCGGGTCGATGAGAACCTGCAACGACTGGGTATGAAAGCGGAAGTGAAACAGGGTGATGGGCGGACGCCACAGCAATGGTGCGGCGATCGTCAGTTTGACCGCATTCTGCTGGATGCGCCCTGCTCTGCCACGGGTGTGATCCGACGTCATCCCGACATCAAGTGGCTGCGCCGTGATCGTGATATTGCCGAACTGGCAAAGCTGCAAAGCGAGATTCTCGATGCTATCTGGCCACACCTGAAACCCGGCGGCACGCTGATCTATGCCACCTGTTCAATCCTGCCTGAAGAGAACTATCAGCAGATAGACGCTTTCCTGCAACGTCAGCGTGACGCACAGGCAGAGCCACTTGGCGATGCGCCAGCTAACGGTATGCAGCTCTTCCCGCAGGCGGAAGGTGGCGATGGCTTCTTCTACGCTAAGCTGATAAAAAAGCCTGGTACAAACTGAGATGAGTATTGATAAGCGATGAAAATAATCATTCTGGGTGCAGGACAGGTCGGCGGTACACTGGCCGAAAATCTGGTGGGTGAAAATAACGATATTACCGTGGTGGATACCGACTCATCGCGTTTACGCCATTTGCAGGATAAATTTGATCTGCGTGTCGTTCAGGGACATGGTTCCCATCCACGGATTTTGCGTGAGGCGGGTGCGGAAGATGCCGACATGCTGGTTGCCGTCACCAATTCGGACGAAACCAACATGATCGCCTGCCAGATTGCTTATTCGCTTTTCAACACGCCCAACCGTATTGCCCGCATTCGCGCCGCCGACTATCTGCGAGACGCGGATAAGCTCTTTATTCCTGAAGCGGTGCCCATCGATCATCTGATCTCGCCAGAACAGTTAGTGATCGACAATATCTATCGTTTGATCCAGTACCCTGGCGCGTTGCAGGTTGTGAACTTCGCTGAAGGGAAAGTCAGTCTCGCCGTCGTCAAAGCCTATTATGGCGGGCCACTGGTTGGTAATCCGCTTTCCATTATGCGTGAGCATATGCCTCACATCGATACGCGCGTCGCGGCTATTTTCCGCCAGGATCGCCCTATTCGTCCTCAGGGCTCAACGATTGTGGAAGCGGGCGACGAAATATTTTTCATCGCCGCCAGCCAGAATATTCGTGCCGTAATGAGTGAAATGCAGCGGCTGGAAAAGCCGTACAAGCGGATCATGTTAGTGGGGGGCGGCAATATCGGCTTTGGTCTGGCGCAGCGGCTGGAGAAACATTACAGCGTTAAGCTGATTGAACGTAATCCGCAACGCGCCGCAGAACTGGCTGAGCATTTGCAGGATACCGTGGTCTTTTATGGGGATGCGTCAGACCAGGAATTACTTGCTGAGGAACATGTCGAGCAGGTCGATCTGTTTATTGCGGTCACCAATGATGACGAAGCTAACATCATGTCAGCCATGCTGGCGAAAAAGATGGGGGCGAAGAAGGTGATGGTACTGATTCAGCGTCGCGCTTATGTCGATCTGGTTCAGGGCAGCGTGATCGACATCGCCATTTCACCGCAGCAGGCGACCATTTCGGCCCTGCTTGGTCATGTTCGCAAAGCTGACATTGTGGGTGTTTCATCATTACGCCGCGGTATCGCCGAGGCAATTGAGGCGATCGCCCACGGTGATGAATCCACCTCTCGTGTGGTAGGGCGTTCAATTGATGATATTAAGCTGCCGCCTGGCACCATTATTGGTGCGGTGGTGCGCGGCGATGATGTGATGATAGCCAATGACAACCTGCGGATTGAACAGGGTGACCATGTGATTATGTTCCTGACCGATAAGAAATTTGTGTCAGATGTTGAGCGGCTGTTCCAGCCAAGTCCTTTTTTCCTGTAACGGCAACGTTATCAGGCAAAGCATTCAGCCGCACGCACCGGCGAGCCGCTTAATTCACTGAGATTATGGCAAAAACAGTAAGGTTTGTTAGACTTTAGGTCATTGGCCAGGGCAAGGAGATAAGTATGAGTTTAATCAAAGAGTTTCGTGATTTCGCAATGCGCGGTAACGTGATGGATCTGGCAGTGGGTGTCATCATCGGTGCTGCGTTTGGCAAAATCGTTTCGTCATTAGTGGCAAACATCATTATGCCGCCACTGGGCTTATTGATCGGCGGCGTCGATTTTAAGTCATTTAGCTGGGTATTAAAGCCCGCATCAGGTGATGCCCCTGCGGTGGTGATGCAGTACGGCATATTTCTTCAAAGCATCTTTGACTTCGTCATCATTGCTTTCGCTATCTTCATGGCGATTAAGCTGATGAATCGTCTCTACAAGAAAAAAGAAGTTGAGAAACCAGCGCCGAAACCTTCAAACGAAGAAGTTCTGCTGACAGAAATCCGTGATCTGCTAAAGCAGAATAACCGGGTGTAGGTTAGCAGACCGCCTGCGGGCGGTTTTTCGCGCTAAAAGCAGAAGGCCAGTGATAAGACGCTTTCTTATCACTGGCCTCCCAGCTATTCCCCTTACCATGTTTTTCTTTGCGTTTAAAACTCCCTTTCCCTTTCTTCTTCTGTTCGATTCGTTGCCGGAATAACGGGTCGTGTAACAGAGCCTCTAGCGCGTTATCGCGAATCTGGCCTCGGGTATGCTGATATTTACTCATGGTCTCTCCTGTAAAGATGGTCTGATACTCTATCCCTTTAGCGGGAAAAAACAATGTCTCTATTCACTGCGGGTTTCACCTCTTTCCAGCGCCTCAAGGATTGAGCACGAAATGCTACTATGACTGTCGCCGCAACAGGCTTCGGAGAGATGCTGTAAAGAGCGCTGTATCGTCTCCAGTTCAGCAATCATCTGAGCAACTTCACCCAGCCGTTTTTCCACAATCGCTTTGGACTCCTGACAGGTGTGATGTGCAGGATCGACGCGGATTGAGAGAAGTTCCCGGATAGCTTCCAGGCTGAAGCCAAGTTTACGACCATAGCGGATAAATTTCAGGCGTTGCAGATCGCCCTCGCCGTAAAGGCGAAAACCGCCTTCCGTGCGGCCGTCATGATCCATCATCTGCTGCTTTTCATAGAAGCGGATGGTATCGGGTGTCACGTCTGCGAGTTTAGCTAACTGACCAATCCGAAACATTTACTCCTCCTCCTCGCGGAAATGATGCTGAATAGCAGTTGCGTATCTTCCATAAAGAAAATCGGTGCTCATCCCTGCCTGACGTAACCGAAGCTCCAGCACTTTCAGTCGATTACTTTGATCCTGATAGCGAGGATCTGTCGGATCGAGCTGCTGAAGAAGATCGTTGATCTCAATCGCTTCACGTCTTGTCTCAAGCTCAGGCGGCAGAAAGCCTGAGTTTTTCAGTAACCGATAGCCCGCTCTTAATTCCGGTGGGACATGACTGTCATCATCCAGTTGCAGTGGCTTACCTTCGCCGGGAAGGTTATCAAGATCGCCATTTTCCTGCGCGGCTCTGATGTGCTGTTCAGCCAGCTGGTCAAGTAGCCACATAGTTGGCTCCTTCAGTGATGAAAAGACTCAACGCTAAGATAGCCAATTTCAGGCAATAAAAAACCCGCCGAAGCGGGTTTTTTACATTGCTACAGATTACTCTGCGGCTGCTTCTGCTTGAGCTTCTGGACGATCAACCAGCTCGATGTAAGCCATCGGAGCGTTGTCACCAGCACGGAAGCCACACTTCAGAATACGAGTGTAACCACCGGCACGGCTCGCGAAACGCGGGCCCAGCTCATTAAACAGTTTTGCCACGATCTCGTTATCACGAGTACGGGCGAATGCCAGACGACGATTAGCTACGCTGTCGGTCTTGGCAAGAGTAATCAGCGGCTCAACTACGCGACGCAGTTCTTTGGCTTTCGGCAGAGTCGTTTTGATGATCTCATGACGAACCAGAGAACCGGCCATGTTGCGGAACATAGCCTGACGATGGCTGCTGTTGCGGTTCAGTTGACGACCACTCTTACGATGGCGCATGACCTTATCCTTCTCAGTGAAACCTTAACCTGCGATCCGGTTATTCATCAGCAATGCTTGCCGGCGGCCAGTTCTCAAGGCGCATACCCAGAGAAAGACCACGTGAGGCGAGCACATCTTTAATCTCAGTAAGAGATTTTTTACCCAGGTTAGGCGTTTTAAGCAGCTCAACCTCGGTACGCTGTACCAGATCACCGATGTAGTGGATAGCTTCTGCCTTAAGGCAGTTAGCAGAGCGGACAGTCAATTCCAGATCGTCAACAGGGCGCAGCAGGATCGGATCGAATTCTGGTTTCTCTTCTTTAACTTCCGGCTGACGTACATCACGTAAGTCAACGAAAGCTTCAAGTTGTTCAGCCAGAATGGTCGCCGCACGACGAATCGCCTCTTCAGGATCGATTGTGCCGTTGGTTTCCATTTCGATGACCAGCTTGTCCAGGTCGGTACGCTGCTCGACACGCGCTGCTTCAACATTGTAGGCGATACGGTCTACAGGGCTGTAGCAAGCGTCAACTAACAGACGGCCGATTGGGCGCTCATCTTCTTCCGAATGAATTCGGGCAGAAGCCGGCACATAGCCACGACCACGCTGAACTTTGATACGCATGCTGATAGCCGCGTTCTCATCGGTCAGATGGCAGATGACATGCTGAGGCTTGACGATTTCGACATCACCATCATGGGTGATGTCGGCTGCAGTCACAGGGCCAATGCCAGATTTATTCAGGGTCAGAATGACTTCATCTTTACCCTGAACTCTTACCGCCAGCCCTTTCAGGTTGAGCAGGATTTCCAGGATATCTTCCTGTACGCCCTCTTTGGTGCTGTACTCATGAAGTACACCATCAATTTCAACCTCGGTCACCGCGCAACCCGGCATGGAAGAAAGCAGAATACGGCGCAGTGCGTTACCAAGAGTATGGCCAAAGCCACGCTCTAAAGGCTCAAGGGTCACCTTGGCGTGCGTCGAACTGACTTGCTCGATATCTACCAGGCGCGGTTTTAGAAACTCTGTCACAGAACCCTGCATTGTGTCCTCTCTTTGGTACTAAGCTTTACTTAGAGTAAAGCTCGACGATCAGGTGTTCGTTAATGTCCGCAGACAGATCAGTACGTTCAGGAATACGCTTGAACACACCTTCCATCTTAGTCGCATCAACTTCCAGCCAGGTTGGCTTTTCACGCTGCTCAGCCAGCTCCAGAGCGGCCTTCACGCGAGATTGCTTTTTGGCTTTCTCACGGATGCTAACAACATCATTCGGAGATACCTGATAAGAAGCGATGTTAACAACGCGGCCATTTACCAGAACAGACTTATGGCTCACCAGCTGACGTGCTTCCGCACGAGTGGCACCAAAGCCCATACGATAAACTACGTTGTCCAGACGACCTTCCAGCAGAGCCAACAGGTTTTCACCGGTGTTGCCTTTCAGACGAGCTGCTTCTTTATAGTAGTTACGGAACTGACGCTCCAGCACGCCGTAGATACGACGAACTTTTTGCTTCTCACGTAACTGACCGCCGTAATCAGACAGACGCGGTTTACGCGCACCATGCTGACCAGGCGCTTGTTCAATCTTACACTTGGAATCAATCGCGCGAACGCCAGACTTAAGGAATAAGTCAGTGCCCTCACGACGGCTCAGCTTGAGCTTAGGACCCAAATATCTTGCCATTTTCTTTCTCCAACTATCCTAAAAAAACGGGCGTTATACGCGACGTTTTTTCGGCGGACGACAACCGTTATGAGGGATCGGAGTCACATCAGTAATATTAGTGATGCGGAAACCAGCGGCGTTCAAAGCACGAATCGTAGATTCGCGACCTGGACCCGGACCCTTTACCATAACTTCCAGGTTCTTAATTCCGTAATCTTTTACCGCTTCTGCACAGCGCTCTGCAGCGACCTGAGCAGCAAACGGAGTGGATTTACGTGAACCGCGGAAACCGGAACCACCGGCGGTTGCCCAACCCAGTGCGTTACCCTGACGATCAGTAATAGTAACGATGGTGTTGTTAAAAGAAGCATGGACATGAGCCACGCCATCTGAGACTTGTTTTCTTACACGCTTACGTGCACGAACTGGTGCCTTTGCCATTATTTACTCACCCCGATTATTTCTTGATCGGTTTACGCGGACCCTTACGGGTACGTGCGTTGGTCTTGGTACGCTGACCGCGAACCGGAAGACCACGACGATGGCGCAAACCACGGTAGCAACCAAGGTCCATAAGACGCTTGATGCTCAGGGTGATTTCACGGCGCAGATCACCTTCTACAACGAATTTAGCAACTGCATCACGCAGCTGATCAATTTGTTCTTCAGACAGCTCACTGATCTTAACATTTTCAGCAATACCCGTTGAAGCGCAGATGGCTTTAGAACGGGTTTTACCGATACCGAAGATCGAAGTTAATGCGATAACGGTATGTTTTTGATCAGGAATGTTAATGCCTGCTATACGGGCCACTATGCACTCCTATAATTAAATAAGCACGTCCCATGCTGAAAAGCCCGTTTTCAGGATACTCAAATGGAAACGCACTGACATACAAAAGATTGGCTGGCTAATCTAGCCAGCTCAACCCGACTTTGCAAGAAAAATATGTGACAAAATCAGCCTTGGCGCTGTTTATGCTTTGGCTCGGCGCTGCAAATCACACGGACGACACCGTCGCGGCGAATGATTTTGCAGTTACGACATAATTTCTTGACGGAAGCACGAACTTTCATTTTTACTCTCCGTAACTTCTCAACCAACTGAATTAACGGCCGTAGCCCTTCAGGTTAGCTTTCTTCAGTGCCGACTCGTACTGACTTGACATCATCAGAGTTTGCACTTGAGCCATAAAGTCCATGATGACGACCACTACGATGAGCAGTGATGTACCGCCAAAGTAGAAGGGAACCTTCATCGCATCACGCATGAACTCCGGGATAAGGCAGATAAAAGTAATATACAGCGCGCCGATTAAGGTCAGACGTGTCATTACTTTATCAATATACTTCGCCGTTTGCTCTCCCGGACGAATTCCCGGTACGAATGCACCAGACTTCTTCAGGTTATCTGCTGTTTCACGTGGGTTGAAAACCAACGCCGTATAGAAGAAACAGAAGAAGATGATTGCAGTCGCATAGAGTAGCACATAAAGCGGCTGTCCTGGCTGCAAATACAGCGAAATTGTTGTCAGCCAGTTCCAACCGGTACCGCCCCCGAACCACGATGCAATCGTTGCCGGGAACAGAATAATGCTGGAAGCAAAGATGGCTGGGATTACGCCCGCCATGTTCACTTTCAACGGTAAATGTGTGCTCTGTGCAGCGTAAACGCGACGACCTTGTTGACGTTTTGCGTAGTTCACCACAATGCGGCGTTGACCACGTTCAACGAAAATAACAAAGAAGGTCACGGCGAATACGAGTACTGCAACCAACAGCAACAGAAGGAAGTGCAGGTCGCCCTGCCGCGCTTGCTCGATGGTATGGCCAATGGCCGGCGGAAGACCCGCAACAATACCTGCGAAGATAATGATCGAAATACCGTTACCGATACCTCGTTCAGTAATCTGTTCGCCCAGCCACATCAGGAACATGGTTCCTGAGACCAGACTCACAACAGCGGTAAAGTAGAAAGCAAAGCCTGGATTCATCACCAGGCCCTGCATTCCTGGCATATTCGGTAAACCGGTAGCAATACCGATCGACTGAAATATGGCCAATACCAACGTACCGTATCGGGTGTACTGGCTAATCTTACGACGGCCAGCCTCCCCTTCTTTCTTAATTTCCGCTAACGCTGGATGAACCACCGTCAATAACTGGATAATAATCGATGCCGAAATATAGGGCATGATTCCCAGCGCGAAAATAGAAGCACGGCTGAGAGCACCACCAGAGAACATGTTGAACATTTCAATGATGGTGCCACGCTGTTGCTCAAGCAGTTTGGCAAGTACAGTGGCATCAATACCAGGGATTGGAATAAAAGAGCCAATACGGAAGACAATCAGTGCGCCGATGACAAACAGCAGTCTGCGTTTCAGCTCACCAAGGCCACCTTTGGCACTTTGAAAATCTAATCCCGGTTGTTTAGCCATCTGCTACTTATTCCTCGATTTTACCGCCAGCAGCTTCGATTGCAGCACGCGCACCTTTGGTGACACGCAGACCACGAACCGTTACCGGTGCAGAAACTTCACCAGACAGAATTACTTTAACGAATTCAATCTGAACACCGACAATGTTGGCTGCTTTCAGCGCGTTCAGGTCTACGATACCGCCTTCAACTTTCGCCAGATCAGACAGACGAATCTCTGTGGTGATCATTGCTTTGCGAGAGGTGAAACCGAATTTCGGCAGACGACGATACAGAGGCATCTGACCGCCCTCGAAACCGCGACGTACGCCACCGCCAGAACGAGAGTTCTGACCTTTGTGACCACGACCACCGGTTTTACCGAGGCCAGAACCGATACCACGACCCAGACGCTTGCTCGCGTGCTTAGACCCTTCGGCCGGAGACAGAGTATTTAGACGCATCTCTTACTCCTCCACTTTAACCATATAGGAAACCGCGTTAACCATACCGCGTACAGCAGGCGTATCTTCACGCTCAACGGTGTGGCCAATACGACGCAGACCCAGGCCAACCAGAGTGGCTTTATGCTTAGGCAAACGGCCAATAGCACTGCGGGTTTGAGTGATTTTAATAGTCTTAGCCATCGTGATTACCCCAGAATTTCTTCAACGGATTTACCACGCTTAGCAGCGACCATTTCCGGAGATTTCATATTGCCCAGGCCGTCGATAGTTGCACGAACCACGTTAATCGGGTTAGTAGAACCATAGGCTTTTGCCAGAACGTTATGAACTCCAGCGACTTCCAGAACGGCGCGCATTGCACCACCGGCGATGATACCGGTACCTTCTGAAGCCGGCTGCATGAACACGCGGGAACCCGTGTGTGCACCTTTAACTGGGTGCTGCAGGGTGCCGTTGGTCAGCGCGACGTTAACCATGTTGCGACGGGCTTTCTCCATCGCTTTCTGGATCGCTGCTGGAACTTCACGCGCTTTACCGTAACCAAAACCAACGCGACCGTTGCCATCGCCTACCACAGTCAGAGCTGTGAAGGAGAAGATACGACCACCTTTAACAGTTTTAGATACACGGTTTACCGCGATCAGTTTTTCCTGCAGTTCGCCAGCTTGTTTCTCGATGTGTGCCATCTTAGACCTCTACCTTAGAACTGAAGGCCAGCTTCACGGGCAGCATCTGCCAGTGCCTGGACGCGACCATGATATTGGAAACCGGAACGGTCGAAAGAGACACCTGTGATGCCTTTCTCGATTGCGCGTTCTGCAATAACTTTACCTACTGCAGCTGCGGCTTCTTTATTACCGGTATACTTCAGTTGTTCAGTGATAGCTTTTTCTACAGTAGAAGCAGCGACCAGAACTTCGGAACCGTTCGGGGCGATTACCTGTGCGTAAATATGACGCGGGGTACGATGTACCACCAGGCGAGTAGCACCCAGCTCTTTGAGCTTGCGACGTGCACGGGTCGCACGACGGATACGAGCAGATTTCTTATCCATAGTGTTACCTTACTTCTTCTTAGCCTCTTTGGTACGCACGACTTCGTCGGCGTAACGGACACCCTTGCCTTTATATGGCTCAGGACGACGGTAGGCGCGCAAGTCAGCTGCAACCTGACCAATCAGCTGTTTATCAGCGCCTTTCAGCACGATCTCAGTCTGAGTTGGACATTCTGCAGTGATACCCGCGGGCAGCTGGTGATCGACTGGATGAGAAAAGCCCAGAGACAGGTTAACCACGTTGCCTTTGATGGCCGCACGATAACCTACACCAACCAGCTGCAGCTTCTTAGTGAAGCCTTCGGTAACACCGATAACCATTGCGTTCAGCAGCGCGCGAGAAGTACCCGCCTGCGCCCAGCCGTCAACGAAACCTTCGCGTGGAGCGAAAGTCAGAGCGTTGTCAGCATGCTTAACTTCAACAGCATCATTGATAGTACGAGTCAGCTCGCCGTTTTTACCTTTAATCGAAATTACCTGACCGTTGAGTTTTACCTCTACGCCGGCAGGAACAACGACAGGTGCTTTAGCAACACGAGACATAGTATCCTCCGATTACGCTACGTAGCAGATAATTTCGCCACCAAGACCTGCCTGGCGCGCTGCACGATCAGTCATGACACCTTTAGATGTAGAAACTACAGCGATGCCCATACCAGCCATTACCTTTGGCAGCTCATCTTTTTTCTTATAGATGCGCAGGCCAGGACGGCTTACTCGCTGAATGCTTTCTACAACAGCTTTGCCCTGGAAATACTTGAGAGTCAGTTCCAGTTCCAGCTTGATGTCGCCTTCGATTTTGAAATCTTCAATATATCCTTCTTCCTTCAGAACGTTGGCAATTGCCAATTTCAGCTTGGAGGAAGGCATGGTGACCGCAACTTTGTTCGCGGCCTGACCGTTACGGATACGGGTCAGCATATCCGCGATCGGATCTTGCATGCTCATCTGTGTTACTCCCGTGATTCAATTGGTGACAATTACCAGCTAGCCTTTTTCAGACCCGGGATTTCACCGCGCATGGCGGCTTCGCGGACCTTGATACGGCTCAACCCGAACTTCCGCAGGAAACCGTGCGGACGACCTGTTTGACGGCAGCGGTTACGCTGACGTGAAGGGCTGGAATCACGTGGCAGACTCTGCAGCTTCAGAACGGCATTCCAACGATCTTCGTCAGAAGCGTTCACATCAGAAATGATCGCTTTCAGTTCAGCGCGTTTAGCGAAGAACTTGTCTGCTAATTTCACACGCTTAACTTCGCGTGCTTTCATAGATTGCTTAGCCATTAAGTAACCCTACCTTACTTACGGAACGGGAAGTCAAAGGCAGCCAGCAGTGCACGGCCTTCATCATCAGATTTCGCAGTAGTGGTAATGGTAATATCCAAACCACGAACGCGATCGACTTTGTCGTAGTCGATTTCTGGGAAGATGATCTGTTCACGCACACCCATGCTGTAGTTGCCACGGCCGTCGAATGACTTAGCGGACAAGCCACGGAAGTCACGGATACGTGGAACAGCAATGGTGACCAGACGCTCAAAGAACTCCCACATGCGCTCGCCACGCAGAGTTACTTTACAGCCGATCGGATAGCCCTGACGGATTTTGAAGCCTGCAACTGATTTGCGTGCTTTGGTGACCAGCGGTTTTTGACCGGAGATTGCTGCCAGGTCAGCTGCTGCGTTATCCAGCAGTTTCTTGTCAGCGATCGCTTCACCAACACCCATGTTCAGGGTGATCTTCTCGACCCGAGGGACTTGCATGACAGAATTGTAGCCAAACTCTGTCATGAGTTTCTGGACTACTTCGTCTTTGTAGTAATCATGCAGTTTCGCCATCGTACTACTCCAAATTACTTGATAGTTTCGCTGTTAGACTTGAAGAAACGGACTTTTTTGCCGTCTTCGAATCTAAAGCCTACACGGTCAGCCTTACCAGTTGCCGCGTTGAACAGTGCAACGTTAGAAACCTGAATTGCAGCTTCTTTTTCAACGATGCCACCTGGCTGGTTCAGAGCCGGAACCGGCTTCTGATGTTTCTTCACCAGGTTGATACCTTCAACGATGACCTTACCAGAAGACAGGACATTCTTAACTTTACCGCGCTTACCTTTATCTTTACCGGTTAACACGATAACTTCGTCGTTACGACGGATTTTAGCTGCCATTGTTCGCTCCTTAGAGTACTTCTGGTGCCAGAGAGATAATTTTCATGAACTTTTCATTACGAAGTTCACGAGTTACCGGCCCAAAAATACGCGTACCGATAGGCTGCTCACTGTTATTGTTCAGAATAACGCATGCATTACCATCGAAGCGAATGACAGAACCGTCCGGGCGACGAACACCCTTCCTGGTGCGCACCACTACCGCCTTCAGGACATCACCTTTTTTGACTTTACCACGAGGAATTGCTTCCTTGATGGTAACTTTGATGATGTCACCGACGCCTGCGTAGCGACGGTGCGAGCCACCCAGAACCTTGATACACATTACGCGACGTGCACCGGAGTTGTCGGCGACGTTCAGCATAGTCTGTTCTTGGATCATTTTAGTGCTCCGCTAATGTCAACTACTACTTCGGGACCTAAACCTCAGGTCGTTAGAAAGCCCCATAATTGAGGGCGCGGCATTGTAACACCGGTTCTCACAGATGGGTAGAAAAAATAAACGGCTCTCAATCGAGCCGCTGATTTTCCCTGATGACAGGGAGGGCGTATTCTAGGGAATAGTGCGAACAGTAGCAAATGTAATCTGCCTTATTTTTCGTCGCTTCCTGAATAAAGCGCCCTTTATGCTCAACTAACCAGTTTACTGGCCAGTTGGTTATGCTGGCGCAACAGGGCTGGCAGTTCAATTCCTGCCAGTTGACCGTCCCGCACCCGCACTTTTCCGTTGATGATGCTGTAAGCAACCTGCCCTGGATTACAGAACACCAGCGCAGCCACCGGATCGTGCCCTGCCCCGGCAAGCCCCACCTGATTGAGGTTAAAAATCGCCAGGTCAGCCATCATGCCGGGGGCAATCGCTCCCACATCGTCACGGTTAAGCACTTTCGCCCCGCCCAGCGTCGCCAGCTCCAGCGCCTGGCGCGCGGTCATGGCATCGGGACCAAACCCGACCCGCTGCAATAACAGCGCCTGGCGTACCTCGGCAATCATGTCTGAGCTGTCATTCGACGCAGAGCCATCCACGCCCATGCCAACATGAACGCCGGCATCGCACATATGACGCACTGGAGCGATGCCCGAGCCGAGTCGCATATTGGAGCAGGGACAGTGCGCCACGCCGGTGCCGGTCCGCGCAAACAGCTCAATGCCATGCTGATCCAGTTTGACGCAGTGTGCATGCCAGACATCCGGTCCGACCCAGCCGAGATCCTCCACATACTGCGCCGGGGTCATATTGAACTTTTCACGGCTGTAGCGAATATCACTGACGTTCTCCGCCAGATGGGTATGCATGGAGACCTTAAAGCTACGGGCCAGCGTGGCGGACTGCTTCATCAGTTCACGACTGACGGAAAACGGTGAACATGGCGCAACCACGATACGTAACATCGAACCGTGGCTGGCATCGTGGTAGCGCTCAATGACGCGCTGTGAATCTTTCAGGATGGCTGCTTCATTCTCAACCAGAGAATCTGGCGGTAAGCCGCCCAACGATTTCCCCACACTCATGCTGCCCCGGCTGGCATGGAAACGCATCCCCATCAGGGCGGCGGCTTCGATACTGTCATCCAGCTGGCAGCCATTCGGGTAGACGTAGAGATGGTCACTGGTGGTGGTACAGCCTGAGAGCATCAACTCGGCCATCGAAATCTGGGTTGAGATATGGATCATCTCAGGCGTCAGGTTCTGCCACAATGGATAGAGGTGTGTCAGCCAGTTGAACAGCTCACCATTTTGCACCGCAGGAATGGCACGGGTCAGGCTCTGGAACATATGGTGATGCGTATTGATCAGGCCAGGGATCACAATATGGCCACGCAGATCGATAATCTCATCGGCGTTATCGGGTATCGTGCTGGCTTCTCCCACCGCCACGATCTGATTTCCTTTAATCAGGATGCTGGCGTTGCGTATTTCCCGACGGTCGGCGTCCATGCAAACCACACATTCAGCGTTCTTTAATAACAGCGTTCGTTCCATGCTATTGCCTGTGGGTTGTGGCGTGTTACCCGATAATAGCGGCAGCTTGCTGGCTGAGCCAATGGCGGGTAACGCGGCCGCTAACAGTGGCAATTTTAACAGTGACCGGCGCAGGCGGTCAGGACTCTCCATTTTCACAGCACATCTCCTTGTACAGTTGTGATGGCCCTGGTCCTGTTCAGCCCAGGGCTTTCAGGCCAGTTCGCCTGAAGAGTCGCAGCATAGTCCTGAGGATCGGCCGAATTTGTGAGCGCTATCAAATCTCCATTGCCACCGGCACAAATGGATCAAGCCCAAGCCAGAGGCAAAAAAAAACCCCCTGCCGAAGCAGAGGGTTTCTCAGAAAAAACGTTCTTATTACAGAACCGCTTTCTCAATTACGCGAACCAGGGTCCAGGATTTAGTCTTGGACAGTGGACGGCATTCGCGGATTTCTACCACGTCGCCAATTCCACATTCATTGTTCTCGTCATGGATGTGCAGCTTAGTCGTACGTTTAATGAATTTGCCGTAGATCGGGTGTTTCACGAAACGTTCGATAGCGACAACTGCAGATTTCTGCATTTTGTCACTTACTACACGACCCTGCAGAGTACGGATTTTATCGGTCATTACGAACCCGCCTTCTCAGTCAGTAAAGTCTTAACGCGCGCAACATCACGGCGAACCTGCTTCAGCAGATGAGTCTGCTGGAGTTGGCCAGATGCTGCCTGCATGCGCAGGTTAAATTGCTCACGCAGCAGATTAAGCAGCTCAGTGTTCAGCTCTTCAACGCTTTTTTCACGCAGCTCTGTTGCTTTCATTACATCACCGTCTTAGTTACAAAGGTGGTTTTGATAGGCAGTTTTGCTGCTGCCAGCTTGAATGCTTCACGGGCCAGCTCTTCTGGTACGCCGTCCATTTCATACAGGACTTTACCAGGCTGGATCAGGGCAACCCAATACTCCACGTTACCCTTACCTTTACCCATACGCACTTCCAGCGGCTTCTCGGTGATCGGTTTGTCCGGGAATACTCGGATCCAGATCTTACCTTGACGCTTAACTGCACGGGTCATAGCACGACGTGCTGCTTCGATCTGACGAGCAGTCAGACGACCACGGCCAACAGCTTTCAGACCGAAAGTACCGAAGCTGACATCCGTACCCGCAGCCAGACCGCGGTTACGGCCTTTGTGCACCTTACGGAATTTCGTACGCTTTGGTTGTAACATCAGCGACTCTCCTTACTTACGGCCTTTACGCTGCTGCTTTTTAGGTTGAGCAGCCGGTTCCGGTTGTTCAACAGCAGCCATACCACCCAGGATCTCACCTTTGAAGATCCATACCTTAACGCCAATTACACCATAAGTGGTGTGCGCTTCAGAGGTGTTGTAGTCAATGTCAGCACGCAGAGTGTGCAACGGCACGCGACCTTCACGATACCATTCGGTACGTGCGATCTCGGCGCCGCCCAGACGGCCGCTAACTTCAACTTTAATCCCCTTCGCGCCCAGACGCATGGCGTTCTGAACCGCACGCTTCATAGCACGACGGAACATCACACGACGCTCCAGCTGTGAAGTGATGCTATCAGCAACCAGTTTTGCGTCCAGTTCCGGCTTACGGACTTCAGCGATATTGATCTGTGCAGGAACGCCCGCGATATTCGCGACGACCGTGCGCAGTTTTTCTACGTCTTCGCCTTTCTTACCGATAACGATGCCAGGACGAGCGGTGTGAATAGTCACGCGGATGCTCTTCGCTGGACGCTCGATAACGATACGAGATACAGACGCTTTAGCCAGTTCTTTAGTCAGGAACTGACGTACTTTAAAATCGCTGTCCAGGTTGTCAGCGAATTCTTTGGTGTTCGCAAACCAGGTAGAGTTCCATGGTTTTACAATACCCAGGCGAATACCATTAGGATGTACTTTCTGACCCATTGCTAGTCTCCAGAGTCTCAGCGATCGGACACAACCACAGTAATGTGGCTGGTGCGCTTCAGGATGCGATCTGCACGACCTTTGGCACGCGGCATAATGCGTTTCATGGTCGGACCTTCATCTACGAAAATTTTCGTGATTTTCAGATCGTCGATATCAGCGCCATCGTTGTGTTCGGCGTTAGCAATGGCAGATTCCAGGACTTTCTTAACCAGTACAGCCGCTTTCTTGTTGGTGTAGGTTAAAATATCCAGAGCCTGCGACACTTTCTTACCGCGAATCAGGTCAGCCACCAGGCGTACCTTCTGAGCAGAAGAACGAGCATGGCGATGTTGAGCAATAGTTTCCATCTCTTCCTCCTACTTATTTCTTCTTGGCTTTCTTATCAGCAGCATGGCCGCGATAAGTACGTGTCGGTGCAAATTCACCCAGCTTGTGGCCGACCATCTCGTCGGAAACAAAGACAGGAACGTGCTGACGACCATTATGGACAGCGATGGTCAAACCGATCATGTTAGGGAAGATCGTTGAACGACGGGACCAGGTGCGCAAAGGCTTCTTGTCTCCGCTTTCCACCGCTTTCTCTACCTTCTTCAGCAAGTGCAGGTCAATAAAAGGACCTTTCTTGAGAGAACGTGGCATGGCTTATCCTCTAAAATTATTTGCTACGGCGACGTACGATAAATTTATCAGTACGCTTGTTGCTACGGGTCTTCTTACCTTTGGTCTGAACGCCCCACGGAGTGACCGGGTGCTTACCAAAGTTACGACCTTCACCACCACCGTGCGGGTGATCAACTGGGTTCATCGCGGTACCACGAACGGTCGGACGAACACCACGCCAACGGGCTGCACCAGCTTTACCCAGAACGCGCAGCATATGCTCAGCGTTGCCGACTTCGCCCAGTGTTGCGCGGCAGTCAGACTCGACTTTACGCATTTCACCTGAACGCAGACGCAGGGTAACGTAAGAACCTTCACGCGCAACGATCTGCACGTAAGCACCAGCTGAGCGAGCAATCTGACCGCCTTTGCCTGGTTTCATTTCTACGTTATGCACGGTTGAACCCACCGGGATGTTACGCATCGGCAGAGTGTTACCTGCTTTGATCGCAGCATCAACGCCAGATTGGATCTGGTCGCCGGCTTTCAGGCCTTTAGGGGCCAGGATGTAACGGCGCTCGCCGTCTTTGTACAGAACCAGTGCGATGTTCGCAGAGCGGTTCGGATCGTACTCAAGACGTTCAACAACTGCCGGGATACCGTCTTTGTTGCGTTTGAAGTCAACAATACGATAAGCCTGCTTGTGACCACCACCGATATGACGGGTAGTGATACGACCATTGTTGTTACGGCCACCGGATTTGCTGTTTTTTTCTACCAGCGGGGCAAATGGTTTGCCCTTGTGCAGCTCCGCGTTTACCACTTTAACTACATGGCGACGACCCGGAGATGTCGGTTTACATTTAACAACTGCCATTGTCTTTCTCCTCCGACTTACTCAGCGCCGCCAGCGAAGTCCAGATTCTGGCCTTCTTTCAGGGTGACGTAAGCTTTTTTCCAGTCGCTACGACGACCGATACGCTGTCCTTGACGCTTAACTTTGCCCTTAACAACCAGGGTGTTTACGTCTTTAACTTCTACTTCGAACAGTTTCTCAACAGCAGCAACGATCTCTGCTTTGGTCGCGTCATTAGCAACTTTGAGAACGATGGTATTGGTTTTTTCCATCGCGCTAGATGCTTTTTCAGATACGTGCGGCGCGCGCAGTACTTTCAGCAGACGTTCTTCACGGATCATGCCAGCATCTCCTCAACTTGCTTAACTGCATCAGCAGTCATAACGACTTTGTCGAAGGCGATCAGGCTAACTGGATCGATACCTGCTGCATCACGCACGTCAACCTTGTACAGGTTACGCGCAGCCAGGAACAGATTCTCATCCAGTTCACCGGTGATGATCAGCACGTCTTCCAGCGCCATGTCTTTCAGTTTCTGTACCAGCAGCTTGGTTTTCGGTGCTTCTACAGCAAATGATTCGACAACGATCAGACGATCTTGACGTACCAGTTCGGACAGGATGCTTTTCAGCGCGCCGCGGTACATCTTTTTGTTAACTTTTTGACTGTGGTCCTGCGGCTTCGCAGCAAAGGTCACGCCACCTGAACGCCAGATTGGGCTCTTTACAGAACCTGCACGCGCACGGCCGGTGCCTTTTTGACGCCATGGCTTTTTGCCTGAACCGGTTACTTCGGCGCGGGTTTTCTGCGCACGAGTACCCTGGCGAGCGCCAGATGCGTAAGCAACAACAACCTGGTGAACCAGCGCTTCGTTGAAATCACGACCGAAGGTAGTTTCGGAAACAGTCAGCGCGCTCTGCGCGTCTTTCAATACTAATTCCATTGCTATCCCCTTACGCCTTCACAGCTGGTTTAACGATCAGGTCGCTACCGGTAGCACCGGGAACTGCACCTTTAACCAGCAGCAGGTTGCGCTCAGCGTCAACACGTACTACGTCCAGACTCTGAACGGTTACGCGCTCATTACCCAGCTGACCTGCCATTTTCTTGCCTTTGAACACTTTGCCCGGAGTCTGGTTCTGACCGATAGAACCCGGAACGCGGTGAGACAAGGAGTTACCGTGAGTCGCGTCCTGGGTACGGAAGTTCCAGCGCTTAACGGTACCGGCGAAACCTTTACCTTTAGAGGTACCGGTTACGTCAACTTTTTTAACTTCAGCGAAAATCTCAACGCTGATGCTCTGACCTACGGAGTACTCATCACCTTCAGCGGTGCGGAATTCCCACAGGCCACGGCCAGCTTCAACGCCAGCTTTAGCAAAATGACCAGCTTCAGGTTTGGTCACACGGTTTGCTTTTTTAGCACCGGTGGTAACCTGAATTGCCTGGTAACCATCGTTCTCCAGGCCTTTGACCTGAGTTACGCGGTTCGCTTCAACTTCGATTACGGTGACGGGGATAGAAACGCCATCTTCAGTGAAGATGCGGGTCATGCCCACTTTTTTACCGACTAAACCAATCATTGTTTCAACCTCTCAATCGCTCGATGACCTGATTAACCCAGGCTGATCTGCACGTCAACACCGGCAGCCAGATCCAGACGCATCAGAGCATCAACCGTTTTTTCAGTTGGCTCAACGATGTCTACCAGACGCTTGTGAGTGCGGATTTCGTACTGATCACGCGCGTCTTTGTTAACGTGCGGAGAGATCAGAACGGTAAAACGCTCTTTGCGGGTTGGCAGCGGGATTGGACCACGAACCTGCGCACCAGTGCGCTTGGCGGTCTCAACGATTTCCGCGGTTGATTGATCGATCAGACGATGATCAAACGCTTTAAGACGGATACGGATTCTTTGGTTCTGCATGAGACCAGAGCTCCAAACTTTTTATAGACGAAAAAAATTACTACTCGAACCCATTACGATTGATGGGAGAGTGTAATCGTTCAGCATATAACTCCCCAATTGGGAGTATTGTCAGGCGGCCTAAATTTCAGCCGTCTGCGATTCTGCTCGAATCGCGCCTGTAATATCTACAGGCCCGCGCATTATACGTAAATCTGTTCAGGAAGCAACCCGCATTGCGGTATTCGTCCTGAAATAGTGGCTCATCATTGAGAGCCGGGTCGCACCGCCCTGCCGCTTTAATGATAAAGCCACTACTCCTTTGCGAGATGATTTCCGCTGTTATCCATTGCGGGATGACAGGCAATTCTCTGGCGCTGAAAGTGAGCAGAACCTTTATTGCGGAGCCTGCTGATGTTACCTGACCTGATGACCTCTATCGCTACTCTCGCTGGCGGCGCGGCGACCGGCAGTTTCCTTTCCCTGGCCTGCCAGCGCTTCACGCCCTCTGCCTCACCGGCCGCGTGGTTCAGGGCGCTCTGTTTCCCCGCCTCAGGCTGTGACCATTGCCAGCGGCGTCTGCGGTGGCGCGATACCCTGCCGCTGATAAGCTGGCCACGCTTAAAAGGACGGTGTCGCTTTTGCCACCACGCTTTCAGCGCCCACAGCTTTATCTGTGAAGCATTGATGGCTCTGCTTTGTCTGCTGGTGCTGCACAGCTTTACCAGCCTGGCCGCCGCTCTCTATGTTGTCGCTGCATCCAGCCTGTTACTGGTGGTGGCGGCCATCGATCGCCAGCATCTCTGCATACCTGACCCGCTCAATTATCTGCTGCTCTGGCTGGGATTAACGTACGCCACCACCAGTGGAACCGAAGCTGCGGCCATAGCAGGTGCGCTATCGGGCTACAGCGTGCTATGGCTGCTTGGCTGGAGCTATCGGTATGTGCGGGGATATGAAGGAGTGGGTTATGGCGACATGAAGCTTTTTGCAGCGCTGGGCGCCTGTTGTGGCTGGCAGGTGTTGCCAGCTATCGCGGTGGGTGCCACCTCACTGGCGCTGCTGACAATCGCCCTGCAACGGCGGGATTTATATCAGGGAGATAGCCCGCTGCCGTTTGGCCCTTTCCTGGCCATTGCGGGCTGGATAACGATCGTACTACAGACCCGATTTACTCTGGTTTGATTTGCGCCTGTAGGTAATTCTGGATACCCATCTTCCTGATTAACTCAAGCTCGGTCTCAATCCAGTCGATGTGGTGCTCCTCATCCGCCAGGATTTCAATCATCATGTCACGACTGACATAGTCATGAACTTTATCCGCATAAGAGATAGCTTCCCGCAGATCTTTAGCGCCCTCCAGCTCCAGGGCAAGATCTGAGCCCAGCATCTCTTCAACATCTTCACCGATACGCAGACGGCCCAGATCCTGGAGATTAGGGATGCCCTCAAGAAAAAGAATGCGTTCAATATACTTATCGGCATGCTTCATCTCATCGATCGACTCGTGATATTCAACATCATTGAGGCGCGTCAGACCCCAGTTCCTGAACATACGCGCATGCAGAAAATACTGGTTGATGGCAACCAGCTCATTTCCAAGCAGTTTATTGAGATGACTGATAACTTTAATATCGCCCTTCATGGTTAACCCTCCGCGTCTGTTTTATTAGAGCGTAGATGCGGTTAAAAAGAAGTCAAAAAAACGCGATAGATATTGTGGGTATTCCCACAGGGATGTCAGTCAGGCTATCTCTTTGTAGAGCGGTGCATGCTGCAACTCGTTGTCCATGATTTCACGCGCAGCGCGAATGCATTTGCCACACTGCTTGCCGACCGGCACAAACTGACGCAGCTGCTGGATAGACTGAGGCTGATAGCGACGCACGACTTCTCGAAGGGTTTTATCACTGATGGCGTTACACAGGCAGACGTACATTCTCTTATCACTCTGGTACATTTTCTGCACACAGTGTAAATGCGAATCGTTTTTATTACAAACCTACCCTTTGCAGGGTTATGCCGCTTTTTAAATAAAAAAAGAGCACCGAAGTGCTCTTTCTGTTCTGTTGCAGTGGCCGTTTGCACGACCACAGCAGGTATCACAATTAAGCGATAACTTTAGCAACAACACCCGCGCCAACGGTACGGCCACCTTCGCGGATTGCGAAGCGCAGACCTTC
>NZ_JBGMNJ010000023.1:0-28095 GCF_051336815.1 Pantoea sp. C2G6
TCGCGGAACACCAGGCTGATATTCTCTTCGCTGCCATCACCGGCAAGGGTATTTTTAACGCTGAGATTAACTTTCGGAGAATATTCGGAAAGGACTGCATCAAAATTAATTTTATTCACATTAACTTTGTCGCGCTCTGATATTGAATCTGACGCCTGACCATTACTGAAATCGCCTGCAACCAGTAATTTCAGGGGAAGTTCGGTTTTCTTGCTCGCCCCCCCTGTATGCAGGTCAAGTTTAAGATTAATACGTGCCTTGGGCACTTCATTCTGGAAACTGTCAGCCATCTCATTATCCCTCGCTTTATCGCTATGCCTGTTGTTCACACCAGGGTTCTTTACACGCGATAATAGAATAATGATCGACTCAAGATCAATCATGCCGATCTTTGTTCTGCAATAGGAATCTTCTTAAGGTTTTTACGCTAAAAAAAGAACAGTGAAAAGCACTACAACATCAGGAAAATAAATCATTTCTGATGCGTAAAACAAACATTTATATCGCCGTAATTATAATTAATGGCGCTTTATTAAAATAGACAACCGATATTGATTTAAATCAACATTTAAACTTTTAAAAACACATAGCTCATCAAAAAAGGATTTTTCAGGATAACCAAAAAAAAAGAACGCATACACAATGCCGCTAATAGAATGCATACGCTGAAACTGCCGCTTTTTATTGGTTGATCTAACATCCCTTTCTGCTGGCAAGGAATAGATAGCCACACAGAGCTCCTGCGAGCGGTTACTTTTATATAGTGAAGAATTATAAAAATGGACTGGAAGAATTAATGCAGTATGCGAGAAGTTTTATTGCGACGGGCATTTTTCGAGCATATGTGGCGTTCTGCTCTGGCGTCAGCAGGCCAGCCCTCCCCCCGCCCTGACAGCACAGCGCTGTTTCACCGATAAGTCGGGCGGGGGATTGGGATGAGCAGCAGACTGCTACTGCTGCTCTGCCTGCTGTTTTATCAGCGCATAACGGTTCAGCAACTGGTCAAACTGCATGTCTGTCTGCATCAGCTTTGCTGCCGAGCCTGACGTCCTGTTGCCGGTCTGGCCCAGTTGATAAAGCTGCTCCTCAACCGGAACGTTACGGCTGAAGTTCTGCGTTATGGTAAACACCATCGATTTCAGTTCCGAACCGGTCAGATATTTGCCCTTACGCTCATCAAGCGCGTTCAGACGCCGGGTCAGCTCCTGTAAACCCTCCATCCCCTGATGCCAGCCGGACAGGGATTCCGCCGGCAGCGCGTTTTCGCTGAGGTAGCGCTGCCACTGCGCTTTCAGTTTCGCTGATTCGCCTGGCGCGGCCCTGGCAGCCAGCGTGAAACCATACTCCTGCCGCCACAGCGGCGAAAGCTGTGCAAGCGCCGTCAGAGCTGACTCATCAGCGTTCACCGGCACCGGACTGAGCGGTGCCGGAGAGATTTTCTGCCAGCAGACCGTCGCCGCTGCGCCCGCCAGTAACATGGTCAGCATACCAGCGACGAAAGCCCGCCAGGGTCGCCTGGCCTTAGCTTCAGGCGGCGGGGAGACAACCTCAGGCACTTCATGCACCACAGCAGGCGCTTTTTCCGCCGTGGCAACCGGCTCCGGCGAGGTGGCCGTTTCTGGTAACTCCGCGGCGACGGCCGTTACGGGCTCGATGGGCTCAGGGTAATCGCTGTGACCAGTTTCACTCTTCTCCAGCCGGGTGGCCGTGTTATGCATAAAAGTGATGAGCTCACCGAGCTGACTGGCGTTTTTCAGCTCCAGCCGCTGAAGATGATGATGGATCCTATTCAGGTGCTGTTCAGCCTGATAGATCAGCGGCAACTGCGGGTAGTCGAGCGTCAGGGTGCGCAGCAGCGATTGCAGACGCTGGCTGAGTCCGGCCAGAATCTCCATTCGGGCATGAACCGGCCGCGGCCACATTGTCGCCCAGTGATAGATCAGCAGCGTCTCCAGCAGCACCAGCCCCTCGTTAAGCCCCGCCATCCCGCCAAGCCGGGCTCGTGCCAGCGTATACCAGGAGAGGGTCTGTAACTCAACGCCGTTCTGCTGAAACAGAGACAGGCTGAGTTGCTCAATGCGCAGCCAGTCCACATCCGGTCGCGCCGGATGCGAAAGTTTCGCCAGTTCATCGCGCAGAGCAGCATAATCGGGCAGCGCACGCGGGTCGCCACCGGTTTTCAATGAGTTAGCGGTATTCATCACAGAGCGTTTCCTGTGCCTGAATGGATGGGGCGTTCGGACTGACGGACGTTTGACATGACTCTCCCTGTTCTCGCAATTACCAGAAACCGCCACTGCCGATGGAGATATGAAGAGGAGCTTACGCAGCTGGATGATCGTCCCGTAGTGCAAAATCCGATGCAGAACAGAACCGGGGTCAGAAGCGAGGAGATTCCCTTCACTGGCGGCATGACACGGTGCGGAGGGTATTATCGTAAACTTTCAGATAAACCCTATAGCGCGAGTTTAGAAACAGTGAAGCAACCAAAGGAACCGATAATATGTAACTAAAAGTAACAGCAGCCTGTCAGGGCAACTTACCTGCCACCCGGCTGAATGATAAGAAATTTCTTAAGCACGATAAGGAGAACGGCTCCGCTGCATGACATCCAGAATGTAACCCGCCCTTCACGCTCCCTGTTCAGACCAGAAAGGGTAACCATCCCCAGGCAGAAACAGGGTTTTTCAGAGGCTGAACCCTATCTGACCGGAAGTTTGTTTTTTATCAGCGGGAAAAGAGGAGAAGATTTTATCGCAGCAGAGGGTGCGGAGACTTTCAGCGCACCGGGGAAGAGATAAGCCTGCCAGCGCCATCCCTGGCCTTGTCATGATTTTTAGCGGGCAGTGTCGTGAAGTTCGCCCGCTGGCCGGCAAGCCGTCGCCGTATAATCATCGGGTGCAGAGGCAGGTTTTAGCCCCTGTCGCAGGGCGTTACGCCCGCTGTTGCTGAACGAGTTTCTGTGGTTGATTGATCGCTTTGCGTGCAATCCAGTAGAGCAGTACACGCTCATCGTCACTATCGCGATCGGCCATCGACAGCAGCTTCAATGCCAGCGTCGATTTAGTGACAGGCTGCTGCTCTGTACTGAGTTCAATCACTGCCTGACCGATGATGCAGCAAACCTCTTCTTCACTGGTGATGGATTCATATGTCCGGTCTTTCATATTTCCTCCTGTTAAGTGAACCTTCAGCCTGGCAAAAAATCTGCAAACCTGCTCACTTATAGTGCTGCCTGAAACATTATCTTACGGCTAATTACGCTTACTCATTAAGCTGCCGCTTTGGTTACTTCTGCCGCCATGCTGTTCATACCCTCTGAATGGCATTTCATTCCCTGATCCATTCGGTTCATGCCGTTGTGACTCCCGCGCGTGTAGCGCTGCCCTATGCTGACGCCAGTTTCCAGATTCCCGAACGGGGAGAGAATAATCATGAATCAGACGCAACAGGTTGGTTATCAGCGTACCCGCTGGCTCACATTGATCGGAACCGTCATCACCCAGTTTGCGCTGGGGTCAGTCTATACCTGGAGTTTGTTTAATGGCCAGCTGTCACAGAAGCTGGATGCGCCAGTCAGTCAGGTCGCCTTCTCGTTTGGCCTGCTGAGCCTGGGCCTGGCTATCGCCTCCTCGCTGGCCGGGAAGTTACAGGAACGTTTTGGCGTGCGTTGCGTCACCATCGGCGCGGGCGTGCTGATGGCGCTGGGATTCTGGCTGACCGCTCACGCCAGTAACCTGATGATGCTCTACTTCAGCGCGGGTCTGCTGGTCGGCCTGGCGGATGGCGCGGGGTATCTGATGACGCTGTCAAACTGCGTGAAGTGGTTTCCTGAACGCAAGGGGATGATCTCTGCCTGCGCGATTGGCGCTTACGGCCTCGGCAGCCTCGGATTCAAATTTATCTGCGGTGCGCTGCTCTCCTCGGTCGGTCTGGAACAGACCTTTATTCTGTGGGGTGTGCTGGCGATGGCGATGATCGTGGTCGGGGCGCTGCTGATGCATGACGCGCCGCTGCAAAGCGCTGCCAGCGTACGTCAGCAGCATAACCGCGATTACACCCTGGCGCAGTCGGTACGTCTGCCTCAGTACTGGATGCTGGCTCTGATGTTTCTGACCGCCTGCATGAGCGGCCTCTATGTGATTGGGGTGGCTAAGGATATTGGCGAAGGGCTGGTGCATCTGAGCACGCAGATTGCCGCCAATGCGGTCACAGTCATCGCGATTGCTAACCTGAGCGGTCGTCTGGTACTGGGTGTGCTCTCTGATCGGATGGCGCGCATCAGGGTCATTTCGCTGGCACAGATCGTCTCACTGATCGGGATGAGCGTGCTGCTGTTTACCCATATGAACGAAACCACCTTCTTCCTCTCACTGGCCTGTGTGGCGTTCAGCTTTGGCGGGACCATTACTGTCTTCCCGTCACTGGTCAGCGACTTTTTCGGTCTCAATAATCTGACAAAGAATTATGGCCTGCTCTATCTCGGCTTCGGTATCGGCAGCGTGCTGGGTTCTCTGGCCGCCTCACTGTTTGGTGGCTTTACCGTTACCTTCAGTCTGATCATGACCCTGCTGGTGATCTCCCTGTTCCTCTCCCTGACCATCCGTTTACCGCATGGCCCGGTGACGGCCCGGCCGGTGTTGCAGCGTCACTGACTGGCAGGGCCGCGACTGCGGCCCTGCTGCTCTTCAGCCGCGGAAACGCGGCTCGGCAATACCCGCTACCGCCACCTCAACCGCGAAAATATCGCCGGATTCGGGATAGCGAGCCAGTTCTTCTTCGGTACGATCTTCGCGCGAACTGGTGATAAACAGAGTTTTAAGGTCAGCGCCGCCAAACGCCACCATGGTTGGCCACTTCACCGGCAACAGGATCTCATCAACGATTTCGCTGCTCTGCGGGTCGATACGCACCACCCTTCCGCCATCAAACTGGGCTGACCAGTAAAATCCTTCACTATCGACCGCCGCCCCATCCGGTAAACCGCCACTGGCGTCAAAGCGACGGAACAGCGCCCGCTCTCCCGGTTCGCCGCGCTCGTCTAACGGATAGCGGTAGAGAGCTTCATTCGGCGTGTCGCTGTGATACATCCAGCGTCGATCGGGAGAGAAGGCCAGCCCATTGGAAATTTTAATATCACGCGCTTTCACTTCCAGCGTCAGTTCAGGCGTCACGCGGCATAACAGGCCACCGTTTTTGTCCTGCGGCTCCCACAAACTGCCGCACCAGAAATTCCCCCAGGGATCGACGCGGCCATCGTTGAAGCGACTGGATTCGGCCACGCCAGGATTATCCGCCACCTTTTTCTCTGGCTTACCCTGCGCATCCAGCAGCCAGACGCCGCCCCGCAAGGCGGCTATCAGTCCGCCCTGTTCACGCAGACCGATACATCCCACCTCTTCTGTCTGCGGAAAAGTGCGCAGCTCACCGCTGACCGGATCAAAGCGATGAATAGCCGGCGCCAGTATATCGACGCACCACAGCACTTGCTCTTCGGTGGACCAGAGCGGGCATTCGCCAAGCTCAGCCTGCAAAGCCAGAACATTTCTTACCTTATGCGTCATGTTTCTCTCCCGTTGAACAGACCTGTTAATAATGTAGCGTTAAATTTTTTTAAATGAGAATTATTTTGGCTTTGTTTTTAAGATGATTCTCGCTTAGAATGCGCCTTATTCAGCTCATTCTTATTTAAATATCTCTCTGCATCGCTGATTTTCTTATTCTGAAATATCCTGTTATATTTTCTTAAATAACTCTACAAAGCCTGCATCTTCACTCCACTTTCCCGGCGTAGTGTCGTAGCTATTGGAAAAGAGGAGAACTTCCGATGAAAAGTTTAATCAGAGTCGCTTCGGTAGTGGGGCTGATAACGCTATTAAGCGGTTGTATTATCAGCCCGCGACACGACTATGGCTGGCACCACGGCGGTGGCGGCGGGTATCATGGAGGCTATCACGATGGGTATCATGGCGGTTATCATCGCCGCTAACGGGCAAAGATGTCACACAGCATAAAATAAAAGATAGAAATTTAAAGGGCGGGATAATTATCCCGCCCGTTTTATATTCAGCTTTTCACCGCATAATTACACTGGAACCAGGCTTTGCTGAGACCAGGAATATGACTCTCCTGCGTCGGCAGCGCTTCCACCTTATCAAATCCTTTACTGCTACAGTAATTCGCCAGATCAATTTCCATCGCGTCACGATTGACCTTTACCGGATCAAATCGGTACTGGACGGTATTTGAGCTGGGATCTTCATCAACACGCTCAAATGCCCCGGGTTTGCTGGCGGTACATCCGCTCAGCAGTAACAGCGCCAGTGCGCCGGTAATTAGTTTTTTCATTTATTTATCCTCATACTACCGCGCAGTGTATGACGCAGTACAACGCGCATCCATAGGATTAATACGCGAAAAACGCTGCAACTATAAGCTTTTACCGATTAATTTAATACGATTAAACGGCTATCACTATCGCATCAGGCATGACAGGATGCAGTCAGAGACAACGAAGACTGCACCACACCAGGAAATGCCAAAAACAGATATCTATTCCGACTTTTATGCCCGCGCTTAGCGGGCATTTTTCGTCTTCCCTCTGCCGGCGGTTACTGGCCAGAAAACGCGATCATCCTACGCAATAGGTTAGCCGCGCGCTTGTCAGGGAGTGCCAGGATGGCGCTGTAGAGATCGATCGACATCGCGCACAGAGAGGAGCGATCGACCGCGGTGTCGGCCGGCAGATTCAGCTGCTGTAGCTTGTCACCCCAGCGCTGATAGAGCTGCGCCACAATCTGCTGTAAATCATCTTGCGCCAGCGCCTTGTCCAGCGGCTGATCGGGTGGCGGACTGTTAAGCAGCAGCTGCTCCATCGCCTCCATCTCTTTGCGGTTAAGCGACGACGGCAGCGTGGTCAGCAAATTAACGCCGCCACTGACCTGCGGATAGAGGTAACGGAAACAGAGGCCGGGATCGAGCCGGTTGAGCGCCTGCATCTCCTCAACTGAAACGCCGATGTAGTTGACCACCGCCGCGTCGGTTCCCCGCATCAGCCGCTGATTAATCACCTCAATCATCGTGCCGCGCAGTTCGCCTGCCGCCTGCTCAGCTGGCTCCCCCGCACGAATCCGGCGGGTCAGATCCTGAGTCAGCAGCAGCCATAACGCTGGTTCCTGATTTTGCAGCACCCGGTAACCCGGCATCTGCGCCAGCTGATTCACCGCCTGCTCACGCTGAGTGGCCTGTAACTGATGCGGTGCTACCCAGCTGAACCAGAGCAGGTTAGCCAGTATCAGTGGCAGCAGAAAGATGATCAGCCCCTGCCACAGACGCAGCCGGGTGGTTTTAATCAGCACAATAACGATCAGCGCCAGCAGCCCAAAGGCGGCCAGCGTAATAAAAAGCAGAGCACTCATAGTGCGGATTTAATCCTTGCGCACATCAATCAGCACCGGGCATTGAGCGCGCTCAATCACCGACGCGCTGACCGAGCCTTTTAACAGCCGGTTAAAAGAGGAGAGATGGCGGCGTCCCATCACAATCATGCTGGCCTTGAGTTGCTGCGACTGCGCCACAATGGTGTCGGCCGCTTCGCCCGCCACTATCATGCCACGCGCATTGATGCCAGCCCGCAGCAACGGTGCCAGCGCGTGACGCACCACCATTTCCGCGGTGTTCTGCTCATCCTGCGCGGCCACAAAATCGCCCGGATCTTCCCCGGCATCAATTTCCATGGGTTGGTTGCAGGCGGAGTAGGCGGGATCGACACAGCACAGCACCACCACCTCGGCGCGATGGGCCAGCGCTTCTTCAATAGTCAGAGCGACCACTTTTTCAGTGACCGGAGAGTGGTCAACAGCCATCAGCAGGGTTTTCATCCAATGCTTATCCTTCTATCGCGGCGACTTTGCCGATTTCACGTATCAGCGCCTCTTTGCACTTCAGCATCTCGTCACGAAACCGCGCTTCGTGTCGCAGAAAACGTGCGGAAGGCACCAGCAAAGAGACAGAAAAGCGACCAAACAGCGTATCGAGCGCAAACGCCATCGTAGAGATCCCCTCCAGCGTTTCACCGCGATCGACGGCGATACCGGTTTCGCGCACTTCCCTGATCAGTTGCAACAGCTGCGGCAGGGTTTTTACCGTCATGTCGGTTAACTCCGGCCAGGCATCCCCGACCATGACCCGCACATCGTTGTCACACTCCAGCGCCAGCAGCGCCCGGCCCCCGGAGGTGCTGTAGAGCGGCAGGTTGAGCCCCATATGCGGCACCACCCGAAGCTCACGCGCGGCCACGACATGATGAATAATCGCCAGTTGCGTGCCGCTGGCGCGCGCTAAAGAAACGGTTTCATTGGTGTCGGAGGAGAGTTTTTCCAGCAGCGGCCTGACCAGATCCACCACATCGGTGTGCACGCTGGAGATCAGTTTTAACAGGGCAGGCCCCAGCCGCAGACCACCGGCCCCGCTGCTGCGCACCAGCTCGGCGCTGTCGAGGGCGGCGACAATGCGCTGCACCGTGGAGCGTGGTAGTCCAACCGCCTGCGCGATTTCGCCCAGGCTCATTCCCCCCGGCTGTTCGCCAAGTGCATTGAGGATTTTCGCCGCGCGAGCGATGACCTGAATACCGCCGGTTTTTTCATCCTCGCGGCTGGATGGGTGTTGTGCCATAGCGTCGTCCTGTTTGAGCTGCCTTACTGTAGCGCGAACGCTGCACTTTTTACAGCCTGTACCACATTGCAATACAGTATACCGGAATGTAATATTAGCCCCTGTATCACATCGCAATACACTGCATCATAATAACGAGATCGCCTGCTATGAATGCCACGCCAGCCCCCGCGCCGGCACCCCACCCTTTTACGCTGCGTCTGGCCCTGGGCTTAGTCGGCGTGCTGATTGCCGCGCTGACCTCCGGGCTGAACGATCGCGTCAGTGATATTGCGCTGGCCGACATCCGGGCCGCTATCGGCATCAGTTACGATCAGGGTAGCTGGATTGTTTCCGGCTATCAGGCGGCAGAAGTGGCCGCCATGATGATCGCCCCCTGGTTTGCCGTTACCCTGTCGCTGCGGCGCTTTACGCTTGGCGTCTCGGCGGGGTTTGTGCTGACCGCACTGCTGCTGCCGCTGATCACCAGCCCGACGCTGTTTATCGCCCTGCGCGTGCTTCAGGGGCTGTTTGGCGGCGCGTTGCCGCCGATGCTGATGACGGTCGCCCTGCGCTTTCTGCCGCCGCCGTTTAAACTGTTTGGCCTGGCCGGATATGCACTGACCGCCACCTTTGGCCCGAATATGGCCGCCTCGCTGGCCTCGCTATGGACCGATCACGTCAGCTGGATGATGGTGTTCTGGCAGGTGGTGCCCGCCATGCTGGTCGCGATGCTGCTGATCAGCCGGGGATTGCCGCAGGACCCGCTGCGCCCTGAACGCTTCAGGCAGATCGATCTGTTTGGCATGCTGACCGGGTGCAGCGCCATTGCGCTGCTGATTCTGGTGCTGACCCAGGGTGAACGGCTGGACTGGCTGAACTCGCCGCTGATTGCCGGTATGTTGCTGACCGCGCTGCCGCTGCTGCTGGTTTTCCTGATCAATGAGTGGTTTCACCCGCTGCCGCTGTTTAAGTTGCAGATGCTCCGCCGCCCCAATCTGGCGCATGGCCTGCTGGGGCTGGCCTGCGTGCTGATCCTCGGGCTTTCAGGCTCCGCGCTGCCTTCCGCCTATTTCGCACAGGTGAGTGGCTTTCGCACCCTGCAATTCGCCCCGCTGGCGCTGACGGTGGGACTGCCGCAGCTGCTGATCGCCCCGCTGCTCGCGGCGTTGCTGAATATCCGCTGGATCGACTGCCGCTGGATGCTGACGGCGGGCGTCAGCCTGCTGATCCTCTCATGCCTGCTGGGAACGCAGATCACCAGTGACTGGGCGCGACAGAATTTCTGGCTGTTGCAGATCCTCCAGGCGTTCGGCCAGCCGATGGTGATTCTGCCGATCCTGATGAGCGCCACCAGCGTCGTCGCGCCCCCGGAAGGTCCGTTTGCTTCGGCGATGTTTAATACGGTACGCGGTTTTTCCAGCATCGCCGCCTCCACGCTGGTGGAGGTTTTCCTCTCCCATCGGGAACAGTTTCACTCCAGTATCCTGATTAATCAGGCGGCGAGCCGCGGCTGGCTGATGACCGCCTCTGGCGCGGATCATGCCAGCAGCAGCCTGCCGCTGTTGCAGGATGGCACCATCAGTTCCAGCGCTAATTTAAGTGGATTCGCCACGCTGGTCAGGCATCAGGCCACGGTGCTGAGCCTGAGCGATAGCTGGCTGATGCTGACCGGCTTTGGTGCCTGCCTGCTACTGCTGACCGCCATCCTGCCCAAACGGGTCTGGCCGCCTCAGACATTGCTTCAAAACTCTTCCCGGAATAACTGAATATGCGTGCTTTTGAAATGAAAAGAACCCTGCTGCTGAGTCTGTTGCTATTGATTTTACTGGCAACCGCCTTTGCCATCTGGTCACTGATGAGCGGCAACGATCACCGCACCAACGACGCTTATGTCAACGCGGATTACACCCTGGTCGCCCCGAAGGTGTCGGGTTATATCAGCAACGTAGAGGTCCAGGATAACCAGCAGGTCAAAGCGGGCGAGCTGCTGGCGACGCTGGACGATCGTGACTATCGGGTTGCGCTGGAGAGCGCCGAGGCTGACTTGCAGGTGAGCCAGGCGAAACTGCTGAGCAGTCGGGCGCAACTGGAGCAGCAGCAGTCGGTGATCGATCAGCAAAGAGCCAGCGTGGCGGCCAGTCAGGCCAGCGCGCAGTATGCCGGTCAGAGCGCCGACCGCTACAACCGCCTCTATAAAAGCGGCACCGTGGCTGCCGACGAGCAGCAGAAAGCCAGCGCTAACCAGCGCTCAGCCCAGGCGGCGGTGCGTCAGAGCCAGGCCACGCTGGCTTCGGCGCAAAAACAGGTGGGCGTACTCCAGGCGGCGGTGCGTTCGGCGGAGGCGGATGTGGCCGCGGCGCAGGCCAGTGTTGACCAGGCCAGGCTGAATCTCTCCTACACGCGCATTGTCGCGCCGGTAGATGGCATGGTGGGTCAGCGTGCGGTTCGCACCGGCGCCTACGTTTCGGCCGGAACCCGTCTGCTGGCGGTGGTCCCGCTTCAGCAGACCTACATCACCGCCAACTATCTTGAAACGCAGTTAAGTGATGTGCGGCCGGGACAGCGGGTGCGCATCCGCGTCGACGCCCTGCCCGGTACGATTTTTACCGGCCATGTGGATAGCATTGCCCCGGCGACCGGCGCGACGTTTTCCGCGATTTCTCCCGATAACGCCACAGGCAACTACACTAAAATTGTTCAGCGTCTGCCGGTGAAAATTGTGCTGGATAGCGACCAACACCATCTGGCGCAATTGCGTGTCGGCATGTCGGCGATCCCCGAAATTGAGGTGCGGTAAAATTGTGAGCAGTATCTCAGAACGGACCTATTTCATTTGGGCGGGATTGCGCGTAAATTAGCGTCCGATCCTGTTCTGAGTTATTCAGTTCGACCCGGGAAAAAGCAAACCCTGCATCTGACTGGCAACCTTTTTCCCCTATCTGTTCGCGTTGCACTGGCCTGGGATCGCCATCATCGTAACCGCTCAGAGGAGTTGTTTTGTGAAATATGCCTTGATGGGAATTTCTTTCTTTGCATTACTTTGGTTAGGAACGTTCGTTCTGCTGCTGAAGTAATGGCGTGACAGTGCCGCCAGGGGGCGACGTCGCCGTCGCCCCTGCTGGCTGTCAGATCTCATCGTCCAGCGTTTTCATGCTGCCCGGCAATACGCCGTCGGCACGGAACATCGCTTTAATTCCCCGCACCGCCTGCCGGATACGATCGCTGTTTTCAATCAGCGCAAAGCGTACATGCGTATCACCGTAGTCACCGAAGCCAATGCCCGGCGAGACGCAGACCTTCGCTTCCTGCAACATATGTTTGGCAAACTCCAGCGATCCGAGATGAGCGTAGTGGTCCGGGATTTTTGCCCAGACGTACATCGAGGCTTTCGGGTTATCCACCATCCAGCCCGCTTCGTGCAGCCCCTTGACCAGCACGTCACGACGACGTTTATACTGCTCGGCGATGTCGCGCACGCACTGCTGATCCCCTTCCAGCGCCGCAATCGCCGCGACCTGTAGCGGGGTAAAGGTGCCATAGTCATGGTAGCTTTTGATCCGTGCCAGCGCGGCGACCAGCTCTTTGTTACCCACCATAAAGCCGATGCGCCAGCCCGCCATGTTGTAGCTTTTTGACAGGGTAAAAAACTCTACGGCGACATCACGCGCGCTTGGCACCTGCATAATGGAAGGCGCTTTCCAGCCGTCATAAACAATATCGGCATAGGCCAGGTCATGCACCACCAGCACGTTGTACTGCTTCGCCAGCGCAATCACCCGCTCGAAGAAGTCGAGCTCCACGCACTGCGCGGTAGGATTGGAGGGGAAGCCGAGGATCATCATTTTCGGCTTGGGATAACTTTCGCGGATGGCGCGTTCCAGCTCGTTGAAGAAGTCCACGCCCGCCACCAGCGGCACCGAGCGGACCTGAGCGCCGGCGATCACCGCGCCGTAAATGTGGATCGGGTAGCTGGGGTTCGGCACCAGCACGGTATCGCCGTGATCCAGCGTCGCCAGCATCAGGTGCGCCAGCCCCTCTTTGGAACCGATGGTGACGATAGCTTCAGATTCAGGATCGATCTCCACCTGATAGCGCTCGGCGTACCAGCGCGAGATCGCCCGGCGCAGACGCGGAATACCGCGTGAGGTTGAGTAGCCGTGCGTATCTTCACGCTGGGCGACCTGACACAGCTTCTCCACGATATGCGGCGGGGTGGCACCATCGGGGTTGCCCATGGAAAAGTCGATAATATCTTCGCCGCGGCGGCGCGCTTCCATTTTCAGCTCAGCGGTGATATTGAAAACGTAGGGCGGGAGACGTTCGATACGCGAAAAACGACGGGGTGTGCTGTTATCAGCCATGATGTCCTCTGGATTACGTAAGCGCCCGGACCGTCCGAGCGACGCGGGTCACTGCGGTGACCCGTTATGAACATAACGTGGCGGGATCGATTTTGTCGAGAGGCAGAAAATATTTTTATTGTTGCGAATTCAGCCGTCCCAGCAGCCAGTCGTTCACCCAGCGCCCCTTCAGCAGATAATTATCCCGTAATGTGCCCTCCAGTATGAAACCGTTTTTCTCCAGAATGCGGCGTGACGGCACGTTGCCCTCCACCACCAGTGCGGTGAGTTTGTGGAAATCCGCTTCAAACAGAAACTGACACAGCGCCGCCAGTGCTTCGCTGCCCAATCCCTGACCGCAATAGCGGTGCAGCAGCATATAGCCCACCTCGGCCTGGCGATGGGGTTCCCATTCCGGGCTACAGCCAAACAGCCCAATCGGTTCACCGCTATCGCGCAGCCGCGCCACCAGACAGAGCATGTGAAAACTGGCCGGCTGCCAGGGTGCCAGACGCTCATTAAAACGCTGACGAATATCCGCCTCATCGGGAATTTCGCTCACCCAGGCCATGGTGTCGCGATCTTCATGGACGGCACGAAACAGCTGCCAGTCTTCAGGCTGCAATTTACGCAGGGTTAAGCGGGCGGTGACGAGTTGCATTGACGGCTCCTGACGGGATCGTTGGCGGGGATACCGCTTTTGCGCAACATAGCAAAACGCCATCCTGGCGACCAGCCCTGACAAGGTGAAAACCGTTCCCCTTTATTTCACTCAACTTTTCCTCTTTTACTCTGTGCGGCGTTAAAATTGATCTGTGACATAAACAGCCGGGCTGACTGAGCGGAGCGCTGGCGGTGGACGATCACATTTTTTATCATAGCCACACTTTCCTTTGCCGATGAGTCGCCTGTGTTCTCTCACTTCACGATGTTAATGGCAGTCTTTGATCGCGCCGCGCTGATGCTGATCTGTCTGTTTTTCCTGACACGTACCCGCCCGTTTCGCCAACTGCTGCAAAAAGATGAACACACCCGCGCCGAAAAGATTGCGGTGACCGCCATCTTTTCACTCTTCGCGCTGTTCAGTACCTGGTCGGGGGTGAATGTTGACGGATCGCTGCTGAATGTGCGGGTAATCGCGGTGATGGCGGGCGGCATTCTGTTTGGGCCGTGGGTCGGTATCGCAACCGGCGTGATTGCGGGCCTGCACCGCTTTTTGATCGATATTCATGGCGTCACCTCGGTGCCCTGCCTGATTACCAGCATCATTGCCGGTTTTGTCGCAGGCGGCATTCACCATCGGGTGCTGAAAGAGCATCGCTGGCGCGCGGGTATTGTTGGCGGCATGCTGTGCGAGAGCCTGACGATGCTGCTGATTATCCTCTGGGCGCGCCCCACTTCGCTTGGGGTGGCGATTGTGTCAGAAATTGCTCTGCCGATGATCCTCGGCGCCTCCAGCATCGGCCTGATCGTGCTGCTGGTGCAGAGCGTGGAAGGAGAAAAAGAGGCGATTGCGGCTCGCCAGGCGAAGCTGGCGCTGGAGATCGCCAATAAAACCCTGCCGCTGTTTCGCCACGTCAACAGCGACTCGCTGCGTAACATCTGTGACATTATCCGGCGGGAGATCAAAGCCGATGCGGTGGCGATGACCGATAAAAAGCAGATTCTGGCCTACGTCGGTCACGGTGAGGAGAATTATCACTCCGGCGACGATGGCATCAGCCCCACCACCGCCCAGGCGATCGCCAGCGGTAAAATCATTATCAAGAACAACGATGAAGCTCATCGCACCAAAGATATTCATTCGATGATCGTGATCCCGCTGTGGGAGAAAGGCAAAGTCACCGGCACGCTGAAAATCTACTACTGCCGGGCGCACCGCATTACCGGCTCGCTGAAAGAGATGGCGATTGGCCTGTCGCAGATTATCTCCACCCAGCTTGAGGTCTCCCGTGCCGAACAGCTGCGCGAGATGGCCAATAAAGCGGAACTGCGCGCGCTGCAAAGTAAAATAAATCCCCATTTCCTGTTTAACGCCCTGAACGCCATCTCCTCCTCTATCCGGCTCAATCCCGATACCGCCCGACAGCTGGTGATCAACCTGTCGCGCTACCTGCGCTACAACCTGGAGCGCAATGATGACGAGCTGATCGACATCCGTCAGGAGCTGTGGCAGGTGAAAGATTACATCGCCATTGAGCAGGCGCGCTTTGGCGACAAGCTGACGATGATCTATGACGTCGATGAAGATCTGCACTTTCTGCTGCCGAGCCTGCTGATCCAGCCGCTGGTGGAAAACGCCATTGTGCACGGCATCCAGCCCTGCAAAGGCAAAGGGGTGGTGACGCTCAGCGTGCGGGATCTGGGCGATCGGGTGCGGATCTCGGTGCGTGATACCGGCCAGGGGATCAGTGAGGAGGTGATGGAGCGGGTGGCGCGCAGTGAGATGCCGGGCAATAAAATTGGGCTAATCAATGTTCATCATCGGGTCAAGCTGCTGTCGGGCCAGGGGTTGTGCATCAGGCGTCATCAGCCGGGCACCGAGATCGCCTTTACGCTGAGTAAAAACGGCCAACGGCTGGCGGGGAATCTGTTATGAAAGCCATTATTGTCGAAGACGAATTTCTGGCGCAGCAGGAGCTGAGCTGGATGATTCAGCAGCACAGCAACATCCAGATTGAGGCCTGCTTTGATGACGGCCTCGACGTGCTGAAGTATCTGCAACAGCATCGGGTCGATGTGATTTTTCTCGACATCAATATCCCTTCACTGGATGGCATGCTGCTGGCACAGAATATCCATCAGTTTGCCCATAAGCCGCTGATTGTTTTTATTACCGCGTGGAAAGAGCATGCGGTCGAGGCGTTTGAACTGGAGGCGTTTGATTACATTCTCAAGCCCTATCAGGAGTCGCGGATTGTCACCATGCTGAACAAGCTCGAAGCCACGGCGCAGGCGCAGCAGGCGGTAAGCCAGCTGCCTGCCGTCCCAGCGCCGCAGACGGTGAATCTGATTAAAGATGAGCGCATCATCGTGACCGACGTCAATGATATTTATTACGTTGAAGCCCATGAGAAACTGACGTTCGTCTATACCCGCCGCGAGGCCTATGTGATGTCGATGACCATCACCGAATTCTGCTCACGTCTGCCGGAGCAGCAGTTTTTCCGCTGTCATCGCTCTTACTGCGTCAGCCTCAGCAAGATCCGCGAAATTGAGCCGTGGTTTAACAACACCTACCTGCTGAAGCTGCGCGATCTGGAATTTCAGGTGCCGGTCAGCCGCAGTAAAGTGAAGATGTTTCGTCAGCTGATGCGGCTGTAGCGCCAGCAAACAGGGGATAAAAAGCGGGTCGACAGGAGCGGGCCGGGAAGAGGCATCGCGCGCGGCGTGACAGCGCGCGATGTGAGGCAGGATTAGATTTCGCGCCCCAGCGTCTGGCGCAGGTGCGCGCCGGCACCTAGCAGACCGGGCTGGTCATGGGTGATCATATAGACCGGGATACGGGAGACGTAGTCACGGAAGCGGCCTTTATCTTCAAAGGCGGCACGGAAACCCGACGCCTTAAAGAACTCCAGGAAGCGTGGCACAATACCACCCGCGATGTAGACGCCGCCAAAGGTGCCGAGATTGAGCGCCAGATTGCCGCCAAAACGGCCCATGATGACGCAAAACAGCGCCAGCGCGCGACGGCAGTCGGTGCAGCTGTCATCCAGCGCACGCTGACTGACATCCTTGGGTTTCAGGTTCTCCGGCACGCGATTGTCAACTTTAACAATCGCCCGATAGAGGTTCACCAGACCGGCACCCGACAGGACGCGCTCGGCTGACACATGACCCAGCTCTTCACGCAGCACTTCCAGAATCTGATCTTCTTCTTCGCTGTTGGCGGCGAAATCAACGTGACCGCCCTCGCCCGGCAGACTGACCCAGCGCTTATCCACATGCACCAGATGGCTGACGCCCAGACCGGTTCCGGCGCCGTAAATCGCCACCGGCTTATCTTTAACCGGCTCGCCACCGCCAAACTGAATCACGTTGTCGGCGGTGAGCATCGGGATCGCCATCGAGACGGCGGTGAAGTCGTTAATGATTTCCAGGTGTTCAAAACCGATGTTCTCTTTGAGCTGGCGCGTGGAAAATGCCCAGTCATGGTTGGTCATTTCAACCCAGTCTTCGGTAATCGGACAGGCGATGGCAATACAGCCATCTTTAACATCCTGCTGTTGTTCATCAAGATAGTGGCGGATGACGGCTTCGAGGCTGTCGTACTCTGATGTTGAGAATGTTTTGGCCTGGGAGATGCTACCGCTTTCCACCTCACACAGGGCGAGACGTGCGTTAGTGCCGCCGACATCGCCGACCAAGGCATAGATTGTCATTCTTCTGTTGCTCCGCTTGGGGTCTTAAGAGTTGGAGGACACTATAAAATCCTGCCGATAAAACAACAACGCTCACCGGTGCGATTGGTGAGCGTCTTACTCAGTTGCGCTACAGCCTAACCGCGATAGCGCAATGTGCACAGCGGCAACTATCTGAATCTTATCCGCCGTTGCGTTGATTCAGGCAGGCGGTGACTTTTCGCAGCAGCGGCGGCAGATCCTCTTTCTGCATCACCACCTCTACCAGCGAGAGCCACTGCGGCCGCGCGAGCCGCGCCATCACCTCCTGCAACTGCACCGTTTCACTGATGCGCCAGCTCTGCGCCTGGCCTTGCAGACTCAGGGCCTGTGGCAGCGCTGTCCAGTTCCACTGGGCAATATCATTGTAGCGCTGTGTGGCACCATGAATCGCGCGTTCGACGGTATAACCTTCATTATTCAGCAGAAAAATAATCAGCTGCTGCTGGTCACGCAGCATCGAGCCCAGCTCCTGAATCGTCAGCTGGGCAGAACCGTCGCCAATGATCAGGATGACCCGACGGTCTGGCGCGGCGGTTTGCGCACCAAAGGCTGCCGGAAGAGTATAGCCGATCGATCCCCACAACGGCTGCACCACCAGCTGCGCCTGTGAGGGTAAACGCAGGGCCGCTGCGCCAAAGGCGGCGGTGCCCTGCTCGGCCAGAATAATATCGCCCGGTTGCAGGAAATCCTGCATCGCCTGCCAGAAGGCGTGCTGGCTGATAATAGCTGCCGGTTCTGCGGGCTGGGCCGCCGGTGGTGGTGATATCGCGGGCTGCCACTGCGGGCCATAGCGCTCAAACAGTGGTTGCAGCTCGCTGATCGCCTCCGCCATAGTTAAAGGTGCAAAGGTTTCCCCTCCGACGCTGGCGCTGTGCGGTTGCAGATCGATCAGCCGCTCGGTGACAAACTGCTGAGTGAAGCCCGCCGTGATGGTGTCGGTAAATCGCACCCCGACGCAGATCGCCACTTCGGCCTGCTCAATCTGTTCCCGTACCTGACCCGCACTGGCCTCCGCCGCATAGGTGCCGACATAGCCGGGCTGCTGCTCATCCAGCACGCCTTTGCCCATCAGCAGCGAGGCGCAGGGAATGGCGCCGTGCGCCCGCAGCGCCGCCAGCGCGGACTGCTGCTGCCAGCGCAGCGCAAGAAAGTCGGCCAGCAGCGACACCCGCTGTGCCGGTGCCAGCAACCGTTCCGCCGCCGCGCTGAACGCCTTGCGCACGGCAGTGGAAGAACGCTGAGCGATGCTGAGTGGCTGGGCGGGCGGTTCAGCCGCCGCTGCCGCCACATCCACCGCCAGCGAAAGATAACCGGGACGACGCGCCTGTAGCGCGCTGGTGATTACCCGGTCGATCTCCGCGCAGGCGTTGTCGGCGGTCAGCTGTGCGGTCGCGGCACAGACTTCCTCCGCCATGCGGATAAAGTGGTGAAAGTCGCCGTCACCCAGCGAATGGTGCACACAATCGCCCTGCTGCTGCGCCTGCGTGGCTGGCGCGCCAACGATATGGATCACCGGCAGATACTCCGCATAACTGCCGGCAATGCCGTTAATGGCGCTGAGTTCGCCGACCCCGAAGGTGGTGAGCAGCGCGCCAGCCCCGTTGCAGCGCGCGTACCCATCCGCCGCATAGGCGGCGTTGAGTTCATTCGCACAGCCCACCCAGCCAATCACCGGATGAGCGATCACCCGGTCGAGAAATTGCAGATTGTAGTCGCCCGGCACGCCAAACAGATGGTTTACGCCAATCTCATGCAGACGCGCCAGCAGGTAGTCACCCACGGTAAATGTAGACATCGCGCATTCCTTTCAGGGAAGAGTCGGGTTAAGTATCTGACAGCCGGTAAAATTTGCGAGAACGCGCGGGGGTTTTGTCAGCCGCAAAGCCTGGCAAGCCGGCGTTACGGTGGCGGAATATTCTGTAAAAGTGCGAACCGGAGCGCACTGTCACTGAGTGTAACCGTATACACTCAGTGACTTTTGGCATATATCCCCTTTTTTCCACCAGGAGCGCTGAATGTTCTCTTTTCCCCGTCCCGACCGCTATCAACAGATGGAATATCGCCGCAGTGGCCGCAGCGGCATTAAACTGCCCGCTATTTCACTGGGTCTCTGGCATAACTTTGGAGACGCAACCCGGGTAGATAACAGCCGTGAACTGCTGCGTCACGCATTTGACCTTGGCATCACCCATTTTGATTTAGCCAATAACTACGGTCCCCCGCCCGGCTCAGCGGAAGCGAATTTTGGCCGTATCCTGCGGGAAGATTTTCGTGCCCATCGTGACGAGCTGATTATCTCCACCAAAGCGGGCTATACCATGTGGGACGGGCCTTATGGGGATTGGGGCTCGCGTAAGTATCTGGTCGCCAGCCTGGATCAGAGCCTGAAGCGAATGGGGCTGGAGTATGTGGATATTTTCTATCACCACCGCCCCGACCCTGAGACCCCGCTGGAGGAGACGATGCGGGCGCTGGATCATCTGGTGCGCCAGGGCAAAGCGTTGTATGCAGCGCTGTCAAACTACCCGGCCGATCTGGCCGCCGAGGCGATAGCGATTCTGCGCGATCTCGGCACACCTTGTCTGATCCACCAGCCGCGCTATTCGATGTTTGAACGCACCCCGGAGCAGGGCTTGCTCCAGACGCTGGGTGAGGCAGGCGTCGGCTGTATCGCCTTTTCACCGCTGGCGGGCGGCGTCCTTACCGACCGCTATCTACAGGGCATCCCGGACGATTCCCGCGCGGCCAGCGGCAGCAAATTCCTGAGTGAGAGTCAGCTGACCCCGGAGAAGATGGAGAGAGTCCGTAAACTGAATGGTATTGCGCAGCAGCGCGAGCAGAAACTGGCGCAGATGGCGCTGGCGTGGGTACTGCGCGATGCGCGTGTCACTTCGGTATTGATTGGTGCCAGTAAAACCGCGCAGATTGATGACGCGGTGGCGATGCTCGCCCGCCGTGAGTTCAGCGAGGCTGAATTAGCCGCGATTGAGTCCGCCCTGAAGTAATCCCTGTCCGCCCGGCGCAGGCCGGGCCTTCTCTGCGCCAGAATAGTCTCAATCCCCATTTTCTCCCCAATTTCCTCACAATTTTCCGACACAATAAGGCGGAAACAACAGCAATACGCAGGCACGATCGCTGCGCCGCAACAGCGCAGACTGTTGATGAGGAGAAAAAATGAAAAGAGCCCTTATATTTGCAGCCTTGCTGGCGCTGCTGTCGCCACTGGCCACGCACACAGCGGAAGCCTCCAGTGCCTCGATTACTCTGGCCCCCGGCGTCACGCTGCATCTTGGCGACCGCGATCGTCGCGGCTATTACTGGGATGGCGGTCGCTGGCGGGAACCGCGCTGGTGGAATGACCGCTACACCTGGAATGAGCGCCGCTGGTGGCGTCACGAAGAGTGGCGTCGTCAGCAGCAGTGGCAGCGGGAACGTCGCTGGCAGCAGCGCGAGCACGAGCGGCGCTGGGAGCATGATTATCGCCGCGATCGGGGCTGGGATCATCATGACCACCGCGGGCCAGGCCCCCGAGGCTTTGGACCGGGTGGCCCCGATCATCACGGACACGATCGTCACTAAGCAAAACGCCCGGCAGAACCGGGCGTTTTTGTTTACCAGAGAGCGTTACAGCCCCAGCACCTGCCCCACCAGCAGATAAAGATTGAGCGCTATCACCAGCAGCACAATCAGTCGCCCGGCGTTCTGCATCAGGCGAGAGTTCACCATCTCCTCGCCCATCAGCTCGCGGTTGCCGGTAAAGGAGAGCAGCGGAATCAGCGCCAGCGCAATCCCGAAACTCAGCAGCACCTGGCTCATCACCAGAATGCGGGTCGGGTCCCAGCCTGCCCAGATGACGATAAAAGAGGGCAGCATGGTGACAGTACGACGCACCCAGAGCGGAATATGGAAGCGGATAAAGCCCTGCATCACCACCTGCCCCGCCAGCGTGCCGACCACCGTGGACGATAATCCGGCCGCCACCAGACTCAGGCCAAAGACCGTGGCCGCCGCCTGTCCTAGCAGCGGTTGCAGCGTCAGATAGGCCTGGTCAAGTTCAGCGATGGTGCTGTGGCCGCTAAAATGGAACGCCGCCGCCGCGGTCGCCATCATCGCCAGATTAACGAAGCCAGCAATGGTCATGGCAATCGCCACATCCAGCTTGGTCGAAGAGTAACGCTGGCCCTGGCTGTCGTCGCTTTTCCCCTGGGTGAGCGCTGAGTGCAGATAGATCACGTGCGGCATAATGGTTGCTCCCAGCACGCCTGCGGCCAGGAATACCGCGTCTGAGGTCGGTAAGGTGGGCAGCGCCATACCGAGCACCAGTTCGCTCACTTTGGGTTGTGAAAAGATCAGTTCGACGATATAGGCCGCTGCCACAAACAGCAGCAGGCCGCCAATCACCCGTTCCAGCGGCTTCTGCCCGCGGCTCTGCAACATCAGGATCAGGAAGGTGGCGATCCCGGTCAGCACCGCGCCCTGCATCAGTGAGATGCCGAGCAGCAGTTTGAATCCCAGCGCGGCACCAATAAACTCCGCCAGGTCGGTGGCCATGGCGATAATCTCCGCCTGCACCCAGTAGAACCAGACGGCGGGACGGGGAAAACGATCGCGGATATGTTCAGCCAGATTTTTCCCGGTAGCGATCCCGAGTTTGGCTGACATCAGCTGGATCAGCATCGCCATAATGTTGGCCCACACCACGACCCACAGCAGTTTATAGCCGTATGCGGCTCCCGCCTGGATGTTGGTCGCAAAGTTTCCCGGATCGATATAGCCGATAGCGGCGATAAAGGCGGGTCCCAACAGTGCGAGTTTGACTTTTCTGGCTCCGCGAGCGGCACGCTCGACGGTACGACTTTCAAACATATTCGGTACCCTGTCTGAACATTGGCCTGCCCCGGCAGCTTAGGGGGAAGCAATGGCAAGTGAAATTCGGTTTTTGTTATTGGTGTAATAGATACTGCTATAAAGTATAGCCAAGGCTATATCTTACAGTAAAGGAAGTGATCGCTAAAAATGTGAGCAACGGTTTCACTCTACGCCCGGTGTAAAATTTAGACAATAACAATGTGGTTATCTGATGTAGATAGTTTGTAAACAGGACGTGATCAGTGAAACTTTTCTGGAAAATATAGCGATAGCGAATACTTATATTGTGGTTCAGATCTCGTTTTTAAGTAACGTGTTACATAGAATACGCAGCAAAATACAACCCTCCTCAAATTTGGAGCAACTATGTCCCATATTTTGCAGTTTCTTCTCGCACTGGTGGTCGTCGGGGTACTGGCCTTACTGGTCAGTCACGATCGTAAAAGCATTCGCGTTCGCTACATTATACAGCTGCTGGTGATTGAGATTGTGCTCGCCTGGTTCTTCCTGAACTCCGAGGCGGGACTGGGTTTCGTCAAAGGTTTCGCCGGCGTTTTCGACCATCTGCTGAAATATGCCGCAGAAGGCACCAATTTCGTCTTCGGCAACATGAATGAAAAAGGCCTGGCCTTCTTCTTCCTGAACGTTCTGTGCCCTATCGTCTTTATCTCTGCGCTGATCGGTATTCTGCAACACTTCCGTATCCTGCCCTGGGTGATCCGCGGCATCGGTACGGTGCTTTCTAAAGTGAATGGCATGGGGAAACTGGAATCTTTCAACGCCGTGAGTTCTCTGATACTGGGACAATCAGAAAACTTCATCGCCTATAAAGATATTCTGGGCCAGATGTCACAGCGCCGCATGTACACCATGGCCGCCACCGCGATGTCCACCGTCTCGATGTCTATCGTCGGTGCCTACATGACCATGCTGCAACCCAAGTATGTGGTCGCCGCCCTGGTGCTCAATATGTTTAGCACCTTTATTGTGCTGTCACTGATCAACCCTTACCGCGTTGAGAGCGAAGAGGATCTGCAACTTCAGGATCTGCATAAAGGTCAGAGCTTCTTTGAGATGCTGGGCGAATATATCCTCGCCGGTTTCCGGGTGGCGATTATCGTGGCGGCCATGCTGATTGGCTTTATCGCACTGATTTCGGGTCTGAACGCGCTGTTCGACCTGATCTTTGGCGTCACCTTCCAGGGCGTGCTGGGCTATGTTTTCTATCCCTTTGCCTGGGTGATGGGCGTGCCAGCGGGTGAAGCGTTGCAGGTCGGCAGTATTATGGCGACCAAGCTGGTATCGAATGAGTTCGTGGCGATGATGGATTTGCAGAAAATCGCCGGTCAGTTGTCACCACACGCCGAAGGCATTCTGTCGGTGTTCCTGGTGTCGTTCGCCAACTTCTCGTCCATCGGTATTGTCGCCGGTGCGATTAAGGGCCTGAACGAAGAACAGGGTAATGTGGTTTCCCGCTTTGGTCTGAAGCTGCTGTACGGCTCTACGCTGGTCAGTGTGCTCTCCGCCGCTATCGCCGGGCTGGTTCTGGCGTTCTAAGCCTCAGGGGCGAGCCTGGCTCGCCCTTCTCTTCTGCGTTGACCCTTATCCTGCCGTCGCGCCCTCTTATCTCACCTCCTGTTCACGCCCGCAGTTCCACTCACCGCAGCCACGCGCCGTGCGCTGTAAAGGATGTTCGTCACAGAGGCGCAGAGGTTGGTTTCCGGGCATGATGACACGCACGACGAAGCTGGATGCCAGACGGCAGCCATGACAACGATTGAACCAGATGCAGTAAGGCGAAAAGGAAATTAATCAGAAAGGCGTGACTGAGAAGTGTCAGAAAGTGGTGGAGATAAGCGGGATCGAACCGCTGACCTCTTGCATGCCATGCAAGCGCTCTCCCAGCTGAGCTATACCCCCACATCTGGAATCATTTTTCAGTACCAAACTTTTGGGAAGAAGTTTGGTGGAGCTAAGCGGGATCGAACCGCTGACCTCCTGCATGCCATGCAGGCGCTCTCCCAGCTGAGCTATAGCCCCGTACCGAAAAACTATCGCGTTAAGCGACGGACGGCATAATATGAAACCCCCTCCGGGGTGTCAACGGCAAAATCACATTCTCGGTTTGATCGCTGAAAAAGGCGTCAACCTGCGAAGTTTCAGCAGCATGGCACAGCTGAATACTGCCCTCCCGGCGTCAGTGCCCTTTTTTAACTGTTATTTATCCTGAGGTCAGGTTAAATCATGGTTAATTATGTTATAGGAATTTTCTTGTCTTCAGCTTTTTCGCATGCAAAACTTAGCCCGCTAATTAAGCGGCCACCGGGATCCCCTCCCGCGTACCGCGCGTCCACCAGGCGTTTATCGTCCCATTAATCATAAAAAACTACAGAGATACTATGTCGCTGCATACACCTAAAGAAATTGCTCAACTGGCGATCCAGGCAGGCGTGGCCAAGAGCCGTGCGCCTGTGAGCATCCTGCTGATCCTCGGCTTTATGGCCGGTGCGTTTATCGCTACCGGCTTTTTGCTGGATCTTCACGTTATCAACTCATTGCCCGCTGACTGGGGCTCCTTTGGCGGCCTGCTGGGCGCTGCGGTTTTCCCGGTTGGATTAATCCTGACCGTGCTGGCGGGTGGTGAGCTGCTGACCGGCAATATGATGACCCTGCCGGTCGCCTGGTTCGCCCGCCGTATCAGCTTTCTGAGCGTGGCGCGCAACTGGTTCTGGGTTACGCTGGCTAACTTCGCAGGCAGCGTGGCTGTCGCCTGGTTCTTTGGTCACATGCTGGGCATGACCGAAGGCGACTACCTGAAGAAAACGGTCGCTATCGCCTCTGCGAAAATTCACGCCGATTTCCTGCACGCCTTTATCTCTGGCGTTGGCTGTAACTGGCTGGTCTGCCTGGCGGTCTGGCTGGCGTTCGCCAGTAAAGATGTGGTGGGTAAGATCTTCGGGATGTGGTTCCCGGTGATGGCGTTTGTCGCGATCGGCTTCCAGCACGTCGTCGCCAATATGTTCATTATTCCGGCCGCTATTTTTGCCGGACAGATGAGCTGGGCAGATTACTTCCCTAACTTCGTCGCTGTCTTTTTAGGCAATGGCGTGGGCGGTGCCGTCTTTGTCGGCCTGGCCTATTTCCTCGCCTTCCGTCCTGCCGCTGAACCCGTCAGCAGCCCGCAGTAATAATCTTTTGCCTTTTGTCGAGTGGCAAAAGGCAATTTCAACGCCAGTTACTTTCCCCCGTTACGTTTTGCTGTAATATGTACCGCTAATGTATTAAACAGGGATAGCATCGTGAAAAAGGAATGGCTTACTCCCGAAGAGCTGGCGGCAGAAACGGGCTACAGTCGGCAAACGGTGAATAAATGGATCAAGCGAGAAAACTGGACAACCACGCCGAAGCCCGGTGTGCAAGGCGGTAAAGCCCGTCTGATCCATATTGATGAACGAGTAAAAAACTTTATTCAGTCGACCCGTAACCTTAACGAGCCGACTGCTCTCTATGGCTCCCCGTCCAATCCGTTACCTGCGTTATTAATAAGTTCTATCCAGCAAATGAGTCAGGATGAGCAGGATCAGTTCACTGCGCTCATCTTACGTGAAGGTATCAAGGGCGTGTTGCAGCGACTGGGGATCAGCGAACAATAAGGCGTATTTAGCAGGGATAGTATCGTGAAAAAGGAATGGTTAACGCCTGAAGAACTCGCCGCAGAGACGGGTTTCAGCCGACAGACAGTGAACAAGTGGATTAAACGCGAAAACTGGACCACCATCCCCAAACCGGGCGTTCAGGGTGGCAAAGCGCGATTGATTCATATCGATGAGCGGGTAGAGAAGTTTATTCAGTCGACACGCACGCTGCACGAACCCACAGCGAATTATCATGTACCGGCTGATTCTTTAACGGCGCTATTACTGAGTTCAATCCCGCAAATGAGTCAGGCTGAGCAGCAACAGTTTGCCGCGCTGATATTGCGGATTGGAATAAAGGGCATATTAGAGCGGCTGGGTATTATTACTGAATAAAAGCCGGAAGCGTGTGGCTTCCGGCTCTGTTGATTAAGCCTGGGCTTCACGCTCACTGATAAAGGCCAGCGCCTGGTCGATGCGCGCCACGCAGCGGCTGCGGCCAATCGCTTCGACGGTCACATCCAGACCGGGTGACTGGCCGGCACCGGTCACCGCTACCCGCAGCGGCATGCCAACTTTACCCATCCCGACTTCCAGTTCATCCGCGGTGTTCTGAATCGCCTGATGGACATTTTCAGCGTTCCAGTCACCGATCGCGGCCAGCTTGTCACGTACCACTTCCAGCGGCTGACGTGCCACCGGACGCAGATGTTTCTTCGCGGCATCCGCATCAAACTCAGCAAAGTCTTCATAGAAGTAGCGACAGGATGCCGCCATCTCTTTCAGCGTCTTGCAGCGTTCGCCCAGCAGCCTGACCAGCTTCGCCAGTTCCGGCCCGGTGCGGGTATCAATTTTCTGCTGTTCAATGTGCCATTGCAGATGGGTAGCCACATACTCTGGCGGCAGCGCATTGATGTAGTGGTGGTTCAGCCATTGCAGCTTTTCGGTGTTGAACGCACTGGCGGATTTGCTCACGGCATCCAGCGTGAAGAGTTCAGTCATCTCCGCGACGCTGAAAATTTCCTGATCGCCATGTGACCAGCCGAGACGGACCAGATAGTTGAGCAGCGCTTCCGGCAGATAGCCATCATCACGATACTGCATCACCCCGACCGCGCCGTGACGCTTGGAGAGTTTCTTGCCGTCGTCGCCGAGGATCATCGAGACGTGCGCATAGACCGGCACCTGCGCGCCAATCGCTTTCAGGATGTTGATCTGACGCGGCGTGTTGTTGATATGGTCTTCGCCGCGGATCACATGGGTAATGCCCATGTCCCAGTCATCCACCACCACACAGAAGTTGTAGGTTGGCGAACCATCGGTGCGACGGATAATCAGGTCATCCAGTTCCTGATTGCTGAACTCGATCGGGCCACGGATCTGGTCATCAAAAATGACCGAGCCTTCCTGCGGGTTGCGGAAACGCACCACGCACGGCTCATCGGCCGCATGGTGCTCATGGCTGTCACGGCAGCGGCCGTCATAACGTGGCTTCTCGTTATTGGCCATCTGCTCTTCACGCAGCGCTTCCAGCCGCTCTTTCGAGCAGTAGCATTTATAGGCGGTGCCCGCTTCCAGCATTTCATCAATCACCGCGTTGTAGCGATCAAAGCGTTTGGTCTGGTAGTAAGGGCCTTCATTCCAGTCGAGGCTGAGCCAGTTCATGCCATCCATGATGGCTTCGATGGCTTCCGGGGTGGAGCGCTCCAGATCGGTATCTTCGATGCGCAGCACAAACTCGCCCTGGTTGTGACGCGCAAAAAGCCAGGAGTAAAGGGCGGTACGGGCGCCACCTACATGCAGATAGCCGGTAGGGCTGGGCGCGAAGCGTGTTTTGATTTTCATTCACTATTGCCTTAAATGCGCGGGTTCTCTGTCTGGATGACAAAAAACGGGTTAGACGCGAAAAACAGTGGGCACATTCTAGCATCTGACGGTGAATCCTCAATGCATGCCCGCCGCCTGCGCCCTGGTAAAAGGGCCTTTTCTGCCAGTAAAACCAGCACATTGGCTAAAAGCACGACAGGATGTTTAAAAATAAACCGAACGCACATTTATGTTTTAAAAAGCGTTGACTCAAAATCAACTATCCCTATAATGCGACTCCACACAGCGGGGGTGATTAGCTCAGTTGGTAGAGCATCTCCCTTACAAGGAGGGGGTCGGCGGTTCGAGCCCGTCATCACCCACCAC
>NZ_JBGMNJ010000024.1:0-25818 GCF_051336815.1 Pantoea sp. C2G6
GTATATTACGCTTTCCTCCTTCAGAGTCAACCTCTTTTTCAGAAGTTTTTCTCCGGCGGGTCAGTTTCCTGAACCTCTCAACGCTGCACTCCGTAAACCGTTGTGCCGTGTCGATGGAGGCGCATTATAGGGAGTTGTCTGACAGGCGCAATGGATAAATTGCATAAAAAAGCGCGTTCGCTGCATTCCACAGCAAAAGCCGTGGTTATACGCAGTTACGCACAACGTTATCCACACTCATCCGGCACAGCGAATTTAGACGAGCATCACGCAAACGTTTTCGCTACAATGCCGGGCGACGTCACGGACACCCCTTTTCGGGGCGTTACCTGAGGTTTTCGATCTTTTCTTCTTATATATAGAGGCAAACAAGATCGTTAAGCCTGATGTAACGCTCTTATATACGCGAACCAAAGCCAAGGGATAAACCACCATGCAACAACCTCGTCCTGTACGCCGTGCCTTGCTCAGTGTCTCTGACAAAGCCGGTATCCTCGAATTTGCTCAGGCGCTCTCCAGTCGCGGTGTCGAACTGCTCTCCACAGGTGGCACTGCCCGTCTGCTGGCGGAAGCGGGCCTGGCTGTCACCGAAGTGTCTGACTATACCGGTTTCCCGGAAATGATGGATGGACGTGTCAAAACCCTGCACCCGAAAGTGCACGGCGGCATCCTTGGTCGTCGCGGCCAGGATGATGAGATTATGGCGCAGCATGAGATCAGCCCAATCGACATGGTGGTCGTGAATCTCTATCCCTTTGCCCAGACCGTAGCCCGTGAAGGATGTTCGCTGGAAGATGCGGTGGAAAACATCGACATCGGCGGCCCGACCATGGTCCGCTCTGCCGCCAAGAATCATAAAGATGTGGCGATTGTGGTCAGGAGCAGCGATTACGACGCGATCATTGCCGAGATGGATGCCCACCAGAATAGCCTGACGCTGGAGACCCGTTTCGACCTCGCCATCAAAGCGTTCGAGCACACCGCCGCTTACGACAGCATGATCGCCAACTATTTTGGTAGCCTGGTGCCCGCCTATCACGGCGAACGTAACCAGCCCGCTGGCCGCTTCCCGCGCACGCTGAATCTTAACTTCATTAAGAAGCAGGATATGCGCTACGGCGAAAACAGCCATCAGGATGCGGCCTTCTATATAGAAGAGCAGATCGCTGAAGCCTCCGTTGCCACCGCGCAGCAGGTTCAGGGCAAAGCGCTCTCTTACAACAACATTGCCGATACGGACGCCGCCCTGGAGTGTGTAAAAGAGTTTGATGAACCTGCCTGTGTCATCGTCAAACATGCTAACCCCTGCGGCGTCGCGACCGGTGACTCTCTGCTGGCGGCCTATGATCGCGCTTATCAGACCGATCCTACCTCCGCTTTTGGCGGCATCATCGCGTTTAACCGTGAACTGGATGAAGCGACCGCACAGGCCATTATCAGCCGTCAGTTTGTCGAGGTGATCATCGCGCCTGCGGTTTCGGAAGCGGCCCTGAAAATTACCGCCGCGAAGCAAAACGTCCGCGTGCTGGTCTGTGGCAGCTGGCAGAGCCGGGTTGCCGCACTCGATTTCAAACGTGTTAACGGTGGCTTACTGGTTCAGGATCGCGATCTGGGCATGGTCGATGCCAGCCAGCTGCGCGTGGTCAGCCAGCGTCAGCCGACAGAGCAGGAGCTGCGTGATGCGCTGTTCTGCTGGAAAGTGGCGAAGTTCGTTAAGTCCAACGCCATTGTCTATGCGCGCGACGGCATGACTATCGGTATTGGCGCCGGACAGATGAGCCGCGTCTACTCGGCGAAAATCGCGGGTATCAAAGCGGGCGATGAAGGTCTGGAAGTGAAAGGCTCGGCGATGGCGTCAGATGCGTTCTTCCCGTTCCGTGACGGTATTGACGCCGCAGCCGCGGTTGGCGTGAGCTGCGTTATCCAGCCAGGCGGCTCGATCCGTGATGAAGAGGTGATCGCCGCAGCCGACGAGCACGGCATCGCGATGATCTTTACTGATATGCGCCACTTCCGCCATTAATTGTTTGGAGATAAGCAGATGAAAATTTTAGTGATCGGCAATGGCGGACGTGAGCACGCTCTGGCATGGAAAGCGGCACAGTCTCCGCTGGCGGAAACCGTCTATGTCGCACCGGGTAACGCCGGGACCGCATTAGAGCCTGCCCTGCAAAATGTAGAGATCGCCGCCTCCGACACCCCTGCCCTGCTGGCATTTGCGCAGCGCGAAAAGATCGATCTGACCATTGTCGGACCGGAAGCGCCGCTGGTAGCGGGCGTGGTTGATGCCTTTCGCGCTGCTGGCATGACTATTTTTGGCCCGACGCAGGCAGCCGCTCAGCTGGAAGGCTCGAAAGCCTTTACTAAAGATTTCCTCGCCCGCCATCAGATTCCCAGCGCGGAGTACCAGAACTTCACCGAAGTTGAACCTGCTCTTGCCTATCTGCGTGAGAAAGGCGCGCCTATCGTCATAAAAGCTGACGGCCTGGCCGCCGGTAAAGGTGTGATTGTGGCGATGACGTTGCAGGAAGCGGAGGCTGCGGTTCAGGATATGCTGGCCGGTAACGCCTTTGGCGATGCAGGACACCGTATTGTGATTGAGGAGTTTCTGGAGGGCGAAGAGGCCAGCTTCATCGTGATGGTCGATGGCGAGCATGTGCTGCCAATGGCCACCAGCCAGGATCACAAGCGCGTCGGCGAGGGTGATACCGGTCTGAACACCGGCGGAATGGGCGCCTACTCGCCTGCGCCGGTGGTGACTGATGAGGTCCACCAGCGCGTGATGGACCAGGTTATCTGGCCAACGGTGCGGGGCATGGCTGCCGAAGGCAACGTCTATACCGGTTTCCTGTATGCCGGCCTGATGATCGATCCCACCGGGCAGCCGAAAGTGATCGAATTCAACTGTCGCTTTGGCGATCCAGAAACGCAGCCGATCATGCTGCGCTTGCAGTCGGATCTGGTCGATCTTTGTCTGGCAGCCTGTGACGGTAAGCTGGATCAGAAAAGCTCAGAGTGGGATCCGCGTCCTGCGCTGGGCGTGGTGCTGGCCGCTGGCGGCTATCCGGGTGATTACAGCCAGGGCGATCAGATCCACGGTCTGCCGCTGGAAGAGGTGGCTGACGGCAAGGTGTTCCATGCCGGAACGCGACTGGAAGAAGATCGGGTACTGACCAACGGTGGCCGCGTGCTCTGCGTCACCGCTCTGGGCGAAGATGTCGCTGCGGCGCAAAAGCGGGCTTACGAGCTGGCCCAGCCTGTCTCATGGCAGGGCAGCTTCTGCCGCCGCGATATTGGCTATCGGGCGATTAACCGCAAATAAATTCAGGGGGCACACAGTGCCCCCTTCTTTCATCTACATCTCTTCTTCTTTCGGCTGCTGTGCGCACGTATCCCGCTGACTTATCCGCAGCAGCTGTACGCCTTCCGGCGCTTCCAGCCATGAGACCATCAGCGGTGCCGACGCTTCGCGTTGCTGCTGTGCCAGCATCTGCAAGGTATCAGCGTCAAAGGCGGTCTTCACCTGCTGGCCTTCACAGCTCTCCAGCCGGTTATACCCCTGCCAGCGCCCCTGCCGGAGAAACACCCGACCACTCAACAGCGCATCGCTGAGCTGGCGCATCCGCCGGGCATCAAACTTATAGAGTTCAACCGCGTCGGGACTGACCGCTTCACGCCGGCCCGCCAGCTGCCGCTGCATGAAGTTCAGGCCACCTTCCTGATCGAACCGCAGGGTGACATCATCGGGCTGATCGCCTTTAACCTGACGCTGAACGCTGATCAGCGCCTCTTCCAGCCAGACATAATCGGTGACTTCATCTTCACCGCCGCTGAACGGGGTATAGAAGGTGCGGATATGAACCGACTGGTGATCGCTGTTTTTGCGCCAGATACGGACGACGCCGCGATCGGCTAAATAGCCGCTGGCAGAAAACGGGGGAATATCTGGAGTGGAGCTACAACCAACAACGAACAGGGAGAGAAACAGGGCAGATAAACGCTGAGACAGCGTGGTCATAATGGCAGACCCTTAAACAAAAGGGGCGAAACGCCCCCTGTTTTAAAGCTTAACCGCAGTGCGACGTCTTACTTAACGGCGTCTTTCAGCGCTTTACCAGACACGAATGCCGGTACGTTTGCTGCAGCGATTTTGATCTCTTTGCCAGTCTGCGGGTTACGACCGGTACGCTCAGCGCGGTGGTTCACTTTAAAAGTACCAAAACCAACCAGTTGTACAGCATCACCATCTTTCAGAGACTCAGTGATCGCAGCCAGAGTCGATTCCAGCGCTGCCTTTGCCTGGGTTTTAGACAGGTCAGCTTTTTCTGCGATCACATCAATCAGTTGAGTCTTGTTCATAAGTTATCCTTAAAGTGTATTTATCGCTTGCTAAGCAACGAGTGCGAGGGAAAAGCCATATTCTGGCACTCTTCTGCCTGCACGCACCGATAGCCACAATTTTCAGCCCCCCAAATGTAGACCAGAGAGGGGGCCGATGTGAAGCCTCCAGGCGCGCTAATTCGGGCCTGAAGTCACGTTTTATCGCCTTACTGCTGGAAATTTATACCGATGTTACTTATTCCCGCTTCTCGCAGGTCAGATCGCAGGCCTTTAATCAGCTCCAGGTCGCGCTCTTCGCACTCTGCCAGCAGGCGGAAAATCTCCCACTGAAGATCCCATTCATCGATGATAGCCGGGTTTTCACGCAACTCTTCGTCGGTCATTTCCCGTCCAGCCTGGGTCATCTCCAGCATGGCGACGGTGGTAATGGAGGTCTTGCTGACCTCAATCGCATGCTCCAGCGTTTCACCGCTTAGCTGCGCATGGACCACTTCGCTTAATGCCACGCAGGCATCAATCGCCGGATAAACGCCGTAAACCTCAAACGCATCGCCATCAGGAATGGCGGCTTCGAGTTTTTCCAGCTGACTGTCAAAGTTAATCTTCGCATCTTTGACCGTCAGGTTTTCCCAGATAAGATCAAGAATACGGCGATAGAGTGCCGGATCGGCAAATTCTGTCTGCTCGCAGAAAGCGCGGTAGTTGGGATACATGCGCTCACACAGACAAGCCATAAAAGTCAGGTGCTGCCAGCTTTCCAGCTTCGCCAGACGCAGATGAACGGGATTTTGTAACATAAAGGTGGCTCTTATTCGTTTCGCTGGCGGCAGTGTAACTGCAAAAGCGCAACACAAACAGTGTTAAAGCGCGTTTTGCCAGCGCTGGAAAGCCGGGCGATTTGAGGCGACCGCGTCGGCCCAGCGGGTTGGCTCCGGCAAACGGTAGCCACGGGTGCAGTTTTCAACCCAGTGCAGCGCCGTATCCAGGCTGACCCGATGGCCGGTGGCGACAAACAGCGGGTTGCAGCGCTGCTTGCTGCGCCAGACCCAGCCTATCTGCTCACCTTTATCGATCAGCGGCTGACGGCTGCCCGGTTCTGCATCGAGATCGGCAAAACGGCCGCAGAGGCGGCTTTTTGCTACGCCAATGGTCGGCACATCGACCATCAGGCCAAAATGCGACGCCACACCGAGTCGCCGTGGATGCGAAATGCCATGCCCATCCACAAACAGCAGATCCGGCTTCTGCTCCAGCATTTGCCAGGCGGCCAGCAGCGCCGGATATTCGCGGAAGGAGAGAAAGCCCGGAATATAGGGCATGGTGGTATCAATACGCGCGATGCGATGTTCCACCAGCCTTAACGACGGATACTCCAGTACCACCAGCGCCGCGCGCGTGATGGTCCCCTCCTGTTCAAATCCCACATCTGCCCCGCCAATATAGCGGGGCGGTAAAATATCAAAGTCATCCACACGCACCACTTCAGCGGCGCGTTGCAGCTGCTCAGCGCGCAGTGCGGCAATATCCATAATTACTCCTGATGCCAGGGGCGTGATAAACGGTGCACCGCCTCAACAAAGACGCCCGCATGTTCCGGTGGCACATCCTGATGAATACCGTGACCCAGATTAAAGACATGGCCGGTGCCTGCGCCAAAGCGCTCAAGGATACCCGCCACTTCCTGTTCGATACGCGCTGGCGGCGCATAGAGCATTGAGGGGTCCATATTGCCCTGTAGCGCGACTTTATCGCCAACACGACGTCGCGCGTCGTCAATATCGGTGGTCCAGTCAAGACCCAGCGCGTCACAGCCGGTGGCCGCCATCGCTTCCAGCCACTGCCCGCCCCCTTTGGTGAACAGCGTTACCGGCACGCGGCGACCGTCGTTTTCACGCAGCAGGCCGTCGACGATTTTATGCATATAGTGGAGTGAGAACTCTCGGTAATCACGACCGGTCAGCACGCCACCCCAGGTATCAAACACCATAACCGATTGCGCACCGGCGCGGATCTGGGCGTTGAGATAGAGGATGACGCTATCGGCCAGCTTATCCAGCATCGCGTGCAGCGTGGCGGGATCGGCATACATCATCTTCTTAATTTTGGTGAAGGCTTTACTGCTGCCACCTTCCACCATATAGGTCGCCAGCGTCCACGGACTGCCTGAGAAGCCAATCAGCGGCAGATCGCCGTTCAGGTTCTTACGGATGGTACGCACCGCGTTCATCACATAACCCAGCTCCATCTCAGGATCGGGCACCGGTAAACGCTCGACGTCTGCACGGCAGGTCACGGGGTTAGAGAAGCGCGGGCCTTCGCCCGTTTCGAAATAGAGGCCCAGCCCCATCGCATCGGGGATGGTCAGGATGTCACTGAAGAGGATAGCGGCATCCAGCGGATAGCGACGCAGCGGTTGCAGGGTGACTTCACAGGCCAGTTCGGCGTTTTTACACAGCGACATAAAATCACCCGCCTGGGCGCGTGTCGCTTTGTACTCCGGCAAATAGCGCCCGGCTTGTCGCATCATCCACACCGGCGTGACATCTACCGGCTGACGCAGCAGGGCACGCAAATAACGATCGTTCTTCAGTTCACTCATCTCAACACTCTCTCTATGACAGGCGTGTAGTGTAGCACTTTCACACTTCGGCGCGGCACAGGGCGACGGTATCTTCAATCAGGCGGCGCGCCACGGTGCCCGGCGGAGGCAACAGCGGCAGAGCGTCAAAGCGGAACCAGGCGGCGTCCAGCAGCTCTTTGCCATCGTGTTGCAGATCGCCGCTGTCATACTCCGCCATAAAGGCGGTCATCAGCGATTGCGGGAAAGGCCACGGCTGTGAAGTGACATAACGGACATTTTTGACGCGGATGTTGCTCTCTTCCATCACTTCACGGGCGACCGCCTGCTCCAGCGTCTCGCCGACCTCAACAAAGCCCGCCAGCACGGTGTAGACCTTGTTACGATGACGGGCGTGGTTCGCCAGCAGGATTTCGTCACCGCGACGGATAGCGACGATGATGCAGGGCGCAATCTGCGGGTAGTAACGTTCGCGGCAATGGCTGCACAGACAGGCAAATTCATGCTTGCTGTGGTGCATCTCGTGGCCGCAATAGCCGCACCAGCGATGAGAGCGATAAAATTCCGCCAGCTGCACGCCGCGCCCCACCAGCTGAAACAGTCCCGGCTCCTGATCGATCAGCTGGCGTACTGAATAGATATCTTCAGAACGCGGCTCACAAATCAGCCAGACCTTTTCCCCCTGCCACTCACCAATGAGGCGAGCTTTACTGCCCGCTAAACCAAATTTTTCGGCTTTTCCGTGGGGTAAATCACCCTGCGGCAACCAAAGTTTCTGTTCATGGCTGACAATCCACCATCCAGCGTCTACGCTTGAGATTTCGCATTGCATTTATTTCGTCATCCTTAGCGTCAAATCGCACGCTGAAGCCCTGATGTTAAGTGTGTAGATGAACAACTATAACTCACATGGAGTTAGATATGCTTAACCAGTTAGACGTCCTGGCTGAACGCGTAGGTGGCAGCAATGAACTGGTCGATTCGTGGCTTGAAGCCCGTCGTCAGCTGCTGGTGACCTATTACCACCTGGTCGGCCTGAAACCCAATAAAGAAGCCCTGACCCGTCTGGATGAACAGGCGCTGGATAACTTCTGTCACGGCCTGGTGGATTACCTCTCCGCCGGTCACTTCAGCATTTATGAGCGGGTGATCAGTGAGATGAGTGGTGACAGTCCGATGATTGCGGCTGCACAGATCTATCCACCGCTGGAAGCCAACACGGAGCGGCTGATGCAGCTGTATGACGGCCATCTCCAGCAGGCTATCGACGATGAGAACTGCATGACCTTTCAGCAGGCGCTGTCCGAAGTGGGTGAAGTGCTGGAAGCGCGTTTTACGCTGGAAGATAAGCTGATCCAGCTGGCATGGGATAACCAGCTCGCCCCCCCGCCGGTGGCCAATGACAGCCAGATTGCCCGTCCGGCTTAACCGCCCTGCTGGATAATCGGGTTGAGTTTATTTCGCAGCCCTTTTATGCTGAACAGGTTCTGAGGTGAGCAGCCAAAGAACCTTTTTTATTCACGCTATGCTATTAACGTTTTTACGCCTGAAGCTGTTGTGACTCAGAGCCAGGCGTAAAAACAGATTCTTGTCGGAGTGCCCTGCCGGGCTGAGACCGTTCATTCGGGATCCGCGGAACCTGATCAGGTTAGAACCTGCGAAGGGAACAAGAGTAAATCTTCTCAGTGCACCAGCATTCTGATGCCTTCTGTACTGTTACTCCTTCCGAACTCCGGACAAGCAACGTTCCCCTTTAACAGGAAGATTGCTATGTCTGACTCAAAAATGACCCGTCGCGAACAACGTGCCCAGGCGCAGGGATTTATCGATTCTCTGCGAAGCGGCAGTGCATTTCCGCAATCCCGTCGCATCTGGATCCACGGCAGCCGGGACGATATTCGCGTTCCGATGCGGGAGATCACGCTAACCCCGACCCACACTGGCGGCAGCAAAGAACAGCCTCACTATGAGCAAAATGAAGCGGTGCCGGTCTATGACACCGCGGGCGCCTATGGCGATCCCGCGGCAACGATCGATCTCCATCGCGGTCTGGAAAAAGTGCGGGCGCGCTGGATCGCTGAACGTGACGACAGCGAATGGCTGCCGCAAAACAGCTCCGGCTATACCCGGCAGCGGCTGGCCGACGAAGCGCTTGACTCTCTGCGCTTCGATCCGCTGCCCGTACCGCGTCGGGCGCGTGCAGGTCGCTGCGTCACCCAGTTGCACTATGCCCGTCAGGGCGTCATTACCCCGGAGATGGAGTTTATCGCCCTGCGGGAGAATATGGGGCGGGAGCGCATCCGCAGTGAGGTTCTGCTGCAACAGCATCCGGGCCACAGTTTTGGCGCCCATCTGCCGGAGAATATTACGCCCGAGTTCGTCCGTCAGGAGGTCGCAGCCGGTCGCGCCATCATTCCGGCCAATATCAATCATCCTGAATCGGAGCCGATGATTATAGGCCGCAACTTCCTGGTCAAGGTCAACGCCAACATTGGCAATTCGGCGGTGACGTCATCCATTGAGGAGGAGGTAGAAAAGCTGGTCTGGTCGACGCGCTGGGGTGCCGACACGGTGATGGATCTCTCTACCGGCCGCAATATTCATGAAACGCGCGAATGGATTTTGCGCAACAGTCCGGTGCCGATCGGCACGGTGCCAATTTATCAGGCGCTGGAGAAAGTTAACGGCGTGGCCGAGGCGCTGAACTGGGACGTTTTCCGGGACACGCTGCTGGAGCAGGCGGAACAGGGGGTCGATTACTTCACCATCCACGCCGGCGTACTGCTGCGTTATGTCCCGATGACGGCCAGACGACTGACCGGGATTGTCTCACGCGGCGGATCGATCATGGCAAAATGGTGTCTGTCCCATCATCAGGAGAGTTTTCTTTATCAGCATTTCCGTGAAATCTGCGAGATCTGCGCCGCTTATGATGTATCGCTGTCGCTGGGTGACGGCTTACGGCCCGGCTCCATTCAGGATGCGAACGACGAGGCGCAGTTTGCCGAACTGCGCACCCTGGGCGAGCTGACCCGGATTGCCTGGGAGTATGACGTGCAGGTGATGATTGAAGGTCCGGGACACGTGCCGATGCATATGATCCGCCGCAACATGACCGAGCAGCTCGAACAGTGCGCTGAAGCCCCCTTCTATACCCTGGGCCCGCTGACGACCGACATCGCGCCCGGCTATGACCACATTACCTCAGGTATCGGGGCGGCGATGATTGGCTGGTTTGGCTGCGCCATGCTCTGCTACGTCACCCCCAAAGAGCACCTGGGCCTGCCGAATAAAGAGGATGTGAAGCAGGGATTGATCACCTACAAAATTGCGGCCCATGCCGCCGATCTGGCGAAAGGCCATCCCGGCGCGCAGATCCGGGATAACGCGATGTCAAAAGCGCGCTTTGAATTCCGCTGGGAAGATCAGTTTAATCTGGCGCTCGATCCACAGACGGCCCGCGCGATGCATGACGAAACCCTGCCGCAGGAGTCAGGCAAGGTCGCCCACTTCTGTTCGATGTGCGGTCCTAAATTCTGCTCAATGAAAATTTCCCAGGAGGTGCGCGACTTCGCCGCCCGTCAGGAAGCCGTTACGCAGTACGTTGAAGTGGGTATGACACAGATGTCAGATAATTTCCGCAGCCGCGGCGGTGAGCTTTATCACCCCGCCGACACCCTTGAGAAGGAGTAACCATGCCCGCATTCCCCGCTACCGCACCCCGCCTCGGGCTTTATCCGGTGGTTGATAGCCCGGAGTGGATTGAACGTCTGTTAGAGGCTGGCGTTCGCACTCTGCAACTGCGCATCAAAGATCAGCCCGATGAGCGGGCTGAACCGGCCATTGTGCGGGCGATAGCGCTCGGCAGACGCTACGACGCGCGGTTGTTTATTAATGACTACTGGCAGCTGGCGATTAAGCATCAGGCGTATGGTGTGCATCTGGGTCAGGAGGATCTGGATGTCGCCAATCTGGACGCGATTTATCAGGCGGGATTACGCCTGGGGATCTCCACCCACGATGATGCGGAACTGGAGCGGGCGCTGGCTATTCAGCCCTCTTACATCGCACTGGGTCATATTTTTCCCACGCAGACCAAAGAGATGCCTTCCGCTCCGCAGGGCTTAGCAGAACTGAAGCGCCACCTGACACGGCTGACGCATATCCCCACCGTGGCGATTGGCGGCATCACCCTTGCGCGAACGCCGGAGGTGCTGGCAACCGGCGTGGGCAGTATTGCGGTGGTGAGTGCGATTACCCAGGCGGATGACTGGCGTGAAGCAACACGTACCCTGCTGGCGCTGGCCGAACCCGACCGCCAGTAATAGGGTTTTCTGGAACCCCTTCCGCACAGGCCATGCAACAGATGCAAAGCCAGAAATAATCTGGGAAGGCGGCGCGCAGCCCTGACGTCTGGAGCTGGCGCGCCGCGACCGGAAACCTTAACGTGGCCTGCGTCAGGTTAAGGTTATCTGACCAGGGCCAGTTTCCTCCTCTTGCTGGCCCTGCCTTTCCCGATTTAACCGGTGAGAGGCTGACGCAGACGAATCATGCTGGCATGAGAGCATGGCCCGCTCAACGGCCGCCCCCACCTGCGCCAGCGCCTGCTCAGTCTGGTCATTGATCGGCAACGCATAGTTCAGACGCAGACAGTTACGGTATTTACCCGATGCTGAAAACAGCGATCCCACCGCAATCTGAATATTTGATTCAAGCAGTTCGCGATTCAGCCGCACGGCATCAAAGGCTTCGGGCAGCTCTATCCACATCAGAAAGCCGCCCTGCGGACGGGAGACGCAGATGCCACAGGGGAAATAGTGCCGCACCCAGCAGCTGAAGGCCTCATAGTTGCGGTGATAGATTTGCCGCATCCGGCGCAGATGAGGCTGATAATGGCCCTGGCGGATAAATTCTGAGACCGCATGCTGCGGCTGCGTGGCGGTGGAACCGGTGACGATATATTTCATGTGCAGCACGCGGTCGCGATAACGACCCGGCGCAACCCAGCCGACACGCAAACCGGGTGCCAGGGTTTTTGAAAAGGAGCTGCACAGCAGTACCCGGCCATCGAGATCCAGCGCTTTAATGGTGGGGGGACGGGGATACTCCCAGGCTAATTCGCCATAAACATCATCTTCAATGATCGCCGCATCAAAACGCTGTGCCAGCGTCAGCAAGGCCCGTTTGCGCGGTTCCGGCATGATAAAACCCAGCGGGTTGTTACAGTTCGGCACCACCACCACCGCTTTGATCGGCCATTGATCAAAAGCCAGCTCCAGCGCTTCGAGGCTGATACCGGTCACTGCGTCCGTGGGGATCTCAATGGCCCGAATGCCAAAGCCGCGCAGGGTTTGCATAATGCCATGAAACGAGGGTGACTCTACGGCGATAATATCGCCCGGCTCGCACACCGCGCGCACTGAGACAGACAGCGCCTCGTGGCAGCCGGTGGTAATGACGATCTCATCGGCGGTGAGCTGGCAGCCGCTATCAATCGCCAGCCGTGCCACCTGTTGACGCAGCGCCAGCACACCATAGAGGTTGTCATAATTCAGCAGTGCCGTTTCCTGCTTCTGCGCCTGGCGGCTGAAAGCCTTCCACAGCGGCTTCAGCGTCGGCTGGGTCAGATCAGGCATGCCGCTGCCCATCTGCAACACATCATCGGCCTGACGACTGTTGATCAGCGCCAGTACCGCATCCCATTGCGTGACCTCAACCGGCCGCTGCGCCGGGCGCGTCAGTGCCGGTATCGGCGGTGTCGCCTTGCGTGACGCCACGAAATAGCCTGAACGCGACTGCGGGATAATCATCTGCTTCTCTTCCAGCAGATGATAAGCCTGCTGTACCGTACTGATGCTGACGCCATGCTCAGCACTCAGGCTACGCACGGAGGGCAGGCGCTCACCGCTGCGATATAACCCCTGTTCAATACGCTGGGCCAGCAGTGTCGCCAGATGTTCATATCGGGTCATCGTATTCCCTGCTCCGCATAGATTGATATTTGACCAGTACAGTCATCCCCTGTTTTTACCATTCAGATCCCACCAGCCGCAATCTGTATGTTAAATAAAAGTGATTTTTGCGTCTGTATCATACAGAGCGCTCCGCTGAGAATGGTGCTCAGGCAAATCATTGAGGGCACTATCATGGGATATGATGAAAATCGCGCAGCTAAACCTTTTGCAGTCACGCCTTACCATCTGCTTCGCTTGCTGTGGCGCAGCTATCAACGCTGGCAGCGGCGGCGGGAGACCCGCACTATCCTGGCGAAGCTGAGCGACGCGCAGTTAAAAGATATTGGTATGCGCCGCGATGAGTGGAAGATCTGAGTTCAGACCAAAAAAAAACCCTGCCGAAGCAGGGTTTTTATCTGGCTGACGACGATTAATCGTCTTTGCTACCGCCGAGACCGGCGTTTAACAGTTCGGCCAGGCTGGCTGAGGCTTCATCCGCAGTCACCTGAGGTGCTGCCGGAACTTCGCCTGCCGCTTTACGGCGCATACGATCCTGATGGTAAGCATAACCAGTACCGGCCGGGATCAGACGACCCACGATGACGTTCTCTTTCAGGCCGCGCAGTTCGTCACGCTTGCCTGCGACTGCGGCTTCGGTCAGGACACGGGTCGTCTCCTGGAACGATGCAGCAGAGATGAACGACTCGGTTGCCAGTGACGCTTTGGTAATACCCAGCAGGTCACGCATGAAGGTTGCGCCGACTTTTCCGTTCGCTTCCAGATCACGGTTAGAGATCTTGATGCGAGAGAATTCAGCCTGCTCACCTTCCAGGAAGTCGGTGCTTCCTGCGCTCATGATGGTTGCTTTACGCAGCATCTGACGAACGATGACTTCGATGTGCTTATCGTTAATCTTAACGCCTTGCAGACGGTAAACTTCCTGCACTTCGTTAGTGATATAACGGGTCACCGCATGCACGCCACGCAGACGCAGAATGTCATGTGGAGACTCTGGGCCATCGGAAACCACGTCACCGCGCTCAACACGTTCACCTTCGAACACGTTCAGCTGACGCCATTTCGGAATCATCTCTTCGTACGGTTCGCTGCCATCCAGCGGAGTAATCACCAGACGACGCTTACCTTTGGTCTCTTTACCGAAGGAGATGATACCGCTGATCTCCGCCAGGATTGCTGGCTCTTTCGGACGACGTGCTTCGAACAGATCGGCAACACGTGGCAGACCACCGGTAATATCTTTGGTACCGCCAGATTCCTGCGGCACACGCGCCAGGGTGTCACCCGCGCTGATCTTCACGCCATCTTCCAGCTGAACAATCGCTTTACCTGGCAGGAAGTACTGAGCCGGCATATCGGTGCCTGGGATCAGAACGTCGTTGCCGTTGGCATCAACAATTTTCAGGGCCGGACGCAGATCTTTACCGCCTGATGTACGCTCGGCGCTGTCCAGCACCACCAGCGAGGAGAGACCGGTTAAGTCATCTGTCTGGCGGGTAATGGTCTGGCCATCGATCATGTCGGTGAAGCGAATGAAACCGCCCACTTCGGTGATAACCGGCATGGTATGCGGATCCCAGTTTGCGACGGTTTCGCCCGCGGCAACCTGCTCACCATCACCTTTCGCCATGGTAGAACCGTAAGGAACTTTATAGCTCTCTTTGGTACGACCAAATTCGTCGATCATTTTCAGTTCAACGTTACGCGAGGTGATCACCAGCTTGCCTGCCGAGTTCGTTACCGACTTGGCGTTGGTCAGCTTGATGGTACCTTTGTTCTTCACCTGAATGCTCGATTCAGCAGCCGCACGTGATGCCGCACCACCGATGTGGAACGTACGCATCGTCAGCTGTGTACCTGGCTCACCGATGGACTGTGCCGCGATAACACCGATCGCTTCACCTTTGTTGATGATGTGACCACGTGCCAGGTCGCGACCGTAGCAATGCGCACACACACCAAAGTCGGTTTCACAACCTACGACTGAACGCACTTTCAGGCTGTCGACTGAGTTCAGTTCCAGCACGTCACACCAGTGCTCATCGAGCAGGGTATTACGCGGAACCAGAATGTCAGCGGTGCCAGGCTTCAGCACGTCTTCTGCCGTCACACGACCCAGTACACGTTCACGCAGTGGCTCTTTAACATCACCACCTTCGATAACCGGGGTCATCATGATGCCTTCGTGGGTACCACAATCATCTTCGGTAACGACCAGATCCTGTGCAACGTCAACCAGACGACGTGTCAGATAACCGGAGTTCGCCGTTTTCAGTGCGGTATCCGCCAGACCTTTACGCGCACCGTGGGTTGAGATGAAGTACTGGAGTACGTTCAGCCCTTCACGGAAGTTCGCCGTGATCGGTGTTTCGATGATGGAGCCATCTGGCTTCGCCATCAGACCACGCATACCGGCCAGCTGACGAATCTGTGCAGCAGAACCACGCGCACCGGAGTCGGCCATCATAAAGATGCTGTTAAAGGAAACCTGTTTCTCTTCTTCGCCGTCACGGTTGATCACGGTTTCAGTCGAGAGGTTTTCCATCATCGCCTTGGCAACACGTTCGTTGGCTGCGGCCCAGATATCGATGACTTTGTTGTAACGTTCGCCCGCGGTAACCAGACCAGACTGGAACTGCTCCTGGATCTCAGCCACTTCCGCTTCCGCTTCGGTGATGATTTCCACTTTCTTCTCTGGGATAACCATGTCGTCGATACCCACTGACGCGCCTGAACGGGCAGCGTAAGCGAAACCGGTGTACATGGTCTGGTCAGCGAAGATAACGGTCGGCTTCAGGCCCAAAATGCGGTAACAGGTGTTCAGCATTTTGGAGATTGCTTTTTTGCCCAGCGCCTGGTTAACGATGGAGAAAGGCAGACCTTTTGGCACGATCATCCACAGGATGGCGCGACCAATGGTGGTATCGATGATGCTGGTTTTCGCAACCCACTCATCCTGCTCATTTTTCTCGTGTTCGGTAATACGTACCTTCACGCGAGCGTGCAGCGATGCGAGGCCAGCGCGATAAACACGCTCAGCTTCTTTCGGGCCAGTCAGCACCATGCCTTCGCCTTTGGCGTTAACACAGTCACGGGTCATGTAGTAGAGACCCAGTACAACGTCCTGAGAAGGAACGATGATTGGCTCGCCGTTCGCAGGTGACAGGATGTTGTTGGTTGACATCATCAGCGCACGCGCTTCCAGCTGGGCTTCCAGCGTCAGCGGTACGTGGACAGCCATCTGGTCACCATCGAAGTCGGCGTTATAGGCCGCACAAACCAGCGGGTGCAGCTGGATCGCTTTACCTTCGATCAGAACCGGTTCAAAGGCCTGAATACCCAGACGGTGCAGCGTAGGCGCACGGTTCAGCAGAACCGGGTGCTCACGGATCACTTCGTCGAGGATATCCCAGACAACCGCTTCTTCGCGCTCAACCATTTTCTTCGCGGCTTTGATGGTGGTGGCCAGGCCACGCAGTTCCAGCTTGCCGTAAATGAACGGTTTGAACAGCTCGAGTGCCATTTTCTTCGGCAGACCGCACTGATGCAGACGCAGGTATGGACCTACGGTGATAACCGAACGACCTGAATAGTCGACACGTTTACCCAGCAGGTTCTGACGGAAACGACCCTGCTTACCTTTGATCATGTCAGCCAGCGATTTCAGCGGACGCTTGTTGGAACCGGTGATCGCACGACCGCGACGACCGTTGTCCAGCAGCGCATCGACCGCTTCCTGCAACATACGCTTTTCGTTGCGCACGATGATGTCTGGCGCAGCCAGATCCAGCAGGCGCTTCAGACGGTTGTTACGGTTGATCACGCGACGATAGAGATCGTTCAGATCCGACGTTGCGAAACGGCCACCATCCAGCGGAACCAGCGGACGCAGATCCGGTGGCAGCACAGGCAGCACGGTCAGGATCATCCACTCTGGCTTGTTACCAGATTGCACGAACGCTTCCAGCAGCTTGATACGCTTGGTCAGTTTTTTACGTTTGGTTTCGGAGTTGGTTTCGTTCAGCTCTTCACGCAGCTGCTCGCACTCCTGCTCCAGATCCATGTTTTTCAACAGGGCCTGGATCGCTTCGGCGCCCATTTTGGCGTCGAACTCGTCACCGAACTCTTCCAGCGCGTCAAGGTACTGCTCTTCAGTCAGGATCTGACGCTTCTCGAGGTTGGTCATGCCACCTTCGATTACCACGTAAGATTCAAAGTAGAGCACGCGCTCGATGTCACGCAGCGGCATATCCAGCAGTAAGCCGATACGCGATGGCAGTGACTTCAGGAACCAGATGTGCGCGGTCGGCGACGCCAGTTCGATGTGGCCCATACGCTCACGGCGTACTTTAGTCTGGGTCACTTCAACGCCGCACTTCTCACAAATCACACCACGGTGTTTCAGGCGCTTGTACTTACCGCACAGGCACTCATAGTCTTTTACCGGCCCGAAGATACGGGCACAGAACAGACCATCGCGCTCTGGCTTAAAAGTACGGTAGTTAATGGTTTCTGGCTTTTTCACTTCACCAAAAGACCAGGAACGGATCATGTCTGGCGAAGCCAGCGCAATTTTGATCGCATCAAACTCTTCGGTCTTAGTTTGCGCTTTCAGAAACTTAAGTAAGTCTTTCACGGATTAGCTCCCGTCGGAGTGAGACTCAGGGGGCGCCCAACCGAAATTGAACGCCCCGTAACCAGTACAATTGCGAGCGCTTAAACCCTGCGCTTTCAGGCGGCGGCAAGCCGCATGAAATGGGGGTTACTCGTCTTCCAGCTCGATGTTGATACCCAGCGAGCGAATCTCTTTCAACAGTACGTTGAAGGATTCCGGCATGCCCGGTTCCATCTGATGGTTGCCGTCCACGATGTTTTTATACATCTTGGTACGACCGTTGACGTCATCAGACTTAACGGTAAGCATTTCCTGTAGGGTATACGCGGCACCGTATGCTTCCAGTGCCCATACTTCCATCTCACCGAAGCGCTGACCACCGAACTGCGCCTTACCACCCAGCGGCTGCTGAGTAACCAGGCTGTAGGAACCGGTTGAACGCGCATGCATCTTGTCATCAACCAGGTGGTTGAGTTTCAGCATGTACATGTAGCCAACGGTTACCTGACGTTCGAACTGCTCACCGGTACGGCCGTCAAACAGGGTAATCTGACCGGAAGAAGGCAGGCCGCCGAGCTGTAACAGCTCTTTGATTTCGCTCTCTTTCGCGCCATCAAACACCGGAGTGGCGATTGGCATACCTTTCTTCAGGTTCTCAGCCAGACGCAGTACTTCGTCGTCGCTGAAGGTGTTCAGGTCGACTTTCTGACGAACATCGGTGCCCAGGTCGTAAGCACGCTGGATGAACTCACGCAGTTTCGCGACTTCTTCCTGCTTCTTCAGCATGGCGTTGATCTTCTCGCCAATGCCTTTCGCGGCCATACCCAGGTGGGTTTCCAGAATCTGACCGATGTTCATACGTGATGGTACGCCCAGCGGGTTCAGTACGATGTCAACCGGCGTGCCGTTTTCATCGTAAGGCATATCTTCGATCGGGTTGATCTTAGAGATAACACCTTTGTTACCGTGACGGCCGGCCATTTTATCACCCGGTTGAATCTGACGTTTAACGGCCAGATAAACCTTAACGATTTTCAGCACGCCTGGTGCCAGATCGTCGCCCTGGGTGATTTTACGACGCTTACCTTCGAGTTTTTTCTCAAACTCGTGCTTCAGTTCGTCGTACTGCTCTGCCAGCTGCTCCAGCTGGTTTTGCTTGGCTTCGTCATTCAGACCCAGCTCCAGCCAGCGCTCGCGCGGCAGCTTGTCCAGCTTGTCTGCTTCAACGCCACCGGAAATCAGTACTGCCTGGATACGGCTGAACAGGCCCGCTTCCAGAATCTGCAACTCTTCAGACAGGTCTTTCTTCGCCTGCTTCAGCTGCATCTCTTCGATTTCCAGCGCACGTTTGTCTTTTTCCACGCCATCGCGGGTAAAGACCTGAACGTCAATCACGGTGCCTGACACGCCATTCGGTACGCGCAGTGACGAATCTTTCACGTCAGAGGCTTTTTCACCGAAGATCGCGCGCAGCAGTTTCTCTTCTGGCGTCAGCTGGGTTTCACCTTTTGGCGTCACCTTACCAACCAGAATGTCGCCACCGGTCACTTCCGCACCGATGTAGACGATGCCTGACTCATCCAGTTTAGAGAGCGCAGCCTCACCCACGTTCGGAATATCAGCGGTGATCTCTTCCGGCCCCAGCTTGGTGTCACGCGACACGCAGGCCAGTTCCTGGATGTGAATTGTGGTGAAGCGATCTTCCTGAACCACGCGCTCGGAGACCAGGATGGAGTCTTCGAAGTTGTAACCGTTCCACGGCATGAACGCGACACGCATGTTCTGGCCCAGAGCCAGTTCACCCAGGTCGGTGGACGGGCCATCTGCCAGCACGTCGCCGCGCTCAACCGGCTCACCCAGAGAAACACACGGCATCTGGTTGATGCAGGTGTTCTGGTTAGAACGGGTATATTTGGTCAGGTTGTAAATGTCGATACCGGCTTCGCCAGCATGCATTTCGTCTTCGTTCACTTTGATAACGATACGTGATGCGTCAACGTACTGTACGGTACCGCCACGTTTCGCAACGGCGGTCACACCGGAGTCAACGGCAACAGCACGTTCCATACCGGTACCGACCAGCGGCTTATCAGCACGCAGCGTAGGTACGGCCTGACGTTGCATGTTCGCACCCATCAGAGCACGGTTGGCGTCATCGTGTTCCAGGAACGGGATCAGGGAGGCACCGACAGAAACCACCTGCTGGGTGGAAACGTCCATGTAGTCAACCTGATCGCGGCTGAACAGACTTGATTCGCCTTTGCTACGGCAGGTAACCAGGTCATCAACAAACGCGCCATTCTCATCAAGAGAGGCGTTCGCCTGAGCGATAACGTAGTTACCCTCTTCGATAGCGGAGAGGTAGTGAATCTCGTCAGATACCAGACCGTCGATTACACGGCGATAAGGCGTCTCAAGGAAACCGTACTCATTGGTCTGCGCATAAACAGACAGGGAGTTGATCAGACCGATGTTCGGACCTTCAGGGGTTTCGATCGGGCAGACACGGCCGTAGTGCGTTGGGTGTACGTCACGCACTTCGAAGCCGGCACGCTCACGAGTCAGACCGCCTGGGCCAAGGGCAGAAATACGACGTTTGTGCGTAATTTCTGACAGCGGGTTGTTCTGATCCATAAACTGAGAGAGCTGGCTGGAACCAAAGAACTCTTTCACCGCGGCCGAAATCGGCTTGGCGTTGATCATGTCCTGTGGCATCAGGGTGTCGAGGTCGCCCAGAGACAGACGCTCTTTCACCGCACGCTCAACACGGACCAGACCCACACGGAACTGGTTCTCAGCCATTTCACCCACTGAACGAATACGACGGTTGCCGAGGTGGTCAATATCGTCCACTTCGCCTTTACCGTTACGGATGTCGATCAGTTTTTTCATCACTTCGATGATGTCTTCTTTGCTCAGGATGCCTGAACCTTCGATTTCATCACGCAGCAATGAACGGTTGAACTTCATACGGCCAACCGCAGAGAGATCGTAACGATCTTCAGAGAAGAACAGATTCTCAAACAGGTTCTCTGCCGCTTCGCGCGTTGGCGGCTCACCAGGACGCATCATACGGTAGATCTCAACCAGGGCGCTCAGGCGATCGCTGGTTGGGTCGACACGCAGGGTCTCAGAGATATAAGGACCGTGGTCCAGATCGTTGGTGAACAGCGTTTCGATGCGCTTGTGACCGGACTGGCTCAGTTTGGCCAGCAGATCCAGTGACAGCTCCATGTTCGCTGCAATAATCAGCTCACCGGTGCTCTCATCGATATAATCTTTAGCAACCACTTTGCCCGCGATATATTCAACCGGGACTTCGATGTGCTGAATGCCATCTTTTTCCAGCTGACGAATATGGCGCGCAGTGATGCGACGTCCTTTTTCGACGTAAACGGTGCCGTTGGCTTCAATATCGAAGGTTGCGGTTTCACCACGCAGGCGCTCAGGTACCAGCTCCATCTGCAACTTGTTGTCACGGATTTCAAACACCACTTTCTCGAAGAAGAGATCGAGGATTTGAGGCGTGGTGAACTGTAATGCGCGCAGAATGATGGTCGCTGGCAGCTTACGACGACGGTCGATACGGACGAACAGGTTATCTTTCGGGTCAAACTCAAAGTCGAGCCATGAACCGCGGTAAGGGATGATACGTGCGTTATACAGCACTTTACCCGAAGAGTGGGTTTTACCCTTATCGCTATCAAAGAACACGCCAGGACTACGGTGCAGCTGAGAAACGATAACGCGCTCGGTACCATTGATGACAAAGGTACCGTTGTCGGTCATGAGCGGAATTTCGCCCATGTAGACTTCTTGTTCTTTAATGTCTTTTACGGTGCCTTCTGGCGCTTCGCGCTCATAGATCACCAGACGCAGTTTGACGCGCAGCGGTGCCGAATAGGTCACGCCACGGATCTGACACTCTTTCACGTCAAAGACAGGTTCGCCTAAGCGATAGCTCACATACTGCAACTCAGAGTTGCCGCTGTAGCTCGCAATAGGGAATACGGAACGGAATGCAGCTTCCAGTCCGTACTGACCTTCTGGATCTTGCTCGATAAACTTCTGGAACGAGTCGAGCTGGATGGAAAGGAGATAAGGTATGTCCAGTACTTGCGGACGTTTACCAAAATCCTTACGAATACGTTTTTTCTCGGTATAGGAGTAAACCATAGGGTTCCTCAGCTAGCTGACAAGTCGACCCACGCTGTCCGTCCTGACAGGACAGTTCATGCAACACGATTTTGTTTGATTCACTGGCTGCGCGGCAGCAGTGCAATACCTCTTTCTATCACGCTTAAATCATTTCATCGCTTTTGCGAGGGCAGGGAACCCGCACAGGAGAGCGGTATATTAAGTCGTCGATAGAGAAAGATATTGAAGAGCAACAATGGACAAACAGTGTGAAACCCCATTGAGGCCCTGGAGCGCAAAAAGGCTGGTGACCAAAAAGTCACCAGCCATCAGCCTGAAAACTACTCAGACTGCAACCCGAAGGCTGTCTTACTTAACTTCAACTTCAGCGCCAGCTTCTTTCAGAGCAGCTTCAAGTGCAGCTGCGTCATCTTTGCTGATGCCTTCTTTGATTACGCCAGTTGCTTCAACCAGATCTTTGGCTTCTTTCAGGCCCAGACCAGTTGCGGTACGAACGGCTTTGATAACTGCTACTTTGTTCGCGCCAACAGCTTTCAGGATAACGTCGAATTCAGTTTTTTCTTCAACAGCTTCAGCCGGGCCAGCAGCAACAGCTACAGCGGCAGCAGCAGAAACGCCGAATTTTTCTTCCATAGCAGAAACCAGCTCAACTACTTCCATTACGGACATCGCTGCAACAGCTTCCAGAATTTGGTCTTTAGTGATAGACATGACAATTGTTCCTAAGAATCAGAAAAAGTTTATACGTAAGCAAGTACGGAGAAAAAGAGAGGCTTAAGCCGCTTCTTTCGCGTCGCGTACAGCAGCCAGAGTGCGGACCAGTTTGCCAGCAGCGGCTTCTTTCATGGTCGACATCAGACGTGCCAGTGCTTCTTCGTAGGTCGGCAGAGTTGCCAGACGGTCAATATTAGCCGCCGTGATCAGCTCACCTTCAAAGGCTGCAGCTTTGACCTCAAATTTTGCATTCGCTTTCGCGAAATCTTTGAACAGACGAGCAGCAGCGCCCGGGTGTTCCATAGAATATGCAATCAGGGTCGGACCAACAAACGTGTCTTTCAGGCACTCAAACTGAGTTCCTTCAACGACGCGGCGCAGCAGGGTGTTACGAACAACACGCATGTAAACGCCAGCTTCACGGCCTGCTTTACGCAGTTCGGTCATTTTATCAACGGTAACGCCACGGGAATCCGCAACAACCGCTGAAAGCGCACCTTTGGCTACTTCGCTGACTTCAGCAACAATCGCTTGTTTGTCTTGAAGATTTAATGCCATTAGCTTTTGCTCCTGGATTTGACCGGGAAAGGATTTCCCCGGAACTCACTTCACTTATTCACCCGAAGATGAGTAAGCGCTCGAACACGGTGAGCAGAATCCAGCTAAGAAAAAATTCTTTTGGTTCTGTCACCGTCTACGCAGGGTATTAAGCGGAATATCCGAAGATATGCTGCTCCTGCGGTCTTGGACGGAGGCCAGGATAAGGCCTGGCTCCAACCTAAATTCTGTGTGACGCAGGGGATTCAGACGGAAAGGCGGTAAACGCAGCAATCGGTTCTGACCTTCTGGGTCCTGTTCTGCTAATAACAGAACAACGGGCGTAAGATTCTAGGTGAATTTTTCGCCCGTTTCAAGCAGCAATTAGTTTGCTGTTGCGTTCAGACCAGCCTGGTCAACGGCAACGCCGGCGCCCATGGTGGTTGAAATGCTGACTTTCTTGATGTACACGCCTTTCGCCTGAGATGGTTTCGCTTTTTTCAGCGCAACCAGCAGAGATTCCAGGTTTTCTTTCAGTTTGTCAGCATCGAAGTCCACTTTACCAATGGTAGTGTGGATGATGCCGTTTTTGTCGTTACGATAACGAACCTGACCCGCTTTAGCGTTCTTAACTGCTTCAGCAACGTTAGGGGTTACAGTACCGACTTTCGGGTTAGGCATCAGGCCGCGTGGACCCAGAATCTGGCCCAGCTGGCCAACAACGCGCATTGCATCCGGGGAAGCAATAACAACGTCAAAATTCATTTCGCCTTTCTTGATCTGCTCAGCCAGGTCTTCCATACCTACCAGTTCAGCACCGGCTGCTTTAGCAGCTTCAGCGTTGGCACCCTGGGAGAAGACAGCAACACGTACTGAACGACCAGTACCGTGTGGCAGAACGGTCGCGCCACGCACGTTCTGATCAGATTTACGTGCATCAATGCCGAGGTTGACAGCAACGTCAACACTTTCAACGAACTTGGCGGTAGCCAGTTCTTTCAGCAGAGTAATAGCTTCAGCAATATCGTACTGCTTGGTCGCGTCAACTTTGTCGCGAATTACGGTCATGCGCTTGGTCAGCTTAGCCATTTCTTAGTCCTCTACTACCAGGCCCATGGAACGAGCAGTACCTTCGATGGAGCGAGTCATCGCTTCAACGTCAGAACCAGTCATGTCCGCAGCTTTAGTTTCTGCGATTTCACGTACCTGAGCACGAGTCACTTTACCGACTTTATCTTTGTTCGGCTTACCAGAACCAGACTTGATACCCGCTGCTTTTTTCAGCAGCACGGCAGCTGGAGGTGTCTTGGTAATAAAGGTAAAAGAACGGTCGCTGTATACGGTGATAACAACTGGAGTCGGCAGACCTTTTTCCAGAGATTCGGTCTTCGCGTTGAACGCTTTACAGAATTCCATGATGTTAACACCCTGCTGACCCAGAGCTGGACCAACCGGTGGACTTGGGTTCGCCATACCAGCTGCAACCTGCAGCTTGACGTAGGCTTGGACTTTCTTAGCCATGATATTTCCTCAATTGGGTTTTAGCGCCTGTAAAGGCTCCCCGTGATAATAATTTATACGCTGTCGCCAGCGCATAAAAACAAAAGGCGCGAAATTGTAGTTAAATTTCGCGCCTGCTGCAACAGCTAAATTGTGAGCGGAGAGTGATTAACCCTTCTCCACCTGACCGAAGTCGAGTTCAACCGGTGTTGCACGTCCGAAGATGGAAACGGATACCGTCAGGCGGCTCTTCTCGTAATCGACATCTTCAACCACACCGTTAAAGTCAGCAAACGGACCATCGTTAACGCGGACCATTTCACCTGGCTCAAACAGCGTTTTCGGACGCGGCTTATCACCCACCTGTTGCAGGCGGTTCATGATCGCGTCAACTTCTTTGTCGCTGATAGGTGCCGGGCGATCCGAGGTGCCGCCGATGAATCCCATCACGCGCGGGACGCTACGCACCAGGTGCCAGCTGGCGTCATTCATCACCATCTGTACCAGCACGTAACCCGGGAAAAACTTGCGCTCGCTCTTACGACGCTGGCCACCACGAATCTCCACGACTTCTTCAGTCGGAACCATGACGTCGCCAAACAGCTCTTCCATGTTGTGCAATTTGATATGCTCGCGCAGCGACTGTGCTACGCGGCCTTCAAAACCGGAAAACGCCTGTACGACGTACCAGCGTTTCTTTGGAGCTTCAGACATCTCAGAACCTCAGGCCAGTGATAAACGATACCAGACGGACCAGAATACCATCCAGCCCCCACAAAATCAGTGACATCACGGCGGTAACCGCGGCAACGATTAACGTGGTATGCAGTGTTTCCTGGCGGGTTGGCCAGATAACCTTGCGCATTTCTGTTCTTGCTTCACGAGCAAAAGCCACGGTCGCTTTGCCTTTGGTCGTTAAAAGCGCAATGCCGCCAGCCGCTGCAATCAATACGACTACGGCTAACGCACGCAGTGGCAGTGACACATCACGATAGAGGTAGTTACCTACAATCGCTGCAAGTAGCAGTAACACGACTACTACCCACTTTACCGCTTCCAGGCCACGCCCGCTCCCTTGAGCTTCGGTATTCGCACTCATAAACCAACCTGCCACAATAATTCAGAAACTATTCTGCCCCGCAGTGCGAGGCGTCCAAACCGAATGAGCTTTTGGGGCGTAACTCGGTATCCAACGCCGCATAACAGAGCCTGTCTCAGCAATGATTATGATCGAAAATCACTGATGAGCCAGGTTCTATGAAACAGCGTGCAAAAAGGGCATCAAATGATGCCCTTTCCGTGTGCATTGCGTCAAACGTTATCGGTAATTAAGCGATAACTTTAGCAACAACACCCGCGCCAACGGTACGGCCACCTTCGCGGATTGCGAAGCGCAGACCTTC
>NZ_JBGMNJ010000025.1:0-20384 GCF_051336815.1 Pantoea sp. C2G6
CATCCATAGCTCAGCTGGATAGAGTACTCGGCTACGAACCGAGCGGTCGGAGGTTCGAATCCTCCTGGATGCACCATATCTTCAAACTGTAAAAGCCCCCTCAGTGTGTCAGACGCAGTAGTTGCCCAGACCGCACTAAGGAGGATAACGTTGCTTCAGCAACAGCGCGAAGCGCAAACTGAGTCATCCGCCAGAAGCACCATCCCCATCTTCCTCTCGCTCTATCCGTACCGTTCCCAACCTGTCTCATCGTCTCTGCTGATTAATCACCTTGTCTTAAGCTGTTCAGAATGATATTTCCCACATCCGCTCATTTCATCCTCTTTTCCCGGCCTGTCCGCTGCCGCTTGTTCAGGTAAAGATTGTTAAAAAAACGCAGCAAATTCGTACCGTTATCCCCGGTCGTGTCCGATCACCTTTATCTGAAAAGAAAAATTGCTAATGCTTTCAAAGCATTTGCTGTTCATCCCCCCTGGCGACAACCTGTGCACATTAAGCTAAAGTAATGGCTCATTTGCTGGAGGTCCCGCGTGACAATCTACGATCAATATGACGCCCTGATTTTCGATATGGATGGCACTATTCTTGATACTGAGCCGACACATCGAAAAGCGTGGCGTCAGGTACTGGCTCGTTATGGATTAACGCTGGATGAAGCACGGATTGTTGGCTTCAATGGCGCACCAACCTGGCGGCTGGCACAGTTCATAATCGAAACGAACCAGTCGTCGCACGATCCTCATCTCCTTGCCGCAGAAAAAAACGCGGCTGTGAAAGCGATGCTGCTGGAAAACGTTAAACCACTGCCTTTAATGGAGGTGGTTAAGGCGTACCACGGACGTCGTCCGATGGCGGTCGGTACCGGCAGCGAACACAGCATGGCGGAGGCGCTACTGACGCAGCTGGGTGTGCGTGAGCTGTTCTCTGCCGTGGTAGGCGCTGACGATGTCGCCCAGCATAAGCCTGAGCCGGAAACCTTCCTGCGCTGCGCTGAGCTGATGGGTGTGGCACCAGCACGCTGTGTGGTCTTTGAGGATGCCGACTTTGGCATTCAGGCAGCAAAGGCGGCAGGCATGGATGTGGTGGATGTCCGCTTACTGTGAGTGAACTCGTGGCGTACGCCTCCATGTTCGGCAGCAGTTTTTTAAGCGCGACGCTCCTGCCAGGAAGTTCTGAAGCACTGCTGATAGCACTACTGATTGCAAAAAAGACATCAGTTTACGGGTTGCTTTTGGCCGCATCACTGGGGAACACCTTGGGCGGCTTAACCAACATTCTTATTGGTCGCTTGCTGCCGTTAAAACGTCAGGGGCGATGGCATGACACAGCAATGACGTGGTTGCACCGGTTGGGACCTGCGGCACTGTTATTCAGCTGGCTGCCAGTGGTGGGTGATCTGCTCTGCGTACTCGCAGGCTGGTTACGCTTCGCCTGGCTGCCTGCAACGCTGTTTCTCGCTGTCGGTAAAACACTGCGTTATATCGTTATCGCGACCGCCACCTTACAGGGTATGCAATGGTGGCATTGATTCGCACAGATTCGAGGCTAGGGTTAACATTATGCTGAACAAAAATAAATTATTATCACAGCGGGAGGTTAATGTGATCCCGGACGTATCCAAAGCGCTCTCCTGGCTGGAAGCGCATCCCAATGCCCTGAAAGGGATTGGTCGTGGCATCGAGCGTGAAACATTGCGCGTGGAAGCCAATGGCGATCTGGCAAAAAGCGGCCACCCTGAATCTCTGGGTTCGGCGCTGAAACATGACTGGATCACCACTGATTTTGCGGAAACCTTACTGGAATTTATTACGCCAGTGGATCACAGCATCGATCACATGCTGGCCTTCCTGCGCGATATTCACCGCCATGTTGCCCGTGAACTGGGTGACGAACGTATGTGGCCTTTCAGCATGCCGTGCGTGATCGCCGATGCGGATAAGATTGAACTGGCGCAATATGGCACATCGAATATCGGCCGGATGAAGACGCTCTATCGTGAAGGGCTGAAAAACCGCTACGGCGCGTTGATGCAGACCATCTCCGGCATTCATTACAACTTCTCACTGCCGCTCTCATTCTGGCAGGAGTGGGCCGATGTTAAAGATCAGGAGAGTGGCAAAGAGACCATCTCGGCGGGCTACCTGCGCCTGATCCGTAACTACTATCGTTTCGGCTGGGTGATCCCCTATCTGTTTGGCGCATCGCCGGCTATCAGCTCCAGCTTCCTGCAAGGGCGCGAGAGCGCACTGCCGTTTGAAACCAACGACAAAGACACGATGTGGCTGCCCTACGCCACGTCGCTGCGTCTGAGCGATCTGGGCTATACCAATAAATCGCAAAGCTCGCTGGGCATCACCTTTAACTCGCTGGAAGGCTATGTGACGGCGCTGAAAAGCGCCATCAAAACGCCATCGGACGAGTTCGCGCAGATGGGCACCAAAGATGCCGAGGGTAACTGGCTTCAGCTCAACACTAACGTGTTGCAGATTGAGAATGAACTCTACGCGCCAATCCGGCCAAAACGTGTCACCCGCTCGGGTGAAGCGCCCTCAGACGCGCTGCTGCGTGGTGGCATCGAATATATCGAAGTGCGCTCGCTGGATATTAATCCTTTCTCCGCGATCGGGGTTGATGAGAACCAGGTGCGCTTCCTCGACCTGTTCCTGATTTGGTGTACGCTGGCCGATGCGCCGGAAATGAGCGCCGAAGAGTTACAGTGCACGCGCAAAAACTGGAACCGGGTGGTGCTGGAAGGGCGTAAGCCAGACCAGAAAATCGCCATTGGCTGCGGTGAAGCGGAGCATTCGCTGGTCGGGGTGGGTAAAACCCTGTTTGCCGATCTGCGTCGGGTTGCGGAAGTGTTAGACAGCCACAATCAGGACAGCACGGAATATCAGCAGGTTTGCGATCAACTGGTAGCGTCGTTTGATGATCCTGAGCTAACCTACTCGGCGCGCATCCTTCAGGCGATGAAGGAGAATGGCGTAACCGGAACCGGCGTGGCGCTGGCTGAACAGTATCGCCATCTGCTGTGTGAAGAGCCGCTGGAAGTACTGACCGAAGAGGACTTCACCCGTCAGGCGCAGGAATCCGTTGCGGCACAGCAGCAGCTGGAGGCGAATGATAAGCTGGATTTTGAAGCGTATCTGGCGAGCCGGGAAGGGTAGAAAAGAAAAAGGCCACATCAATGTGGCCAAATTAACATCTCTGTTGTCAGGGATGATGATAACAAATGCGCGTCTTTCATATATTCAGACGCTGGCCAAACAGAAAAGTTTCATTGTTTTAAAAAAATTCTCAGAACAGGAGGTGACGTATGCCACTACTGGATAGTTTTACCGTTGATCACACCATCATGGGCGCACCGGCAGTCCGCGTTGCGAAAACCATGAAGACTCCGCATGGCGATACGATTACCGTCTTTGACCTGCGTTTTTGCCGCCCGAATATCGACATCCTTACTGAGCGTGGCATTCATACGCTGGAGCATCTCTTTGCGGGCTTCATGCGTAACCATCTGAATGGCGACGGCGTGGAAATTGTCGATATTTCGCCAATGGGTTGCCGTACCGGCTTCTACATGAGCCTGATTGGTACGCCAGACGAGCAGCGCGTAGCGAAAGCGTGGAAAGGGGCGATGGAAGACGTTCTGAAGGTTAAAGATCAGAATCAGATTCCTGAGCTGAATGAATATCAGTGTGGCAGCTATAAGCTGCACTCACTGGATGAAGCCCAGCAGATCGCCCGTAATGTACTGGCGCATGAGATCGGCGTTAACCGCAATGAAGATCTGAAACTGCCTGCTGAAAAGCTGAAAGAACTGCACATCTAGTCAGGGCTTAAGCGCTAAAAAAAACGCCGCAATCAACAGGATGCGGCGTTTTTTTATGGCCTCAGGAACCGACCGATTTCTTCAGTGGCGTCTTCGGCGTGATGCGCACTTGTTTAATCATGTTGTCCTGAACGTCGAGAATATCGATATTGTAGTGGCCAATCTGCACGCGCGTTCCAATCTCCGGGATCTCTTCCAGCGCTTCCAGCAGCATTCCGTTAATCGTGCGGGCTTCCTGCTCGGGCAGATACCAGTTAAACGCCTTATTGATTTCACGGACGTTCGCGCTGCCTTCAACCAGCACGGAACCATCATTCTGCGGCATCACTTCTTCTGCCAGCGACGGCGACATCGAGGTGGTAAAATCACCGACAATCTCTTCAAGAATGTCCTCAATCGTCACCAGCCCTTTGATGTCACCATACTCATCCACCACCAGGCCCGCTTTCTTCTTGTTCCGCTGAAACTTCACCAGCTGGGTGTTCAGCGGCGTCCCTTCAGGGATGTAATAGATCTCATCGGCGGCACGCAGCAGCATCTCTTTGGTGAACTCTTTTTTCTCGGTCATCATGCGCCAGGCTTCACGTACCCGCAGCATACCGACACAGTCATCCAGCGAGTCACGGAACAGCACAATGCGACCGTGTGGCGAATGGCTTAACTGACGCACCACTGACTTCCAGTCGTCGCTGATGTTGATCCCGACGATTTCATTACGCGGCACCATGATGTCGTCCACGCTGACCTTCTCCAGGTCGAGCACTGACAGCAGCATATCCTGATTACGACGGGACATCAGGCTGCGCGACTCATAGACGATGGTCCGCAGCTCCTCTTTGCTCAGCGCGGAGTTGACTGAGCCGTCAGAGCGGATACCGACCATCCGCATCAGCAGCCGGGTAATGGTATTCAGCAGCCAGACCAGCGGCAGCATGATGTACTGCAACGGACCGAGCAGCCAGCTGCTGGGGTAGGCGACCTTATCGGGATAGAGAGCCGCCACGGTTTTCGGTAACACCTCGGCAAAAATCAACACCACAAAGGTCAGCACGCCGGTAGCAATGGCGACGCCGGCATCGCCATACAGACGGATACCGACAATGGTGGCCAGGGCGGAAGCGAGGATATTGACCAGGTTATTGCCGATCAGCACCAGGCTTATCAGACGGTCAGGGCGGCGCAGCAGTTTTTCGACACGACGGGCTGCGCGATGGCCATTTTTAGCCTGATGGCGCAGTTTATAGCGATTGAGGGTCATCATGCCGGTTTCAGAACCCGAGAAATAAGCCGAAACCAGCACCATGATGACCAGCGTAATAATCAGCGTGGTGGTTGAAACATGTTCCAACGCAGAACTTCCTTTTTAACGAGAGGTAGGGACCAGCAGGTGCTGTAAGATGCGACTGCCGAAGTAAGCCATGGTTAACAGCACCGCACCGCTACAGTTAAACCAGACGACGCGGCGACCACGCCAGCCTTCATGATAGTGCCCCCAGAGCAAAACGATATAAACAAACCAGGCAATGATGGAAAGAACCGCTTTATCGACGTTTTCCGCGCTGAACAGATTCTGCATATAAAACAGGCCAGTACAGAGCACCAGCGTAAGCAGCACCACGCCGACCTGGGTAATATGAAACATTTTACGTTCGATGGTCAGCAGCGGCGGCATATCCTGCGTAAACGCCAGCCGCTTGTTTTTTAACTGGTAATCGATCCACGCCAGCTGCAACGCATAGAGCGCCGCGATAATCAGCGTCGCATAGGCGAACAGCGACAGGCCGATATGGATCATCATACCCGGCGTGGTTTCCAGATGGGTGATGAACGCATTGGGGACAAAGGTCGCGAAGGCCAGATTGATCAGCGCGAAGCTGTAAACAATCGGCAGCAGCAGCCAGCCACGGTTGCGTGACGCCACAATGGTCATGATGGCGCAGATCAACAGACTGACCAGCGAACCAATATTGAGCAGGCTTAAATTCTGTCCGCTATCAACCGCAAATATGCGCTGCTGCAAGGCCACCGCGTGGGTTATCAGCGCCACACAGGCAGAGAGCATCGCCATTCGCCGCCAGCCACCGTTACGTTTCAGCAGGCTGGGAATGATCAGGGCAAGACTTAAGGAGTAGGCGAACAGCGCCACTATCGCGAAAACGAACATAGATCCTTTCAGGTTTCAGTCAGATAAGGAAAAAGGCAGTATAGCGCCAGCCGAAGCAGGCTCCAAACGATCTCAGGGGCAATTGCAGAGATCGCTGAGGCTTCGTGTTATAATCCGCCGCATTCTGCCGATCAGGCGCCTCGCGATCTTTTTAAGTGAGAGACCATGTTTGATAATTTAACCGATCGTTTGTCGCAAACCCTGCGAAACATCAGCGGCCGCGGAAGGCTGACTGAAGAGAACATCAAAGATACCCTGCGTGAAGTGCGTATGGCACTGCTGGAGGCTGACGTTGCGCTGCCGGTGGTGCGTGACTTCATCAACCGCGTGAAAGAGAGCGCGGTCGGCCATGATGTGAATAAAAGCCTGACGCCAGGGCAGGAGTTTATCAAGATCGTCCGTAACGAACTGGTTGCGGCGATGGGCGCAGAGAACAATGCGCTGGATCTGGCGGCACAGCCGCCAGCCGTGGTGCTGATGGCGGGTTTGCAGGGTGCCGGTAAAACCACCAGCGTCGGCAAGCTCGGTAAGTTCCTGCGTGAGAAGCACAAAAAGAAAGTCTTAGTGGTTTCTGCCGACGTCTATCGTCCGGCGGCAATCAAACAGCTGGAAACCCTGGCGCAGCAGGTGGGTGTCGATTTCTGTCCATCCGATCTCAGCCAGAAGCCGGTCGACATCGTCAACAATGCGCTGCGTGAAGCGCGCCTGAAGTTTTACGATGTGCTGCTGGTGGATACCGCTGGTCGTCTGCACGTTGACGAAGCGATGATGGACGAAATCAAACAGGTTCACGCCGCGATTAAGCCGGTAGAAACCCTGTTTGTGGTCGACGCCATGACCGGTCAGGATGCGGCAAACACCGCCAAAGCCTTTAACGAAGCGCTGCCGCTGACCGGAGTGATCCTGACCAAAGTGGATGGTGATGCCCGCGGTGGTGCGGCACTGTCGATTCGTCATATCACCGGCAAGCCGATCAAGTTTATGGGTGTCGGTGAAAAGACCGAAGCGCTGGAGCCGTTCTACCCTGAGCGCATCGCCTCGCGTATCCTCGGCATGGGTGACGTGCTGTCACTGATCGAAGACATCGAAAGCAAAGTTGACCGCGATCAGGCGGAAAAGCTGGCGAAGAAGCTGAAAACCGGTGACGGTTTCGATCTCAATGACTTCCTTGAGCAGCTGAAACAGATGCGCAACATGGGCGGCATGGCCAGCCTGATGGGTAAACTGCCGGGTATGGGTCAGTTGCCTGACAACGTGAAGTCGCAGATGGATGACAAAGTGCTGGTGCGCATGGAAGCCATCATCAACTCGATGACGCGCAAAGAGCGTGAGAAACCAGAAATCATCAAAGGCTCGCGCAAGCGCCGCATCGCCACCGGCTCCGGGATGCAGGTGCAGGACGTTAACCGCTTATTGAAGCAGTTCGACGACATGCAGCGTATGATGAAGAAAATGAAGAAGGGCGGTATGGCGAAAATGATGCGCGGCATGAAAGGTATGATGCCGCCAGGTTTTCCTGGCCGCTAAGCGTTCCACAAAAAAGCCCGAAAGGACGCGGTTTAGGTTGCTTTTTGCGCCAAAATGAGTAAAATTTTCGGGCTTTTTATACAGCACCCGGACCCCGTTCCTCGATGGGGGCCGGGTGTTTTATTAACTGAAGAGGATGTTATGGTAACAATTCGTTTGGCACGTCACGGCGCTAAAAAGCGTCCGTTCTATCAGGTCGTCGTTACTGACAGCCGCAATGCACGCAACGGTCGTTTCATCGAGCGCGTTGGTTTCTTCAACCCGATCGCATCTGGTCAGGCTGAAGGTCTGCGTCTGGATCTGGACCGTATCGAGCACTGGGTTGGCCAGGGCGCAACGCTTTCTGATCGCGTTAACGCGCTGGTCAAAGAAGCTAAGAAAGCAGCTTAATCTGTCACGGTGGTGAGCATGAGCAGACAACTTGCCGCACAGCCTCCTGTTAACCCGATTGTATTGGGTAAGATGGGAGCCGCCTACGGTATTCGCGGCTGGCTCAAAGTGTTTTCCTCCACTGAAGACGCTGAAAGCATCTTCAACTACCAACCCTGGTTCATCCAGCGCGCCGGTAAATGGCAGCAGGTCGAACTGGAAGGTTGGAAGCACCACAATCAGGACCTGATCATCAAAGTCAAAGGCATTGACGATCGGGATGCGGCGGCTCAGTTAACCAATTGCGAAATTCAGGTTGACTCGACGCAGTTGCCATCGCTGGAAGAGGGTGACTACTACTGGAAAGACCTTATGGGCTGCCAGGTGGTTAACCTTGAAGGCTACGAGATGGGCAAAGTCATCGATATGATGGAGACCGGATCTAACGACGTTCTCGTCGTGAAGGCAAACCTGAAGGATGCATTCGGTGTACAGGAGCGGTTAATTCCGTTTCTTGATGAACAGGTTATCAGGAAAGTCGATCTCTCTACTGGCATCATTGAGGTAGATTGGGATCCTGGTTTTTGATCTCCGAATCGAACGGTAACGTAACGGCGAATACAATGTGGATTGGTGTTATTAGCCTGTTTCCAGAAATGTTTCGCGCTATTACCGATTACGGGGTAACTGGCCGGGCTGTAAAAAACGGTCTGCTCAGCATTCAGAGCTGGAGTCCGCGTGACTTCACGCACGACCGGCACCGTACCGTGGATGATCGTCCTTACGGCGGCGGACCGGGAATGCTGATGATGGTACAACCCTTACGGGATGCCATCTCCGCAGCGAAAGCAGCGGCAGGTGAGGGTGCCAGGGTGATCTATCTTTCACCTCAGGGGCGCAAACTGGACCAACAGGGCGTTTGCGAACTGGCGGCACGGGACAAGTTAATTCTGGTCTGTGGCCGTTATGAAGGGATTGATGAGCGCGTAATCCAGTCCGAAATTGATGAAGAATGGTCAATTGGCGATTACGTTCTCAGTGGCGGGGAACTGCCAGCGATGACGATGATTGACGCAGTGGCCCGGTTTATTCCCGGCGTACTCGGCAAGCAGGCGTCAGCCGAAGAGGATTCATTCTCTGATGGTCTGCTGGATTGTCCGCACTATACCCGACCTGAAGTGTTAGACGGCGTGGAAGTCCCGGCAGTATTGCTGTCAGGCAACCATGCTGATATTCGCCGCTGGCGTCTGAAGCAGTCGCTAGGCCGTACCTGGCTGAGAAGACCTGAACTTCTGGAAAACCTGGCTCTGACTGAAGAGCAAGCAAGGTTGCTGAATGAGTTTAAGCGTGAACTTCATCAGCAACAAAACGATGATGTGGAAGAGTAATCTTCCCCGACTATCAGTTTACCCAGGATATGAGATTTAATTATGAGCAACATTATCAAGCAAATTGAACAAGAGCAGATGAAACAGGACGTACCTTCCTTCCGCCCGGGTGATTCCGTGGAAGTGAAAGTATGGGTCGTTGAAGGTTCTAAAAAACGTCTGCAGGCATTCGAGGGCGTGGTTATCGCTATTCGTAACCGCGGTCTGCACTCTGCATTCACTGTTCGCAAAATTTCTAACGGCGAAGGCGTTGAGCGTGTATTCCAGACTCACTCGCCTGTCATTGACAGCATCACTGTCAAACGTCGTGGCGCTGTGCGTAAAGCCAAACTGTACTACCTGCGTGAGCGTACTGGTAAGTCTGCTCGTATTAAAGAGCGTCTTAACTAAGGTATCGCTAACGCGACATCTAAAAGTTAATAGCAAACAAGGGGTTGGCGTGATGCCAGCCCCTTTTTTTATCTTATTGCCTGCTAGATGGCGACCCTTTACCGGCTTCCGCTCGCTGAAAGTGGTAAATGGCGCTATTCACCGGTCCCTCCTTTAATACGATCAAGCCATAGCGGCAGCCGATAAACTGGCCGCCACACTTTTCAGCCACCGCTCTGCTGGCCAGATTGTTTTCTGCCGCGAGAATTTCAACGCCCCGGCTGCCTGGTCGGGAAAAGCCCAGCGGCAGCAACTCTGTCACCGCGCGACTGGCGATGCCCTGACGCTGCATGTCGCTGCGAACCCAGTATCCCAGCGCGGCAAACTGGCCCGGATCGCGAGCGAAACGGAGCCCGGCTCCGCCCAGTAAACGGTCGTTATCGTCAACGATGGCGAACTCTTCCGCTTCGCCTTTCAATCGCTGCCAGTGGGTAAACCGGATCCAGCTTTCCGCTTCGTGAGGCTGATAATCATGATGCGCCCAGACCATCCAGGGGAGCAAAGTATCCAGTGAGGCGCGAACGGCAGCGGTAAAAGCGGGCACGTCGCTGAGGACAAAAGGGCGGAGATGGATGTTTATCACAACAACACCTGTCGGGGTCAGACGCAAGGAATCTCATCATTCTGCCTGCGGGATAAAGAAACGCAACAGCAGTGAGTGTAAACTTATAATTACAATAACAATGCGATGTCGATGGGTGGCTATTTTTATATATTACTGAAATATATTAATTATTTTATGTTTTTGGCAGCAGCTCTTGATCCTGTGCAATAAGGTGTACATATAATATTGCACTATGTATTCGATGTGATACAGTGACAGCACTTCTCCAGTTGAAATCCCTGACCGACGGGTAAAAAAGGATCGCCATCATGCAACAAGACGCGCTGAACAATGTGCATATCACCGATGAACAGGTATTAATCACGCCTGAAGAGCTGAAAGCCAAATTCCCACTCACCGCACAGCAGCAGGATCAGGTGGCGGCCTCCCGCCAGACCATCTCTGACATTATTGCTGGCCGCGATCCGCGTCTGCTGGTGGTGTGCGGGCCCTGTTCAATCCACGATACCGAAGTGGCACTGGATTATGCGCGTCGTCTGCAAACGCTCTCTGAACAGCTGAAGGATCAGCTCTATATCGTGATGCGCGTCTATTTTGAAAAACCCCGTACCACCGTCGGCTGGAAAGGGTTGATCAACGATCCTTACATGGATAACTCGTTCGATATGGAAGCGGGTCTGCACATTGCGCGTAAATTACTGGTGAACCTGGTGGAAATGGGTTTGCCGCTGGCGACAGAAGCGCTCGATCCTAACAGCCCACAATATCTGGGCGACCTGTTCAGCTGGTCAGCCATTGGCGCACGCACAACCGAGTCACAGACTCACCGTGAGATGGCTTCAGGTCTCTCCATGCCAGTGGGCTTTAAAAATGGCACCGATGGCAGTCTGGGAACCGCAATCAATGCGATGCGCGCCGCCTCAATGCCGCACCGTTTTGTCGGCATTAACCAGGCGGGCCAGGTCTGTCTGTTGCAGACTCGCGGCAACCCGGATGGACATGTGATCCTGCGCGGCGGCAAAGCGCCTAATTACGGTCCTGAAGATGTCGAACAGTGTGAAAAAGAGATGCTCAAGGCGGGACTGCGCCCGGCCTTAATGATAGATTGCAGCCATGGTAATTCGAACAAAGACTATCGCCGTCAGCCTGGCGTAGCGGAATCCGCTATTGCGCAGATCAAAGACGGGAACCGCTCAATCATTGGTCTGATGCTGGAAAGCCATATTAATGAAGGTAACCAGTCCTCTGAGCAGCCGCGCAGCGAAATGAAGTATGGCGTTTCCGTCACCGATGCCTGCATCAACTGGGAAGTGACCGAAACGCTGCTGCGTGAAATGCATCAGGATCTGCGGGGAGTGCTGTCGGCGCGTCTGACACAAGAGGTTTAAGAGCAATGGTGGCTGAACTGACCGCGTTACGCGATCAAATTGATAGTGTTGATAAAGCGCTGCTTGACCTGCTGGCCAGGCGGCTCGAACTGGTGGCCGAAGTTGGCGAGGTGAAGAGCCGCTATGGTCTGCCTATCTATGTGCCTGAACGGGAAGCGTCAATGCTGGCTTCCCGGCGCAAAGAGGCGGAAGCTCTCGGTGTGCCGCCCGATCTGATTGAGGATGTGCTGCGTCGGGTGATGCGCGAATCCTATACCAGCGAGAATGACAAAGGCTTTAAAACCCTCTGTCCTGAACTGCGTCCGGTGGTGATTGTCGGCGGTAACGGACAGATGGGACGGCTGTTTGAAAAAATGCTGCGACTGTCAGGCTATACGGTAAAAATCCTCGATAAAGAGGAGTGGCCGCAGGCGGAGACGCTGCTCAGTGATGCCGGCATGGTCATTATCAGTGTGCCGATTCACTTAACTGAGCAGGTGATTGCACAACTGCCGCCGCTGCCCGACGACTGCATTCTGGTCGATCTGGCGTCAGTTAAAAACCGGCCTTTGCAGGCGATGCTGGCCGCCCATAACGGTCCGGTACTGGGGCTGCACCCGATGTTTGGTCCTGACAGCGGCAGCCTGGCAAAACAGGTGGTGGTCTGGTGCGATGGCCGACAGCCGGAAGCGTATCAGTGGTTTCTGGAACAGATTCAGGTCTGGGGCGCGCGTCTGCATCGGATTAGTGCGGTTGAGCATGACCAGAACATGGCGTTCATTCAGGCGCTCCGCCACTTTGCCACCTTCGCTTATGGTCTGCATTTAGCCGAGGAGAACGTCAATCTGGATCAGCTGCTGGCGCTCTCGTCGCCGATCTACCGGCTTGAACTGGCGATGGTCGGGCGGTTATTCGCGCAGGATCCTCAGCTCTATGCCGACATCATCATGTCATCAGAGAGCAATCTGGCGCTGATAAAACGCTATTACCAGCGGTTTGGCGAAGCCATCGCGCTGCTGGAGCAGGGCGATAAGCAGGCGTTTATCACCAGCTTCAATCGGGTGGAACAGTGGTTTGGCGATCACGCCAAACGCTTCCTGATTGAAAGCCGCAGTCTGTTGCGATCGGCCAGCGACAGCCGGCCTTAAATAAAAAAGGCATCCGAAAGGATGCCTTTTTGCTATTCGCCAGGTTGCACTGGCACCACATTTTCGCTGGGATAGCAGCCCAGAACCTTCAGCGAGCGGGTCATGGTCCGCAATTCCTCCAGCGCCTGCTGCATCCGCTCCGATTGCAGATTGCCCTGCACATCGATATAGAACATCTCTTCCCAGGGGTTGCCATTAATCGGGCGCGACTCCAGCTTACTCATAATCAGGTTATGCTGGCGCAGCACCAGCAGCGCATCAACCAGCGCACCCGCCTGCTGACCGGTGGCCATAATCAGCGTGGTTTTCGCCGGAACCTGATCGGAGACCTCAATCGCTTTACGCGCCAGCACGATAAAGCGGGTGTGGTTTTGCTGCTGATTCGCCAGATTACGCTCCAGCACCTGCAACTGATAAAGCTCGCCGCCCGCCTCGCTGCCCAGCGCCGCCACTTTCGGAGAGTTGAGCGCCGCCACTTTCTCCATCGCTGCCGCAGTACTCTCGGTATATTCGATTTTCCAGTGCGGGAAACGGTTAATGAACTGGCTGCACTGCTGGAAGGGCTGCGGATGGCTGTAAACGGTCTCTATCTGCTGTAAATCGGTGGCGCCATTGACCAGCACGCAGTGCTCGATGGGCACGGTCATCTCTCCGACGATAGAGAGGCTGGTCTGTTGCAGCAGATCGTAAACATCATTGATTGAGCCAGAGCTGGTGTTCTCGATCGGCATGACGGCGTAATCAGCAACACCGTTTTCCACCTGCTTGATGATGTCGTGAAACTTCAGGCATCCGCACTCCACCATATTATCAAAATGGCGTGAGGCGTAGTTCCGCGCAGCCAGGTGCGAGTAAGAGCCTTTAGGACCAAGGAAGGCGATGCGGGCCGCATGGGCATGGGGATGGTTAAGATTTTTTTGCAGCAGCGCCTGCTGCGTCAGCACCGAATCTTCGATCACCAGCTGGAACAGGCGGGTGATGTAGTGGGCATCCAGATTATGCGCTTTGCCCAGCACAATCAGGTTCTCCAGCAGCGCTCGCTCACGTTCTGTATCGCGAATCGGGCGGTGAGTCGCCAGTTTCGCCTCAGCAACCTCCACCGCCAGCAGACGGCGTTCGGCTAGCAGCGTCAGAAGTTTTTTATCAACTGCACTGATTTTATCGCGCAGCGCGAGCAGTGGATTGTCGGGGTTCATTAGGCTCACCTGTCATCTGTCCAATAAAAAAGCCTCCCGGTTGGGAGGCTTTGTTGTTCGTCTTCGCTTTCGTTTTCACACGACGAATGGCCTCCCGTTCAGGGGAAGGTAAAAAAGAAAGCGAAGAAAAACAGGGCATGTTTCATGTGTTTGTCCGTAAAAAGAGTGACCTGAGAGTAACCGCAGCGATTTAAAGCTGTCAATAAAAAACGCGCCCGGAGGCGCGTTAAGTGATCAGGATTGCTCATCGGCGGGGATGATGTCTTTCACGCTGGCGCTGGCGCGGCGTGCCTCAGACTTATGCTGAACCTTGTTCAGCTGGCGCTCAAGTTTAGCAATCAGGTCATTAATGGCGGTATACATATCGTCATGTTTGGCGCTGGCCACCAGAGTCCCGTTGGGCGTATTTATGGTGGCGTCGGCCACAAATTCTTTGGGTTCTTTGGACAGGACAATATGGGGATTAATCAGGTCGGTTTGCCACTTTTCAAGTTTGGCGAGACGGTCTTCAACATGGTTGCGGATAGCCGCGGTGATTTCCATTTGTTTGCTGGTAATGTTCAGAATCATCGTTCTTACCTCTCTGTCATTTCCGTCTGGGTAACTTCAGCATAGCGTGAAAAAGCGTTGAATGTGGGATTTCGATCACGAAAAAATGTCACTTTTTGTCAATCATAACAATTTGCGAGAAAGGCAGAGAAAGTGGCCGAAATCTCTTGAAGCGAAGCGATTAACACGGCACTCTTGATGGGATAGCTCAGGGGCAATTTTTAAAAACCGCCTGATTTCTGAGCAAAAAAAAGCAGCCTCTCAGGGCTGCTTTTTTGTGGCTGACTGCCGGACAAATCAATCAGTGCTGATTAGCCGCGATAATTTTTGCCACTTTGTCTGCTTCAGCATTGAGTTGCAGATTGCGGTAGGCATTTTCCATCAACGGCAGCGCATCGTGTGTCGCCTGTGTATCCGGGTAATCGCGCATCATGCCTTCTACCCGGTTAACAACCGCGACATAGGCCTCACGCTTAGTATAGAATTGCGCCACTGAAAGCTCATATTTAGCCAGACGATCTTTCAGGTAGACCAGACGTTTCTGAGCATCAGCCGCATACTGGCTGTTCGGATAACTGCGCAGCAGCTGAGAGAAGTCGCGGAAAGCATCACGAGCGTGCGTCGGATCGCGGTCAGAGCGGTCAATACCAAAGAAGCCCTGCAACGCCGAATCATCCAGCGCCATATCCGTCAGCCCTTTCATATACATGACATAGTCGATGTTGGGATGAGTCGGGTTCAGACGCATAAAGCGAGCAATCGCCGCCTGCGCCAGCGGCAAATCGGCGTTTTTATAGTAGGCGTAGATTAAATCGAGCTGTACCTGCTGTGAATAAGGACCAAATGGATAACGATTATCCAGCGCTTCCAGTTGCTTAATCGCGGCTTTAAAGTTACCGTCCTGCAACTTTTGCTGCGCTGTAGCATAGATGTCAGAAGGCGGGCTGTCCGGTACCGCGTCATTTGAGCCGGAACAACCAACAAGTGCCAGGCTCAGTGTGGCAGCAGCCACCAGATGTTTCATGCGCGTCATGACGAAGTGATTATCCTCAAATGTTATGGCGGAAGCTGTCCGTATAGCTCCCGGTAATGACCAGGTACGATAGCACATTATATTAAACGGCATCGCCGTGAAAACCCAACGTTAACGAAGAAGCTGTATATGGCACAACTAGTTCAACTCACCGCAACGGTATCCGAATCACAACTCGGACAACGCTTAGATCAAACTTTGGCGGAATTGTTCCCTGATTATTCACGTTCTCGCATAAAAGAGTGGATCCTTGATCGTCGCGTCACAGTCAATGGCGTCATGGTTGATAAACCGAAAGAAAAAGTGCTGGGCGGCGAGCTGGTCGCGATTGACGCCGAGATCGAGGAGGCACAGCGCTGGGAACCGCAGGATCTGCCACTCGACATCGTTTATGAAGATGAAGACATTATCGTCATCAACAAACCTCGCGATTTCGTGGTTCATCCAGGTGCCGGTAATCCGGATGGTACGGTTTTAAACGCCTTACTTCATCACTATCCTGCGATTATGGATGTGCCGCGCGCGGGCATCGTACACCGCCTGGATAAAGACACCACCGGTTTAATGGTGGTTGCGAAAACGGTTCCGGCTCAGACGCATCTGGTGGAATCGCTGCAACGGCGCGAAATTACCCGTGAGTATGAAGCGGTCGCGATTGGTAACATGACCGCGGGCGGCACCGTTGATGAACCTATCAGCCGCCACTCGACCAAACGCACCCATATGGCAGTCCATCCAATGGGCAAGCCTGCCGTCACGCACTACCGCATCATGGAGCACTTCCGGGCGCATACCCGTCTGCGGTTGCGGCTGGAAACCGGGCGTACGCACCAGATCCGTGTGCACATGTCGCACATTAACCATCCGCTGGTGGGCGATCCGCTTTACGGTGGCCGTCCGCGCCCACCTAAAGGGGCGTCCGAGGCGTTCATTAACACCTTGCGCGGCTTTGACCGCCAGGCTCTGCATGCCACCATGTTGCGTCTGTATCACCCTATCAGCGGGATTGAAATGGAATTTCATGCGGCGATCCCACAGGACATGGTTGATTTGATCGCGGCCTTAAAAGCCGATACCGAAGAATTTAAAGATCAACTGGATTGGTAATGAATCTGATTATTCCTCAATGGCCCGCACCGTCGCGGGTTCGCGCCTGCTCAACGCAGCGACAGGGTGGCATCAGTGCCTCTCCCTGGGATGCGCTGAATCTCGGTGGACATGTGGGAGATAATCCAGAGGATGTGAAGCGTAACCGGCAATTACTGGTGGAAAAAGCGGGTTTGCCGGCGATGCCGCAGTGGCTGGATCAGGTACATGCTACTGATGTGGTGGGCCTGTCGTCAGCCGGTGAGACTCCGCTGCGGGGGGATGCCTGTATCACCACCGAACCGGGCGTCGTCTGCGCCATTATGACCGCTGACTGTCTGCCGGTGCTGTTCTGTTCAGACGATGGCCACGAGGTGGCGGCGGCGCATGCCGGCTGGCGTGGCCTGTGTGCAGGCGTGCTGGAAAATACCCTGGCGCAGTTTCGTTCGCCGCCGGATCGGATCCATGCCTGGCTCGGGCCCGCCATCGGACCCGAGGCGTTTGAGGTCGGCGCGGAAGTGCGCCAGGCTTTTATGGCGCAGGACTCACGCGCCGCGCACGCTTTCCGTCCGGCGGGTGAAAAGTATTACGCCGATATCTGGCAGCTGGCGCGTTTGCGCCTGCACGCTGCAGGGGTGAGCTCGGTCAGTGCTGACAGCCGCTGCACCTACACAGAGCGTGACGATTTCTTCTCTTTCCGCCGCGATAGAATCACCGGGCGTATGGCAACTTTGATCTGGCTGTTATAACCTTACGCCACAAGACGGTCCAGTCAGCGTATTTTTTACTCAAATCTCAGGTCATTAACCTTGAAATTTTGAGGGATGACCTCATTTAATCTCCAGTAGCATTTGACCTGTAATGGGAGGAATTATGCGTCTGGATCGTCTTACCAACAAATTTCAACTGGCTCTCGCCGACGCGCAGTCCCTGGCTCTGGGACACGACAACCAATTCATAGAACCTCTGCACCTGATGAGCGCTTTGCTGAACCAGGAAGGCGGATCGGTTTCACCTTTACTGACTTCAGCCGGCGTTAATGTCGCACCGTTGCGTACCCAGGTGGAGCAGGCCATCGATCGTCTGCCGCAGGTGGAAGGTAGCGAGGGGGACGTGCAGCCCTCATCCGATCTGGTTCGGGTATTAAACCTGTGCGACAAACTGGCGCAGAAGCGCAACGACAACTTTATTTCATCCGAATTATTTGTTCTGGCTGCCCTGGAATCACGTGGCTCACTGGCCGACCTGCTTAAGGCGGCAGGCGCAACCCGTGAAAAACTGACCAGCGCAATTGAGCAGATGCGTGGAGGGGACAGCGTGAACGATCAGGGGGCTGAAGATCAGCGCCAGGCATTAAAAAAATACACCATCGACCTGACCGAACGGGCGGAGAAGGGCAAGCTCGATCCGGTCATCGGCCGTGACGAAGAGATTCGTCGCACCATTCAGGTTCTGCAACGCCGGACCAAAAACAACCCGGTGCTGATTGGTGAGCCTGGCGTGGGTAAAACCGCGATTGTCGAAGGGCTGGCTCAGCGCATTATCAATGGCGAAGTGCCTGAAGGGCTGAAAGGTCGTCGGGTGCTGGCGCTGGATATGGGGGCGCTGGTGGCGGGTGCCAAATATCGCGGTGAATTCGAAGAGCGTCTGAAAGGCGTGCTGAATGACCTGTCGAAACAGGAAGGTAATGTCATTCTGTTTATCGACGAACTGCACACCATGGTCGGTGCCGGTAAAGCGGACGGGGCGATGGATGCCGGTAACATGCTGAAGCCTGCGCTGGCACGTGGTGAACTGCACTGCGTTGGGGCTACAACGCTGGATGAATATCGCCAGTACATTGAAAAAGATGCCGCGCTGGAACGCCGCTTCCAGAAAGTCTTTGTGGCTGAGCCAAGTGTGGAAGATACCATCGCCATTCTGCGTGGCCTGAAAGAGCGTTACGAACTGCATCACCATGTGCAGATCACTGACCCGGCGATCGTGGCGGCGGCGACTCTTTCTCACCGTTACATTGCTGACCGTCAGTTGCCGGATAAAGCGATCGACCTGATCGATGAGGCGGCATCCAGCATTCGTATGCAGATGGACTCCAAGCCGGAGTCACTGGATCGGCTGGAGCGTCGTATTATTCAGCTGAAGCTGGAGCAGCAGGCGCTGAAAAAAGAGGCGGATGATGCCAGCATCAAGCGTCTTGAGATGCTGGAGAGCGAACTCAGTCAGAAAGAGCGGGAATATGCCGAACTGGAAGATGAGTGGAAAACCGAGAAGGCGTCACTCTCGGGTACCCAGAACATCAAGGCTGAACTTGAGCAGGCGCGTCTGAACCTGGAGCAGGCCCGTCGTCAGGGCGATCTTGGCCAGATGTCTGAATTGCAGTACGGCAAAATTCCTGCGCTGGAAAAACAGCTGGCCGCGGCGACCCAGGCTGAAGGCAAAACCATGAAGCTGCTGCGTAACCGGGTCACGGATGTGGAGATTGCCGATGTGCTGGCCCGCTGGACCGGTATTCCGGTGGCACGCATGATGGAAGGCGAGCGCGATAAGTTACTGCGCATGGAGCAGGATCTGCATGGCCGGGTCATCGGGCAGGATGAAGCGGTTGAGGCGGTATCGAACGCGATTCGCCGTAGCCGCGCAGGACTTTCCGATCCTAACCGTCCTATCGGCTCGTTCCTGTTCCTGGGACCGACCGGGGTAGGTAAAACAGAACTGTGTAAGTCGCTGGCTAACTTCCTGTTCGATAGCGATGACGCAATGGTACGCATCGATATGTCAGAGTTTATGGAAAAACATTCGGTGTCGCGGCTGGTGGGTGCCCCTCCGGGCTATGTCGGCTATGAAGAGGGTGGTTATCTGACCGAAGCCGTGCGTCGCCGTCCTTACTCCGTGATTTTGCTGGACGAAGTTGAAAAGGCACATCCTGATGTTTTCAACATTCTGCTACAGGTGCTGGATGATGGACGTCTGACGGATGGGCAGGGCAGAACGGTCGATTTCCGCAACAGCGTGGTGATTATGACCTCAAACCTGGGTTCCGATTTAATCCAGGAGCGGTTCGGCGAACTCAGTTACCCGGAAATGAAAGATATTGTGATGGGTGTGGTCGGGCATCATTTCCGTCCTGAATTCGTTAACCGTATTGATGAGGTGGTGGTGTTCCATCCGCTGGCGGAGAAACATATTGCCTCCATTGCGCAGATTCAGTTGCAGCGGTTGTACAAACGTCTGGAAGAGCGCGGCTATCAGCTGCACATCTCTGATGCTGCCCTGAAGCTGCTGGCAGAGAACGGTTACGATCCGGTCTATGGTGCACGGCCACTGAAACGCGCCATACAGCAACAGATCGAGAACCCGCTGGCGCAGCAGATCCTTTCGGGTCAGCTGGTTCCAGGCAAAACCATCGAAATGGATGTGGAAAACGACGTTATTACCGCACATCAGTAATGTCACGCAGCGAAAAACGGGCCTCTGGCCCGTTTTTTTATGCTGTTTTAAGGGGTTTTTGCTCAAATACGCAGCGTATTGTCTGTAAAGTGAGCAGTTGGAAAGAAATTCCCAATTTGGACTTGCGCTATCTGAAGCCTTCCCTATAATGCGCCTCCACTGACACGGCAAACCGGTTTACGGAATGCGGTGTTGGGAGGTTCAGGCAACTGACCCGCCGGAGAAAAACTTCTGAAAAAGAGGTTGACTCTGAAGGAGGAAAGCGTAATATACGCCACCTCGCG
>NZ_JBGMNJ010000026.1:0-14677 GCF_051336815.1 Pantoea sp. C2G6
ACAGCCCGATAAAGCACCGCAGGTCAGCAGCACGCCCAGAATCCCGCCAGCGCGTAATATCATTTTATCCATATGATGAGTTCCTTTCAGAATTTCAGATCCGAATTACCATTGCCTTCAATAGCGGCGTTTTCCCTGAGCATTCGTTACCCCTTCCTGCACCGTGCCATCCGGCAGGGTAATTTTGTAACGCTGGTTAGCAATGGGCTCTCCACTGATAGTGGTGTAATAACACAAAACGTTTATCAAACGTCTCCGGCTCAAACGACTTCATCACCCGCCGCCGCACACCAGCGTTAGCTCATCCTGCGCCGTCACCACCAGCTTCCTGCCGCTCGATATATGCGTGTCCTGCGTCGACCAGGTGGTGACACTCCCGCCCTGTACTGAATATCAATATCGTCAGCGGAACGGCCTGTTCAGGGCCTCGTCGCCCTCAAACGCCAGCACGTCGAGCCCTGCCTCACAGTCCTTCACCGTCAGCAGGTGGTGGCTGTGGCTGAAGCTGACTGGAAAATCGTTGCTCATGCGTACACTCCTTGTGTATTCACCCGCTAAGGCAGCAGGCGGGCGATCAGCTCAAAAAACCGCTCTTCATCAAACCGCTGTCGTGGCCTGCCCTCGAGCGAAATAAACGTCCAGTCGCTGATCTGGCCGGCGCGCATAAACAGGCGGCCCAGAGAGGTCACTGCGCCATCAGCATGGAGCGTCGCCTCTGCGCAGCCCGTCACGCCATGACCGTACAAAAAGATCGGCATAAATTTTATTGCCCGGTTTTCGTATCGCACCAGGATAGCGGGAATATCAAAAGCGCCACTCTCCACCAGCAGATCGGTAACGGAGGCGCTAAGACGCTCCCCGCTCAGGCCGGTCTCCGCCAGCCACGCATCCATCTGTTCATGAAGCTGCTCCATTCGCAGGCGAAAGGTGGCAATATCCGCCTGACTCTTACTGGTGAACCGGGCGGGGCTGGTTTGCCGGGCCTGTAGTTTTTGCAGAAATTGTGATTTTACTGACATGATCCTGTCTGGTCCTGGGTAGCGATAATAAAAGGCGCCTACAATCCTGTCGCATTATCGAGATAGCGCTGCTGCTTCAGATGGCGCAATAGCACCCGTCCTTCGGGCTGGAACTCCGTGCCATAACGCACCAGGCCAACGCCTTTGAGTTCAGCATCAAGGGCGTAGCGCAGCTCACCCGGCATCGCCTGCTCAAGCAGCACCACCTCAATCTTTTTCAGCCGCGGTTCATATTTGAGCAAGACGGCTGACAGCGTCCCCATCAGCTCATGCGCCGTACCGGGCATGCCTTGCAGTATTTTGGTCATGTCTGGCAGGCCGTAGTCGGGCAGATGGGCCAGAGTGCCGGCCCGGCAGTTGAGAATGCGCTGCATATTGTCCAGCACCGACAGGATCAGCTGGTTCTCTTCGCTGACCTGATCCAGCTCCAGGCCACCGCTGAAGTTGCCCGTGAGCATCTCGTATAACGAAGGGGTACAGGACTGTGTCATCATTTATCCTTTAGCGGCAGCAGCGTCAGATGGTTATTCCCGGCCTCAATCACCCGGGCCTTGTCTGGATCGAGCGCTTCACGATCAATCGTCAGCTTCCAGCTGTTTTTCACCATATCGGGATGACGGAACAGGCCGACCACCGCCACATACTTCGTCTCCTCCTCCATTGGCATATCGAGCAGCGCGTCTCCGCCCGGCTTCACCACCACATCGCGACTCGCCAGCAGGTCAGCCCCGAGAAGGGTGTCACCCTCTTTCAGCAGCTGCTGGTAGACACTTCTGTCGAAGGTTTTATTGTCTTTCAGCTGGTAGACCCGAACCACCACCGACTCAGACAGCGAGTTATTCTCACGGGCATCGGTGTTCAGCGCCTCGCGGGCGGTAAAATCCAGATGCAGTACCTTAATTTTCTTGTAAAACACGGCGGTAAAAGCCGATTTGGTGCCATCGCTGACGCTCTGCGTGAGGCCGCAGCCGGACAGGCTGATTGCCAGCAGCGGTAACAGCCAGCGTGCGGTATTAGTCAAACTTGTATGTAACACGTCGGTTTCCTTGTTGTGGTGTGGCAGGCCCCAGTCCGGTGTAGAGGCCCAGTTCGGTGGTAAACGTCGGCGGAATGTCATCCGGCAGCGCGTCATCTTCCGCTCCCAGCACGCCATTCATCCCCAGCCAGAAAGGCCCCTCGCCCAGCGGCGGGGCGGCCAGCAGCCGGGTGCGGGTCGTCAGGGTGATTTTTGCTTTGAAACGCCAGCCCAGATAAACCCGCAGCATCACCAGAAAGTCCTGATAGAGCAGGCCATCCGGTTTCCAGCCCTCCGCTTCCTGCTCGTTATCGGTAGTCAGTGCAATCAGCAGCTGACTGCTGGCATCCATCGCCTCGTCGCCCAGCGGGATATTGCTGTCCAGCAGGAAATCGCGGTCGTCGTAAAACCCCAGCGGCTCGGCGATCCCGACCGGTCGCAGGCAGTATGGACTGACCCGCACCCGGGTATCGGGTGCCAGCAGAGTGACCAGCGCCTGCATTCCCTCCTGCGTTTTGCCAGGCTGTTGCAGCACACCGAGCAGCGACAGAAAGCGCGACACCGGCGTCGCGATATGCCGGGCGGTGCCGGGAATGCCCAGTCCCACCAGCCCCAGCAGCGACTGCGAAATGCTGTCACTGCCGCCCGGCTCAAAGGTGGCCGGATAGGAGTATTTACGCCAGATGCGGTAGAACTGCGTCAGGATGCGGTGGCTGAAAATATCCAGAAAACCCTGCAACGCCTCATGCCCTTCCCGGCGCTGGGTAATGTCGTCAAGATAGGCGGTCGGCAGCGGTGAATCGACGCCATACAGCCCCATAAAGGTGGCACGGATAACCGGCGGTTTGCCCTCATCCTCCTCGTCATACTCAACCGTTTTCAGCTCGCTGGCCGGGAATCCCATCCCCGGATGCGGTGCAAAGCGCACCGGATCATCGGCGGGATGGCTGGTTGATCCCAGCAAGGGTTTGTGCGGCTGCTGTTTCTCCAGCAGCTGGCAGAAACGATAAAAATTGATCCGGTTGAGGTCAGCCTCCAGCCGCGGGCTCAGCCGGGAATGCGGCGGTTGTGCTTTTCTTCCCATTCCAGGCGCTCTCCGGTCGGTTGCAGAATGATAATCAGACGGTTAAACAGGTAGATGTCGGTGTAGAGGGCAAAGAAGCGACTCAGCATCTCGCCAAACAGGCAGATGTCCCCTTTTCCGGCAAAGCCGTGACTGTCGAGCGTCACCTCAATCTGCACGCCGCGCACCAGGTAGCCCTGCTCAAAGCGCGCCGTTTCGCTGTGTTTCACCTCGATAATCGCTTCAAGCCGGCGGCGGTTCATTTCACTGTCGGTCCACTCATACAGCGCCAGGGTGCCGCGCAGCACGTCGGCATTGTCCATCATCGACAGGAACCCGCTGCCGAGATGGCTCAGTACCCGCCAGTGAAAGCGATCCTGGGCTGGCGGATAACAGGGCAGCGTCGGCGCGCAGAGGTTGCGCACCGCGATGCTGGCCGAGGTGGTTTTCATCACGGTATCAAGCACCGTGCTTTGCAGCGCGCGGCGCGGCAGCTGACCGTTGGTGCCGGTCAGCGTCAGCGACAGGCTCTCATTTTCCGGCAGGGTATGGTTATCAAAGGCTTCTCCGCCGAGGATAAGCCAGGTGTTATGCAGCCCGGACGGACCGCGGCGTATCCGGGTATGGTAGTAATATTCCGGTGCGTCATGGCGCATCATCCCGCCTTTGTGCCGGAAGCTCGAAAACGGCACGTAGGTTTGATGGCTCGATGAGACCACCGAATCCACCGCGTAAATCTCGGTATGACCATCCTGCACGCGCATCGGACGCAGCATATATTCGGTCTGCAATGCGTTGAGCGTCAGCGGGTCGGACTCCAGCGGAAACAGGTTAATCACCGGGACGCAGTTGAGGCGCAGATGCTTCTCCGTAAAGCTGAAATCATGTTCCCAGCGCTCGGTCAGTACCACCTCAATTTCAAACCAGGCCAGCTCAGCCGGGAACGCGACCGTCTCCAGCCCGCGCAGCCCGGTGAACATAAACTTCTCGCGGAAGGTGAAATACTCCAGCAGCAGCTGGTAGCCGCTGAAGCTGCTGCTGCCCTTCGGCCAGAGGGTGTCGTCATCGCCAAAGCCCAGCGCGGTGAAACGTCCGGCCAGCGGCCGGCTCTCCACCTCGCCAGGCATTCGCAGCCACATCCGGGCGACATTCATGGTAAAGGCTTCGTGCATGGCGCAGGCGAGCGGGGCATCGGCGTTGAAGTAAAACGGAATATGGCTGAGATCGATACGGCTCCAGTCCGCCAGTTCGCTACAGTTAACGCGCAGAGTGATCACCGATCGCCCTTCAGCATCGGTCAGCAGGCGGGCAGACTCCAGCGACAGCGGCTGAAGGGCGATCTCTTTGGTGGTGGTATAGCGGCAGCGGGTGCCCTTTTCGCCGATCGGCCGGGAAAGGACTTCGAAGCCGCGGGCGATACGCATCTGCTCTTTCATTTCACGCCAGTCGGGGGTGAACTCCACCACCGACATGGAGGGAATGGTGCGCAGATAGTGGGGCCACAACAGGCTGACCAGCCCTTCGGTCAGTTCTGGCAGATCGTCATCCAGCTTCTCACGCAGTCGGCCCATCAGGAAGGCAAAGCCTTCGAACAGGCGTTCCACGTAGGGGTCGCGCGCGCCCGCTTTATCAAGATTGAGCATCGCCGCCTGTTCCGGATGTGCGCGGGCAAACTCTTCGCCCGCTTCCAGCAGGTAGCGCATTTCAGCGTCGTAATAACGCAGGGTTAAGTCGTCCATAAATACCTGATTATTTTTGTTTTAACGGTAACAGGGAAAGGTTGTTACCCGCACAGCACCGCGCTGCTCGCCGGGTCGAGTGCAATCAATCCCGCCAGAAGCGCGTCCATTTCCGGCTGGAGCCGGGTTTTGTCGCTGTCACTGCGGGTGGCTCTCATACGCAACAGCCGGAGGCGACGTGACTTCACTTCAAACAACAGTCCGGGTGTCCACTGCGTAAGGGTAATGCTCTGCGCGGTATCATCGAGTTCGCCCAGCAGATGCAGCGCCAGCTCATTTTTCCCTTTCTGCTCTGCCACGCGGGCCATCAGCAGGCGCAGCAGCCATTTCTCTTTTGTGGAGTCAGTACCGGGGCGCGTCTGAAGCCAGCGGAAGGCGGTATCCAGGCCATCGCTGTCCGCTTTTTCCAGCGCTTCCGGCTCCAGCGCCAGAATGTCATTGTCACCCGGGCTTATCGCATTGACCGGTTCATCACGCCAGCCGGACATATCGTCCAGCACCTCCTGATTAATCCAGTTGAGCGTGACCTCATCCGCAAAGGGAGTGCCGTCGTTAAAGGCCAGGGTTTCCAGTCCGGTAAGACGGCGCAGCAGCCCTTTCAGATCGGCGGCAATGATGTCGGCCAGCACCTCCTGACCCGATTTCTTCAGGGCCTGCCAGGTATACCATTGCAGATCCAGCCAGAGATGATTGGCACCGCGAGAGAAGGTGCTGTCCACCTGCTCCAGTATTTCGGACCAGCTCTGTTGCAGGTAAAGGCGCTTGAGCATGGCGCGCTGGTCAGCCCGCGGCGGTTCGATGCGCGTTTTCCCTTCGGCATCCGGTGCCGGAATGGCGCTCAGGGTGTCATGGCGCAGGCTCTTCATCAGCCGGTGTGCCGCCAGCCAGCCGTCGGGCTGTTCACGCAGGTAGCCGGTCAGGGTCCGGGCCTGGGCCAGTAAATCCTGGCCGGACGTAATGCGATTCAGCACCGGCACATCTTTATCGCTGGGGAGCGGGGAGTGTGACGGCTGCACGCTGCCACCGGCATTCTGCGGCACCACCGCATCCACGCCGCCCGCTTTCATCAGCCGGGACTCCAGCGCGGCATACAGGGGATTCAGTTCCGGCCGGGTCGCGTCTGACTCCGCCTCAAGAGAAGCACTGATGAGCAATAGCGCCCCGGTGGTGCGTTGCGCATCCTCGCGTACTACCTCCGGGTAGAGTGAGAGGCTGTCGAGCAGCCGTGAGCCGGACAGCCACTCCAGTGCAGCTTTGCGGCTGCGCTCGCGTTGCGGATGAAGCTGCGCGCCAAACTGCTGCAACAGCCCCGCCAGCAGCTCCAGTCCTTCGGCAAAACCCGGCTCGCCGTCCTGATGCAGGCGGGCCCAGCAGTAGTAGGTGGCAACGCGGATGTCTTTGGCGACGCCGGTCAGCAGCTTTTCCGCCAGCTGGCAGATCAGGCCGGTATCGATGCCAGAGAGCTTGTTGACCTCTTCGCGGATACGCTGGAAATCATCGTCATAGCCCGGGTCCTCGCCGGTGGACGACGTACTGCTGACCGGTGCCAGCCAGTGATGCCAGCTTTCGATCCGGGCCTGGGCCTGCTCTGACAGCAGGGTTTCTTCCGCCCGGCAGGCTGAGACTAAATTATGCAGTGTGGTCATCACTCAACTCCGTCCATGTCACTGTTACTGGTTTCCGTCGCCATCATCTGCGCGGTGGCGGCAGCGTCCACGCTGAATATCTGATCCGGCAGAGTAAAGTTACGCAGCGCCAGCAGTGCCAGCGGTCCGCTGCCCAGCTGCGATCGCAGTACCCACTGCAACGTGGTGCCGTCAGGCGTGGTAAAGCTCAGCATCCACTGGCTGCGATCAAGCTGCTGGCGTTTACTCTGTTCCAGCCAGCGAATCAGCCCCCAGTTGCCGCTGTAATCCCCGAACAGGCGCGCACCGGCGCTGGCGGAGGTCCAGGTGAGCATCGTTCCCGGCTTGTAGGTATCGCCTGGCCAGCGGAAACTCTGCCAGTCGGCCAGCTGGTTAAAGTAGTGCAGCTGCTGCCCGTCGATGGTCAGCCGGGTCTCCACCACCTGCGGTGCCGGGCGGGCCTGCAACTCAAAACTTATCCCCTGGCTGCCATCGGTAAACAGAATGTCCGACAGCTGGCTCAGCTGGTTAACCGCCCGCAGGAAGGCCGGGTTAAACGTCAGGCCCTGGCTGTGGGCACTGTCCGGCACCCACTGACTGCCCTCTTTGTGCAGCACACCGTTGAGTTCTGTGGTCAGGAACCGGTCGATACGGCCGCTGTCCTTACGGATAAATTCGGCCAGCATCGGCAGGGAGGCATCGCTCCGGCTGACCGCAAACGGGAAGCGACCATCAAAAGCGGTGTGCCAGTTCGCCACCACCGAGCGGCTCCAGCGATCGTTCAGACTGGCGGCGGAGGGTTGCAGCACCGTCTCCCAGGCCTGGGTCAGCGGCTCCACAAACAGGGTGTTACCGAAACCGCTCCACTCTTCCCCCAGGCTTGCCGCCACCAGGCTGCCATACTGCTGCGTATCGGTCAGATCCACGCTCTTGCCCTGGAATACCGTCTGGGCAAGGGTCTGCATCATCTCCTGCGGATCGGACGCACTGGCCACCTGTTGCAGGCGCAGACGTACACGGGTGATCCGGGTCAGGTAGGTTTGCAGACTCAGCGTGCTGTCGGCTGACATCACATTGCTCGCTTTGCTTTTCCCCATCAGCGTCAGCAGCGGTCCGAAGGTCTCATCCAGCGGCCCCTGCGGACCGGCGGCACCCTGATCGATAACCGGTTTATCCTGACTGCCGACCAGCTCTTTCGCCGATTTGATAATGGAGTCGGCCAGCCTTTCCCCCTGCTGCCCGGTCTGCCCCTGCCAGGCCAGCGTATTCATCAGGGCGATCAGCGGTGACTGACGGACATCACTCATCAGGGTCAGCTGGTCGGTCACGTCGGCTATATTGTGCGCCGGGTTCCAGCGCAGGCTGTTCAGGAAGCCCAGCCAGCTGCTGGCAAAATCAGTGAAGTACCGCTCGGTCAGGCGGGCTTTCAGCGCTTCCGGCGACAGATCGGCGGAGACGGCCTTGCGGGAGTCACTCAGCACCCAGTCGATTTCGTCGCGGCGCGAGCTGGCCGCTTTCGCGATGGCCTGCTGAACGCCCCCCTCCCAGGCCTGGCGGGTGAACATCCCCGGCACCACCTCCTCGGTGGAGAAGAGCCGCCGGGCGTCAGTGCCGCTGGTCATATCGTCCAGCGTGACATCAGCAAAGTTGCGGCGCACCGATCTGAGCATGTTCTGATAGAGCGTGCTTTCCGCGTTGCGGCGGCCAATCTGCTGCAACAGCACCTGACGGCTCTGGCTGACCAGCTGCGCATCCGGGGTAATTTTCCACTGCGGCTGCCTGGGCAGTTCGGTGATGTAGAAGGCCCACAGGTCCGGGGAGAGGCTCTGCCACAGGCCGGCAGAGAGGCCTGGCCGGGTCGGCTGTACCGTCTTCATGGTCCGGGCAAAGAAAGCACCGTCCACTTTGTCCGGGCGTGACATCATCAGCCAGGCTTTCAGCTGGTCATAGCCCGGCTTCGCCAGCTGTGCGCGCTGGTCGCTGTTGGGGGCTGAGTTCACCAGCAGACTCAGCTTCTGATTAAGGGCCTCGTCAGCCGGGTCACGGATCAGGCGATTGTTCGCCACGCCATACCAGGGCAGCATCGCACTGAGCAATTGCGGGTTATGATCGAGCCCGAAGCGCTGATACCAGGGCGTCCCGTTCTCAACATGGTGTTGCAGACGACCGGCGTCGTTGCGCAGCTCATGTAACGCCATCAGCTGATCATCAGAGAGAACAGGATGCGCCACCAGCTGGGTGGCTTTTGCCGCCACGGCAGAGACCTGGCTGTAGTTCAGCGCAAAAGAGAGCAGCATCCCGGCACCCCAGACGCCTGCGACCGTCAGGATGCCCCAGGCCAGCGTCTGCTCCCAGGCCATCCCGACGCGGTGGCCGCGTATCCGGGAAGCGTCATCGACGATGCCCTGCCAGGTCACCGGCAGAGTCAGGGCGTGGCGCGGTGATGGCGTGGCATATTGCTCCGCAGTGCCGGAGACGGATGGGTTCTCCGGCAGGCTGAACATCAGACCGCGCAGCGGAACACGCTGCTGAGAGAGAGCAAGCCACGGCGTCAGCTGCTGAACCCAGCGGGCGATACCGCCCTCTTTCAGATGCTGGCCCAGGCGCAGCAGGAAGTCGTGATCGTTGTTCTCAGTGATCTGGCTCATCCCCTGTCTGCGCAGCGCCGGCAGCAGTTGCTCCAGCTGCCGGCGAATATCATCAGGTCCGGCACGCAAAGGAAAAGCCGCGCCCGTCGCCTGTTCCGTGCGACCTGCCTGCGACCAGTCACTGTCGCACAGCTGCCATAGCCAGACCGGCGCGGCATAGCGCAGCAGTTCGCTGATTTTTTCCAGCCCGCGCAGGTCGTTGTCACTGATTTGTGGCGTCAGGTTTAACGCCTGGGGCACAACCCGGATAATGCCGTCCAGTGGACGTCCGCGACGCAGTTTGCGCAGGGCGATGTATTTTTCACGCTCCGGCCCGGCGGTCAGACTGCCGCCGTAAATCAGAACGGTGCGGTTGCCTTCAAGCCACTGCTGCTGTTGCAGGCCGGGGATCAGTTGTTCGATAGCGGCATCGTCGCCGGTGATCAGGAACAGACGGACTTTGCGGCGCCAGAAGAGGTTGTAGCGGGAACGGAGATGTTTTTTGAGTGCCAAAAAATCATATTCGTCAGACGCATGTTCTTTATGAACCAGAGTCTCGTCTTCAGGTGTAACTGGAGACGTGACATTTTTTCGGGATAATGAAAAAAATATAACAGAACACAACAGAGCAGTCAGCGTGACCAGAGCAGCCAGCGAATACCAGAAGACTTTTTCACTGTCTCCTGGTGGCGACAGCGTTGTCTGTGTGAAAACAAAAAGCATCAGCAGCAGGGCAATAAGGATGAGTAGCGATGCTCCCACAAGGTACGAAGTCTTTTTCATGCCGGTTATTCCTTTCCGGAGTGTCGTGCAGCCTTGATAAACGAGGGGCGCTGAAGACGGGCGATAATACGTCGCAGCGCAAAAGCAATTCCGGATAACGTCACTGCAAGTGACAGGAGGAGAAGTAAGATCCCCGACCAGGAAAGTGCTAAAGCAGGAAAAAATTGAATTATCAGGCCGTAAAGTCCGACATTGAGAAGTAATGCCACCATAATCGAACCACCGGGGAAAGGAGGCGGTATAGCAGAATAATGTCGTTCTGGAACAGGTGCGCTATTTGCCAGCATAACTGCCCACGCCTCATTCGCATCTTCCAGCAGCAGCCACTGGCTGTCAGGACCATAAGCGGCCATACCGGTAGCGGCTGCGATTAAAGCCCATCCGGCAACATCGCCATATCGCGCGCAGGCTTTGTCATAATCAATCACCCCACCGGTACCTATCGCGTCATAAAGCGAAAGCGACAGTTCATTCAGCACTCTGTTCATTGACTGACGTGGTGCATCTGATAGTCCACTGTGCCAGACAAGATGTTTTTTACCCGCAGGCTGCGGTGTCATATCACGTAATTCGCCAAGTTCTGATGTAAGAGCGCGAGTATTTAGCGGCATCGCGCGATACAGACGTAATGCATTTTTTTGCTCACCGGGCTCCAGCAGTATTGACGGCATCAGCAACAACGCACTGGCAAACTCAGGCAACACATCATCGGGTTGACGGTAATGCATTGCCAGAACCAGTATGGGTTGCTTTGATGAATCGACTACCCGGTTCCAGTCTCTGAAGGGTAAACCTTTTGTCTGGAATTGAACCTCCGCTTTCCAGGGAAGAGATTCAGCAGCCCATACACGGTCAAAAGAATGAGATTCCCGATCTTTATCCGTACTACTGGTCTGAATCACAACCTGAAGTCGTCCCGCAGGGCAGCGTGCCAACAGTGTCGGCTTTATCTGAGAAATAAGATAACGGGATAGCTGCTCAAACCGTGTGATACCTGGTGTCAGTGGCTCACCCGGTAATAGCGTCAACGCCGGTGTTTCATCACCTTCCTCCTCACCGGCATGAGCAAGACGAGGTAATAGTCCTGGGTCAGCAGAGATTAAAACGTGACGGCTGATGACAAGGTGCTGTTGTGCTCGTCTGCGCCATATCACACGCATAGTCCGGCACCACTCGTTCCAGTTCCAGGTCCAGGTCGCCTGAACTTCCCACCAGAAACTGTAAATCGCGATGACGGCCCAAATCCCCACAAGTGTCTGTATCGTCAGTGGCAACCAGTATCCACTGCTCAGCGAGGGGGCACCTGATGTCGGGGATTTCAGTAGGGCCACAACTACCCCGATGAAAAGATCCAGGATAATAATCAGAAGACAAATCCAGGGTGACCAGGTCTGCGTATGCTCCTTATCAGGCACCTCAGGTAAAGACCATCCCATCAGCCAGCCTCCATATCCTGCATGCTGGCGATGACACTCGCACCGCACTCTGTTTTACACCCATGTAATACGATGCCGCGCCCGTTTTCTTCATAGACAGAAATATCACACTCAATAATTTTATTGGTTCCGTGCTCAGGACAGGTAACGGTATCATTCAAGAGTGCAGCATTTTTACCGGAGAGTTCAAAACTTGAGGACGCTGACGATACTTTACCACCATGGGTGGTGGCATCCCCTAAAACAACTACATACTTTCCCATAATTGACCCTTAAAATTATCCTGAAATAATTATTTCATCTTATGCTATTGCCAGCTTTAAATTTCCAGTCGTAAAACTTCATTTTTAATCGAATTACTCATGAATATCACAATAAATAATTCTATTTTTTGAACAGTACAGGCCACACTCGACATTATGTCTGGCTGATTTCATTTCATCCGGCCTTCCTCAAGCCAGACTGATAATCATCCTTATCGATAAAATAAAACACATAGAGCAACATAACTCCAGAGTCATCTGTAACGTCAGAAACCACAGAACTATACGACATTGATAATAAACCTCACTTCTTAGCTTTATATTAATGCAATGACGCTTTATATTAATGCAATGGCGCTCTGTTTTTTAAAAAAAATCCAATAAGTCATCACTTTTACGCTTGAAAAATACGGCAATATCATCCAGAACAACAATATTTTCAGTGGATATTTAAAATCAGAGAGTGGGAAGCAAGCCTGAAAAAACCCTTTCATTGACAGCCCTGCTAATCTTATAAATTAATCATATTTGTTTTTTGCTTCATCCAGGTTAATGTTCTTGAGTTCTTCCTTTTTTCTTTCTATGGCGTCACTTGCGACGTCTCTTTTAATAATCTCAGGCATTGGCGGGATGGTCAGTTTGCCGGTCAGGTAATAATCATCACTCTCTAACCAGTCTGCCTGATGGCGCAATTCAGCAAGACTTTCCCGGTCCCAGGAATGCCAGCAATACCCGATGGGCAAATCATAGGCAACGACCCTGCTCATAAAATTTTCGTTCATTGGCAATGTGCTGTGATCTGTTGGTCGCTGAACATAGGTACTTTACTGATAATTTCATTCATGGGATATGAAATATAGGTCGTCATTTCATTATCCAGCGCGTAGGGCGAATTCATCACAAATAGCGCGTCCGGAGCTTCGATTGCAGCAGCAAGGGCAACCATCGTCCCCTGGCTGTGTGACAGCACCGTCACCGTATCTTCAGGATGTTTATCGCGGATAGTTTTGGTTAACTTAGCAAGACGGCCTGCCGCATGAGCATAATAGTGTCGTGGCGGAGCGGCTGTAAGAAGTCTGTCGCTTTCCCCATTTAATAATTGCGTACTGAATGGCAACGGAATGCCAAGTGCGGAAGGCCAGTTATCAAAGCCTTTATCACTCCATAAGCTGACCAGCTGGTTGCAGCCATTCTGGAACGGACCGCCTCCCCAGTAAAAAGGGCCTTTATTTTTTCGCTGTTCAGGCGTCAGGTGGTAATAATTATCACCCTGCTTATTTTTTAGCGGAATGGCGTATTTATCAGTTTCATTATCCGCAGCACGGTATCCCCAGTAAAAACGGATGACTGGAGAACAGCCTTCTTCTTTTATTTTTCGCAGGGGAATAATCCATTCAGTACGATCGCTGTTCTAATAAGGATCATCGTACTCATTCACTTTCAATCGATAATTTTCATCTAGTAATCCTAGTCGTTGATTCAAGCCATCACAAAGGACGCTTCAGCATAATCATACCATTCTCCCTCAGAGTTAACTCCATGAACAAAAACTATCAACCCAGGCAATTGCAAATGAGGCTGAACTTCTGCGTTAACTTTTAATGTTCTTATGTGACGTCACTGAGTAGGAAAATGAGTTGCCATTATCTGTTTTAAAAACTTCCACCTTTCGAGTAGGATAAGTTTTGTTGTTCATTTGATAATCCATCCTACTAGTTTTTCGGTTCTAAGCTACGATCACATTGCATAGTTTCTTGAGTTACTTGAGAAACGTCAAAAGAAAGCTCTGGTTGATAAATTGGCCCAGTAACTCCAGGATAAGCAGGATTTGATGTTTCGGTGGCCGGACTAAAAGTCCACTTCAAAGCATAAGCATCAGTCGGTGATCTTTCATGAAAATAATATTTAATCATATAAAAGCCTTCATTGGTAACTAACATATCATATTTTTCCGTATCACCATTTGGGTTTTGTGTATTTGACCCGTAATTCACTGAGCGCAGTTTTTTCCCTCCATCTGTTGTCACAGCAATAATATTCACACAGCCTTTATCAGACCCCATACAGGCTGCCTTGTTATCATTGGCTGTCACTGGAAAAGCCAGGTAGTCATCCCGACCTGATAACCAAAATAGTCTTCCTTTAAATAAATAACCGGAAGAGGGGGCTATCTGGGTATGAATCCCTTTCGCTTTGTTGTTATAGAACGTTTTCCCATTTTCACAGCGCGTGTACTCTTCCAGGGTGAAGTAACGTTCTTTATCAATGCGATAAATTATCTGTGGCGGACCATATACCACGGGCTGCTGTTTTTTCTTTTCTGGTTTTGTCTGCTGATTACTCATTGCCGGAAAAGGATTCACAAAGGCAACACCGCCTCCATAAGGGCCAGCCACACAACCACTCAGAGAAAACATACCAGATATAAAGCACACTCTCATAACCGGACTCATAATAACTCGACTCCTTTTTTTATTTTTTAAGACGGTCTTCAGCCCATCTGCCGCCTTTGAGGTTATAAGTGATGAATATCCCTGACTATCGGTAATACCGGACAACACACTCCCGTCTGGCATATGAATGTCATATTTCTGGTTTGCGAGAGGTTTACCGCAAATGGATAGCTAATGATGAGTTTCTCATCAAAAGTGTCCGGCTCAAACGACTTCATCACCCCCTGCATGCTGCCCGGCCCCCCTTTCCTGATCTCCGCACTCCTGATGAGCAGACTGCCCGGCCCGACCTCAACGTTCCCGCCCTTCAGCCTGATATACCCTCCGCCGCACGCCAGCGTCAGCTCATCCTGCGCCGTCACCACCAGCCTCCTGCCGCTCGATATGTGCATGTCCTGCGTCGACCACGTCGTGACGCTCCCGCCCTGCGCCCGAATATCAATATCGTCAGCGGAACTGCCTGCTCAGGGCCTCGTCGCCCTCAAACGCCAGCACGTCGAGCCCTGCCTCACAGCCCTTCACCGCCAGCAGCTGGTGGCGGTGGCTGAAGTGGACTAAAGAGTCTGTACTCATGGAATCTCCCCCGGGACGGCCCGTTGTGTCCAGTTAATGCCTGTTTCTGGCTTCCATTTGCCGGATTTCAGCCATCTCTTC
>NZ_JBGMNJ010000027.1:0-11750 GCF_051336815.1 Pantoea sp. C2G6
CAGAGCGTGGAGGAGCAGACCGGACTCTTCGCGGGCAAAGGCGGCTTTGACGTCAGCGTGGGCGAACATACGCAGCTCGACGGGGCGGTCATCGGCTCGACCGCGACGGCGGACAGGAACCGGCTGGAGACCGGCACGCTGGGCTGGCGCGACATCGAAAACCATGCCGACTATAAAGTGGAGCACCAGAGCGCGGGGATGAGCACCGGGGGCAGCATCGGCGGCCAGTTTGCCGGGAACATGGCGAACGGTCTGCTGACGGGGGCGAACCACAGCGGCAGCGACAGCTCGGTGACGAAGGCGGCGGTGAGCGATGGCGCGCTGGTTATCCGCGACCAGGATAAGCAGGCGCAGGACGTGAGCGGCCTGAGCCGCGACGCGGAGCACGCGAACCAGACGCTGTCGCCGATATTCGACAAGGAAAAAGAGCAGAACCGGCTGCGTGAGGCGCAGCTGATAGGGGAGATAGGGAACCAGGCGGCGGACATCGCGCGGACGGAGGGGCAGATACGGGCCACGAACGCCGGTAAGGAAGAGCTGGCCCGAAAAGGCATAAAAGAGCCGGGTGAAAATGCCACCAAGAAAGAGTGGGCGGCGTACAATGAGGCACTGGCGGCAACCGACAGCTACAAAGCCGCGCAGCAGCATTGGGGCACCGGCAGCGCCTTCCAGCAGGGCATTCAGGCGGCGACGGCGGCGGTGCAGGGGCTGGCGGGCGGCAACCTGGCGCAGGCGGCCAGCGGGGCGGCGGCGCCTTACCTGGCGGAGGTCATCCACAGCATGACCACCACCAGGGACGCGAACGGCAAAGAGGTGGTCAACGTCCAGGCGAACCTGATGGCGCACGCGGTAGTGGGCGCGGTGACGGCCTACGCGGCGGGCAACAGCGCGGTGGCGGCGGCGTCGGGCGCGGCGATGGGTGAGTACATTGCGCAGCAGATGTATCCGGGTGTTGACCGTAAGGATTTATCAGAGGAGCAGCGCCAGACGATAAGTGCGCTGGGCACGCTGGCGGCGGGGCTGGCGGGCGGGGTGGCCGGCGACAGCACGGCGGGCGCGGTGGCGGGTGCGCAGGCAGGGAAGAATGCGCTGGAAAACAATGCGTTAAGTGGTCTGGAGGGTTTTGGAAAAGGCATGATGGATTACGGCCAGTCAGTACAGTCTTACGCGCAATATGCCCATGATAAGAACCTGCCACCGGAGCAGGTGCAGGCCGATCTGGCGCGGATGGTGAAAGGCGATCTGCCTGAAAGTGCCAATATTATTAAAGCGATCCTGGAAAATAATCCCGGCTCAGATACGGTGATGGCGCTTCTGACAGCGGAAGATGCAAAAGATTATGCACTGGCGTTATTAACGTCGATTCCGGCAGAAAAAGCGCTGTCACTTGTCGGAAAAGCAGCAAAGGTTATTGATAACAAAATCCTGATTAGTGCTGCGGAGAAAATATCGACGGCCAAGCCGGGCAAACAATTTACTGCACCGAGAGATTTGAATGAGCAGATCTTGTGGAATCAGGTAAAAGAAAATCCAACAATTGGTAAGACATTGGATGGCATGAATAACGATCCTCGTTTCCCTGTGTCAGCCGGATTCCAGAAGATGGAAGCAAAACAAAAACTCTCAGATGGTTCAACAATAACTGTTCATTATCAGTACAACTCAACAACTGGTAAGGCATATGATATGAAAATAACTACACCGCAGAGGGTTCAACCCGATCCTCAAGACGTCATCAGTAATATAAAGGATCAGGTTCAATGAGAATAAAAGAACGTGATGGTGAAGTTGTTGATATATACGCAATTTACTTCATTGGCGGTGAGGTGAATTTTTTAGGAATGCCTAAGAATTACGGAGGGTTATCTGCTTACTCAGCCAGAGAAGTAACGGTTGTTGAACCTGAAATTGAAGGAGGCTGTGTTTATTTTAAAAATAATGGGCATGGTATCTATCACTGGGCCTTAATCAAAGAGAATCTATTAGATGATCTTCTCGAATTGGACGAAACGGCCTATAAACGCTTCCTTGAGATCCTGAAAGCAGAAGGCCAAATAGAACCCGACTTTTATTAATCATTAAAAATCCCGGCCAAAGTCGCCGGGATTTTTTTACCTGCCACTCGCTCTTCAGCCAGCGGTAATCTTAATCGCCGTTCTGACACAGCAGGCATTAATCCTGCCTGTGGCGCTGATACCGATATCCGTCAGCCAGGCCCCGGCCAGATACAACGAGCCATCTTCACGAATAACATCAGCGGCTACGTCCGCATCAGGGCAGTTCAGCAGTTCCAGCCACACAGCATCGTCAGTAACCGGCGTTACCCATAGCGCGTTATTCTGGAAAATAATCCCGGCTCAGATACGGTGATGGCGCTTCTGACAGCGGAAGATGCAAAAGATTATGCACTGGCGTTATTAACGTCGATTCCGGCAGAAAAAGTGCTGTCACTTGTCGGAAAAGCAGCAAAGGTTATTGATAACAAAATCCTGATTAGTGCTGCGGAGAAAATATCGACGGCCAAGCCGGGCAAACAATTTACTGCACCGAGAGATTTGAATGAGCAGGTCTTGTGGAATCAGGTAAAAGAAAATCCAACAATTGGTAAGACATTGGATGGCATGAATAACGATCCTCGTTTCTCTGTGTCAGCCGGATTCCAGAAGATGGAAGCAAAACAAAAACTCTCAGATGGTTCAACAATAACTGTTCATTATCAGTACAACTCAACAACTGGTAAGGCATATGAGTTGAGAACAACTGGCTGAGCGAAACAGAAGCCCGGCAGCTTGATAAGGAAATGCAGGATTGCAAAGCATCAGGCGGTGACTGCAATAAGGTTGCTGAGAAATACATCGATATTAGTAATAAAAACAGTAAGGAACTGGCTGAAGCCTGTACCGGCGGCGGAGTAGACTGTGTATCCTGGGAGAACTGATTCAGGCAGACACTAACGTCGCTCTGGATGCTCATAAGCATCAGGTAAGGATGAGCGAGAAACTGAAGGATCCCGACGCGGCTGCGATAGTAAAATATCTTAACGGCTCAGATCTTAAGTTCCTTAAGGATAATATCACGGAAGGTGATCGGGTTATGGATGTGATAATGACTCCAACCTCATGGCCGGTAGCGATAATGGGTGGTAAAGCCATAATTACTAATGCCGTTAATAACACTAAAGAGCAGCTCATAGCGGTGGGTGTTGGTGCCGGATTAGGGGCTGGTATACAATATGGCCCAACAGGTGAAGTGAAATTATCAGATGTGATCGGCTCTGGGGTAATCGGCGCCATTACGGCAGGTAAAGGTTATAACCCAACGATGGCCTGGAATGCAGCAGGCGGTTATTACCAAGCTGAAATCAGCGGTGATGATCCATTTATGGCAGCGTTGCTGAGTAAGGCTGGTGCTTCTGCAGGCTATGCTGCGGGTAACGTTTTAAAAGTTCAGGCTGATAAAATATTCAACCCAGTATCAAAGCAATATGAATGGGTACCAATAGGTGTCTGGACTATAACTAAACCTGTTCCCCAAAGTTCAATACCTGCAATAAGTGCGAATGTTATTGATTCTACTGTATCTGGTGTGGTTGGCGATAATTTAAAAAGTCTTACTCCAGAGGAAAAAATGAATATAAATAAATCTAAAAAATCCATATGGTTGTTAGTGTTTTTATGTTTAGGCATGTGTCTGGTTCTTATGATTGGGGGGATTTTTTCTTATCTTTTAAAAGGCTGGCTAATCTGGGATTTTGATAAACCATTCCCTTTTGGAAAAGAAGAGGTTGTTAAGATCTTAAAGATCAGTTTATTAGGGGTTCCTACAGGCTTAGTGTTCTGGATATTTGATATCCGTTAACTGAAATATTTTTTAAATCCCAGCCCTTCCTGGCTGGGATTTTGCCGTTTACCAGCTACCAGAAGCAGGGGTACCGGCAGCACCATTCAGGCGGCGGTGCAGGGTCTGGCGGGGCACAACCTGGCACAGGCCATAACCGGCGGGTCTGCACCATATCTGGCTGAAGTTATTCATAACCAGACGCTGAACCCGGACGGGTCGGTCAATGTTCAGGCGAACCTGATGGCGCACGCGGTAGTGGGCGCGGTGACGGCCTACGCGGCGGGCAACAGCGCGGTGGCGGGGGCGTCGGGCGCGGCGATGGGTGAGTACATCGCGCAGCAGATGTATCCGGGTGTTGACCGTAAGGACCTGAGTGAGGAGCAGCGGCAGACGATAAGCGCGCTGGGCACGCTGGCGGCGGGGCTGGCGGGTGCGCAGGCAGGGAAGAATGCGGTGGAGAATAACTCGCTGGGTGGCCTGGAAAGCTTTGGTAAAGGCTTTGTGGATTACGGCCAGTCAGTACAGTCTTACGCGCAATATGCCCATGATAAGAACCTGCCACCGGAGCAGGTGCAGGCCGATCTGGCGCGGATGGTGAAAGGCGATCTGCCTGAAAGTGCCAACATTATTAAAGCGATCCTGGAAAATAATCCTGGTTCAGACACTGTAATGGCGGTGTTGTCAGCGGAAGATGCGAAAGATTATGCGCTGGCGTTGTTGACGTCTATTCCGGCAGAAAAAGCATTATCCCTTGTCGGAAAAGTTTCGAAGGTTATTGATAACAAGATCCTAATTAGTGCGGCGGAGAAAATATCGACGGCCAAGCCGGGTAAACAGTCGCCAGTACCAAGAGATCTGAATGAACAAATAGTATGGAAACAGGTACAGGAAAATCCGGCAGCAGGCGAAAAGCTGATTGGTATGAATAATGATCCTCGTTTTCCTACAAGTGCGGGATTCCAAAAAATGCAGGTAGCCCAGAAAAATGCTAAGGGTGAATCAATCACCGTTCATTATCAGTACAACTCTATTACTGGTAAAGCTTACGACATGAAAATTGATACTCCTCAGCGGGTTAACTCTAACCCGGCAGATGTGATCGAGAATATCAAAGGGCAGGTCAAATGAAAATAAAAGAGTCCGATGGGACTATCATAAATGTTTTTGCTATTTATTGGTTTGGCGATGAGACATATTTCTATGGGCTTCCCAAAAACTATGGTGGTTTGCTTGCATATAGAGCAACTCAAGTATCTGTAATTGATCCAGAAATAGACTTCACCGCAATATATTTTGAAAATAATGCGAAGAGCATTCAGCACTGGGCCTTGATAAAAGAAAAGTTGCTGGATGATATATTGGAGCGGGATGAAGTTGCTTATAACCGCTTTCTTGAGATCCTGAAGGTCGAGGGTAAAATAGATCCAGACTTCTGTTAATCATTAAATATCCCGGCCACCGAGCCGGGATATTTGCTTTATAACCAGCCAGCTAATAAGGTGAAGATATATAACCTATTCTGAAATGAAGAAGCTGACAGAAAGAAACAGCTGGAGACGAAGCGCGACTATCTGAAGCTGGAGTTAACGACGTCTGAAACGAAAGAACTGGCTGAAATTAATCGGGTTGATAAGGAGCGTGACCAGGCGATAAAAGCAGTTTGTACCGATGGTCAGAAAGGTGGAGGAGCCTGCGGTGCGCTGATTGATCCAGCTGAGGCAGCGCTGAAAAAATACGGTGAAAATGTCACCTACTCGCTGATTTACAAAGATCTGTATCCACAGGACGTAGCGAATCTTGAAGGTATACTTCAGGGACTAGACGCTGGCAGCATCAGCCGGGATCAAGCGATAACGGCGATAGCTAAATCCTCATGCAAAAGCTGGAATGAAGTCGCTAAACAGTATGATTCAGTGATGCAGGCACAGAGCATTGTGGTTGCGCTGGCAGGAATGAAGGGGATAGAGATATTACAGCCGGGTAAGGTGGTGAAACCGCCTGTACCAAATGAAGCTTTACCAAAAGGTTACAGTATCGATCCAAAGAAATTTGATTATTTCTTCGGGAAAGTTACAACTGGTAATCCTCATAATATTGAAAGATCGGCTCAGAATTTAAAAGATCTAAATACACTAGGGATAAATAATGAACAGGCACTCACCAATCTGTTCAATAAAGCAGCAAGTGATGGTGTAATAGTTTCTCAGAAATCGAATAACCTTGGCACTACTGTTGTTAAAATTATTCCTGTTTTCAAATAAAGGAGCTATTCAAATTGGTTTCTTTTATCCTGAAGGCAATATGTCAGCAACACCAAAAATTACAACATTAATCCCTAAAATTTCGAGTAATAAAAAATGATGAAAATTATCCCCCTTACAAAAGATGACTTTTATCATAAAAATACCCCCTCTATTTTTCATGATATTGAATATGCTCGCTATTACTATTATGTGAGCTGTAATGAAGTGGTGGTTTTTAAATTCTCTATGCAAAGTGAAATAAAACCCACAGTTATGAAATTAGACAATGTAATTGTTGTTGGTTTTGATCAGGTTGTGGTGTTTTTTTGCCTCGCAAACAATAAATTAATTAAGCAGTTAAAGTTAACGTCTTTCTTTTATAATTTTGAGGCTGATGAAAAATATCTTTTTATTGTCTGTGAGGTTGAAGTTGTTGTTATTGCAAAAGAGACTTTTGAGGAATATAAGTGCATTGACTTTGTTGAGTGTATTGACCATATTGAATTGGGTCAGGATGAGATTTCTGTTTATTTAATAGATGGTTCAATTGAGAATATTTTAATTTAGAACTTAAAATCCCGGCCATCGAGCCGGGGTTTTTTGTCTGTCGTTCAGTCAGTTACCAAGTCTGGCCTGTGGTCTGCTGAACACCTCAATCCGCCAGCTTCCGCCCCCGCCCCGGTCCGTTGCGGTCATGCAAAATTAACACCCGGTCAGGCAGAGTTGCCACGAGGCGCAGAGCGCCTGCGGGCCTCGCCAGCCCGCTCCCGACAGGCGTTTCGTTGTTCACAGGCAAGCTGTGAACGCCTTAGCCCTGCGATAAAAACGGGTAATACCAGATGGCGCACGCGGTAGTGGGCGCGGTGACGGCCTACGCGGCGGGCAACAGCGCGGTGGCGGGGGCGTCGGGCGCGGCGATGGGCGAGTACATCGCGCAGCAGATGTATCCGGGTGTTGACCGTAAGGACCTGAGTGAGGAGCAGCGCCAGACGATAAGTGCGCTGGGCACGCTGGCGGCGGGGCTGGCGGGCGGGGTGACCGGCGACAGCACGGCGGGCGCGGTGGCGGGTGCGCAGGCTGGGAAGAATGCGGTTGAGAACAATAACCTTAGCTTTGGTACGGGGATGAACAGCTACGGTGCGGCAGTCAAATCCTGGAACCAGTATGCGGAAGCTAATGGTCTGACACCGGAGCAGAAACAGGCGGGTCTGGACAAGCTGGCGAAGGGAGACTTACCGGAAGGCGCTAATATCACCAAAGTCATCGTGAATGGATATAAAGATGGTGTGTTGATAGCAGGGGCGGCTTATTTAGGGCCAGCTGCCTCGGTGGGTAAAGTTGTGGCAGGTGCAGCCATCGCTGAAATAGCGAATGGAACTTACCAGTGGTTCGATATAAACAGTGAGAAGAATCAGAGTTTGCCAGAAAATCAGCAGAAAACCTGGGATTACTGGGGGAGTGCTTCTGCGGCTGTGACCGGTGCATTAGCCCCTGGCCGTGGTGTCTGGCAGAATGTGGGCATAGCGTCAGGTGGTGCGGTGTTTAGCGATGGGGTTGATATTGGATCTATTGGTATTGCCGCAGGGGGCGTTGGGTTAGGTTGGGGATTTGGTAAATATGCACCAAGTGCTGTTAATGCATTAACTGGGAAGGAAGCACCTGGATTTATATTTGATGCTGTAGGTTCGCTGGGAACAGAGTTTTTAGGTGGATATACAAAAGATCTCTTAAATACACCGGCTCCACAAGGGCCTTCTCAATCTGGAAAAGAAAAGGAGGGTGTTAAATGATCGCGTATATAAAGTTGCTAGTTTATTCTTGTGTTTTTTGCGTGCTGGCATGCTTTATTTTTGGGGCTGGAGCATCGTTAATTGTATATATCAAAAATGGGTATTTTTTAATACCTGATGGGCAGCTAAAGAGAGCTATCATTTTTGGATGTATTGCAGGAACAGCGATTACATTAGCTACAATGGTTTTTAATATGATCGACAAGTACAATTCGCGGAAAAAACGTTCTTAAGATCCTAACTGATATACATAAAACCCCAACCTCCCACGGTTAGAGTTTTACGTTAATGAGCTGGGTGATATTTCGCAAACGCAGGCTGAAGGCACGACGTTGAAGCACAAAGCCGGTGAGCAGATCAAGGCTAAAAACGAGCGTGGTAAGAAGGCATACCGCGGTAGCATGAACGCCGAAGCCTGAACGGTTAAAATGTCACCGAAAAACGTAATATTTTGAAAAATATGTAATTTTCGATGGTTGATTTTGTGCCTGTCACCGGTTGCGCTTCTGCAAGGCTTGAGGCTTACGCCGCGAAAAGTGAGTACGAAACCGGAAACTACAATAATAAAGTCAGCGATATGTACCCGGACGCCTACGGCCAGATAGTGAACCTGCTGAATATCACCAGCGTTGATGCGCAGAATCAGCAGCAGGTGAAAGATGCTATGGTGAACTATGCCATGGTACAGCTTAATGTTGATAAGGCGACGGCGGAGAATTACGTCGAGACCTGTGACGGGATGCAGATGATCGCCTCTTCGCTGAAGCCAGTTCTGGGTGCGGCAGTGGTGAGTAAGCTAGGTGTGCTAACTAAGAGTGTCATTATTTATCCAGAAGGGATTAGTTTCAGAATCGATCAGCCAAAACATCTGGCAACCGTTGATGGCTTTACACAGAAAAATGGGATATCAGATGGTAATAATGCAAATGCATTTTATGAGGCAGCGAAAGAATATAATGTGAAGGTGGTCAGTGAAACACCTACAGGTGTGAAGGGTATTACCGAAGTAAAATATCTTGTTCCAACCAAGAATCGGGACGGAAGTCTTACGGGGGAATATAAAACTACCGTTGAGACTAAGACTATCTATGATCCTGATGTATTCACTGACCAGAAAATATTAGATCTTGGGCAACAGGCCGCTGCTAAGGGATTCAATGAGGCAATGTTGAGTAAGAGTGGTCAGGCAAATGTAACCGCGGATGGTGTTAGTTTTAGAATTTACGTAGATAAAACGACTGGAACAGTTCGTAACTTCCATCCTAATTGAGGTGAGCCATGATAAAAGAATTATTTACTCAACAAGATTTAGATGACGGGCTCAATTTAATTGCTGCGTCCTATTTTGACAGAATGTACGAGGATGGTGATTTTATTGAAGCTCTTGAATTATTTTCTAGTGGAGGTTCTTTAAATAAAGATGGTGCTTACTGCAACTTTCCCGACATGAACAGCTTCGATGAAAGCGAGCATTTTGAGGGTGTGGAATTTGCTGTAGGTTATCCTCCTTCTGAAGCGGAGACCGTCATTGTCAGTGAAGAAACCTGTTATCACTATGTCCGACTGGCATGTGAAAGGTATTTAAAATTGCATCCTGAGGATACAAAAAAAGTTAACGAATTACTGGCAAAAATGCCTGTCTGAATAAAAACACCCGGCCCAGTCTGGCCGGGTGTTTTTACCTGCCAATCACTCCTCAGCCAGCTGAATGATCAACTGCCTGCGCTCCACCGTCACCTTAACCGCCTGTCCGGTCGTAAACCCCGCTTCTTCCAGCCAGTTGCCGTTGAGAATAACTCGCTGTCCGGTGATCAGGCTCGTGCTACAGCTAAGCAGGTTGCCGAATCTCTGAAGGATCAGATCAGGGAAAAACTGGGTGAAGGTACAACCTCTTCGATTGCGAATGGCATTATTAATGCGCTTGCTGATACCGGTGATGCGGCGTTAGGTGGGGCGGATTACGTTGCTGATGGTGCTATGACATTGGCGGCCTGTGCAACGGGAGACAGTTACTGCGATAAAGCGCTAAGTGACTTGGCAGGTAAGAACCAAGCAGCGGCAGATACTGTTATTGCGTTGATGAAGAGCGATACCTGGACAGCGGTTGCCGAGCAGATGAAAGAAGCCGCTCAAGGTAACCAGCTTGCATTGGAGGCAACGGGCGGAATGCTGGCAGGTATGTTCCTGCCAGGTAAGAAAATACCCGATGCTCTTGCCATACAGACAATATCTAATTCTGTAGTTGATGCGAAAAAATTTGATTATCTCTTTGGAAGAGCAACTGGAAATCCTCATACATTAGATCGTACAAATCAACTTTCATTAGAAATGAAGAGATTAGGTGTTACTGATGATGTGAGTGGACATGCAATGCTCGCTGAACACTTTACGACAGCAACAAAGAACCCATGTAATATTGTGAAAAAATATACTGATCAGTATGGCAGTTTCGAAGTGAGGGAGTCTTTCTTTATGGGGCCTTCAGGTAAGGCAACAATGTTTGAAAGCACTTTTGAAGTTATGAATGATGGTTCACCATCGCTTTATTACTACAATACCGAAAAATGGAGCAACTCAATAATGTTTATAGAAAACAAGCCTGATGAGATAGAGTTACTCTCTTTTTTTGAAAGTGAGCCAGTTTCTTTTGAACGAGATAACATAAGTTATTTATATACAGCTAAAGATGAAAAAGGGGTTGGTATCGACTTCTCTTTCAGTGTTGTAGAAGGATGGATTCAGTACGTCGTAAAACTTGATGGAAATGAACTTGTACATAACTCTATCGATGGAGTTAGTTCGTTCAGTATAAAAAATGATAACCCAGGGGAATATCTATTTACTGAAATAATTACTAATGGAATTGTTATGAAGGTCGTAATACGTGTAAGGCCATATATATCAGTAAGTAGTAGTTCTTTGATTAGATGATGAACCCGGCCAGTTGGCCGGGGTTTTTGCTTTTATGGAAAACCTAACGGGTCATTCTTAGCACCTAAAGGAACACCTTATGGTGAAAGATCTCTAGCCCCAGATACAAAAGCCGAGCAATACCATGAATATGAGGTCATCAAACCATTACCGGTTATGCAAGGTAAAATAGCGCCTGCTTTTGGTGAACCTGGTGGAGGTGTTCAGATATTGCCGAATATGCAAGAAAGAGCGAATGTTGATTGGCTTATAAAAAATGAATACATTCGGGAGGTTCATTAATATGCTGATGAGTATTGAAGGAATTCAGAAAGAAGTTGATAAGCTGGTTTCGAAAATTGGTTGTCCACCTCATTCTGTAACTTTTTTTTCTGCACCTACAAACGATGGAACTCCTTACGTTTCATTTGAAAACGAAATTTATAATTATATTTCATCAGAAAGAGGTTACGAGTTTTCAAGAAAGACCACGAAATCACTTAATGAACTACTTTATTGGATTACTTCAGCTTTTGTATCAAACATATCTTTCCAATACGAACTTGAACATCGCATACCTGGGCGAGATGGCCGTCGTATGGCATTTCCTATGATTATTGCATTTATGGCAAGAATGAATAACGAATGGGAAATTAAAGCAAAAAATGAGATTGATCAGACCCTCTCCAATGCGCCTTATGATGACAGTCTTTATCTGTAAGTGTATATGCTCAAATCCCGGCCATCCGGGCTGGGATTGCTCTTCCCTTCAGCCGCCTTTACCACCTTATAATAACGGGCATCTCCCACGTCTGGTCCAGCGCGCTCGGAAAAACCTTCAGCCACGCCCTGACCTTCTTACGGTTCATCAGCGTCTCCGCCAGCGTCAGTAAGGCGAAGGGCAGCGAGCAGGGCAGCGGCCTGACGCACACCGAAACGCAGGTGAGCGCGGGCAACCAGGTGACGA
>NZ_JBGMNJ010000028.1:0-9900 GCF_051336815.1 Pantoea sp. C2G6
CCGCCATGAGCGCAGTCCTTATAGTTTTCCAGCGTGAAAAACCGGTGATCATCTATCCGGTAAATCACCTGCGGCGGCACGTCGAACAGATAGTATTTAAAATCATGGCCCACACCTCTGGCCGCCATCCCGCCCGACGCCGCACCAAACGCCATTCCGGACGTCGTAATACAGCCCGATAAAGCACCGCAGGTCAGCAGCAAGCCCAGAATCCCGCCAGCGCGTAATATCATTTTATCCATATGCTTAGCGTCCTTTCACAAGTTCAAACACCACATCATCCATTACTACCCCCTGTAATAGCGGCGTTTTTCCCTGAACATCCGTTACCCCTTCCTGCACCGTGCCATCCGGCAGGGTAATTTTGTAACGCTGGTTAGCAATAGGCTCTCCACTGATAGGGTGTAATAACACAAAACGTTCATCAAACGTCTCCGGCTCAAACGACTTCATCACCCCCTGCATGCTGCCTGAACCCGCTTTCCTGATACCGGTATTCTTAATGAGCAGTTTCCCCGGCCCGCCAATCTCAACATTCCCGCTTCTGATTTTGATATAACCTCCACCGCATATCAGCGTCAGCTCATCCTGCGCCGTCACCACCAGCCTCCTGCCGCTCGATATGTGCGTGTCCTGCGTCGACCACGTCGTGACGCTCCCGCCCTGCGCCTGAATATCAATATCGTTATGCGCGCTGTACAGCTTCGCCCCTTCCCGGCTGTACAGGCTCAGCCGACTACCCGCCGCCAGGGTGAAGTCTTTCTGCGCTCCCACATCAAGCTGTTTGCCTGCCGTCAGCGTCAGATTCTCACTCGCCGACAGCTGCATATCCTCCCCGCTCACCAGCGCCATTCCTTTCGGTGCGCTCCCCAGAATCACTTCCTGCTGTAGTTGCTCTATTTTCTGCTTAAGCAGTTTTTGCTGACGACCGACATCGGCAGCCAGCGCCTGAGCCTGCTGTGCGCTGGCAGCAAGAGACTCCATTTCCACTAATGCTGCCGAAAGCCGTGCGACCGCAGGCTGCATCTCCAGCACCTGGCCCTGCGCTTTTGCCTGACCGTCCGCGCTGATGAAGATGCCCTTCTGCGCCCGTACCGCCCCCCAGCCGTCGGTCCTCAGCTCAAAGCCCTCGCCGCGCTTCTGCCTTTCCGCATCCACCAGGTGACCGAGGTTCAGCTGGCTCTTGCCGCCGTACTCCGTGCTGACCTTGATGTGCTCTTTCCCCCGCTCGTCGTCCAGCCGGATTTTGTTGTTCGCCGGCGTGCGCAGCACGTTGCGTCTGTAGTTGCGGATGGTGACGGGGTCCGGGTGCGCCGAGTCGTGCAGCACCCCCGCGATGTAGGGCCGGTCCGGGTTGCCGTCCTCAAAGCCAATCGCCACCTCGGTGCCCGCCAGCAGCGGCAGGTGCAGGCCGTAAGTATCTCCGGCGTACGGGCGGGACTGGCGCACCCACAGGCTCTCGAAGCCGGTCTCCCAGCTGTCGCGGTCGAACAGCATGTTCACCCGGTAGCGGCCGTCCTTATCGATGTGGCCGTAGGCGTCGTTTTCGGTGGTGCTGGTGACGCGGGCCGGGAGTGTGCCGGCCATCACCGGGCGCGGACCCGGCTCAGGACGGAAGCAGAAATCCGGACTGTCCGGGATGCCCTCAAACGCCACGCCAAAGTCCGCGTCGCGCCGCGCGTGGCTGCGCATCGCCGTGATGACCACCCCCTGCGCAAACACCTCCGCCACCTCGTACCCGCCGGTGACCTTCAGCACCTGACCCGGAGAGAGCGCCGGGCAGCCGGTGATGCCCTGCGCCCGCGTCTGGCCGTTCAGGTAGCGCTCATGGCGGATGCGGGCGTAAAACGCCCCGCTCTCCGGGGCCGGACTGCGCTCATACGCGCTGCCCGCCGTCAGGTAGTTGTCGGCGTAGTGATAGGCCTCGCCGCAGGTGGTCTCATCCCCGCGGGTCACATCGGCCTGGGTGTTCATCTCGTCCGTGGCCTGCCGGTAGTTGTAGTCGCGGGTGCTGACCTGCTTCTGCACCACCGCGTGGCGGCACGTCATCCCCCACACCGCGTCCGTGCCCGCTGAGTGCTGGCCCGACGGCGGCACGGCGGGCAGCGTCACGCCCTTCCCGTACCCCTGCCGGTCGTCGCAGAACTCCACCACGTCGATGTTCAGCCGCGTGTCGGTGGTGAAGCGGAACCAGATACCCACCTCACCCAGCAGCCGGGTGATAAAGTGCAGGTCGTCCTCGCCGTACTGCATCACCTGCTCACGGCGCGGGTACTCTCCCGTCAGCGAGAACAGAAAGTCCTGGCCGCGCATGTTATGGCGCTCGCGCAGGATTTTTTCCACAATCTGCGGCACCGACAGGTCCTGGTAAATCGCGTTCTGCCGCGTGCGGTCAAGCAGCGCCAGCCGCGGCTGAAGCGTCAGGGCGTAGCGGGTCTCATCCCTGGAGGTGCTGAGGCGCTCAAACCCCGTCACCACCCCCTGAATCACCCGCACCGGCTGCTGTATCTTAATGCCGTAACCCTGATCCGCCGGGGCCTGAAGCGTCAGGGAGGCGGCCTTCATCAGCATCATCTCTTTGCGGATGGCGTGGTCACTGCTGGTGAACTCCGTGCGGTAGCTGAAGGGAAGGCTCAGGGCCTCGTCGCCCTCAAACGCCAGCACGTCGAGCCCTGCCTCACAGCCCTTCACCGCCAGCAGGTGGTGGCTGTGGCTGAAGCTGACTGGAAAATCGCTGCTCATACGCTCACTCCCGCTCTGTGATCAAACTCCAGCACCACGCCCTCTTCCTCACTCCACTCCAGGAGCAGTGACTGCGGTTTCTGCTTCGCCGCCATCTGCATCAGCAACTGCTGGCTCAGCACCGGCAGGATCTGCTGATTCAGCAGGCTGTCGACGTTGCGCGCGCCGGTGTCCGGCAGCAGACAGGCGGCGGTCAGGGCGTCATACAGGCTCTCACCGATATGGGTGGTCAGGCCGTAGTGACGATGCAGGCGCTTACTGACCTGTCCGAGCTTCATCTCAACGATGATGCGCATTGCCGCCTCATCCAGCGGCCGGTAGATCACCGTCTGGAAGCGGGCCAGCAGCGCTGGCTGGAAGTGGTCGCGCAGGATCGGCCGCAGCAGTTCATGCAGCTCGCCTTCGCTGGCGTCCGGCTGTTCGTCCAGCAGCTGCATCAAAGGATCGCTGCCGAGGTTGGAGGTCATCAGAATAACGGTGTTGCGGAAGTCGATCTCACGGCCTTCGCCGTCACGCATAAAGCCGCGGTCAAACACCTGGTAGAAGAGGTTCATCACGTCGCGGTGCGCTTTCTCCACTTCATCCAGCAGCACCACGCTGTAGGGGCGCTTGCGCACCGCTTCGGTAAGAATGCCGCCCTGGCCGTAGCCGACGTAGCCCGGCGGGGAGCCTTTCAGCTGGGAGACGGTATGCGGCTCCTGATACTCCGACAGGTTGATGGTGATAAGGGATTTTTCGCCGCCATACAGCACATCGGCGAGAGCCAGCGCGGTTTCGGTTTTCCCCACCCCGCTTGGCCCCACCAGCAGAAACACGCCCTGCGGACCATTTTCCGGGGTGAGCCCGGTTTTCGCCGCACGCAGCCGCTGCGCAATCGCGTTCAGCGAAACCGCCTGCCCGACCACCCGTTTGCCGATCTCATCTTCCAGCGTCAGCAGGCCGGTCTGCTCATCCTTCATCAGTGAGGAGAGCGGCACGCCGGTCCAGTCGGCGATCACGCCAGCCACGGTGCGGGTGTCGACATCAATCTGGATCAGGGCATCGCCGCCCTGCACCTTATCCAGCTGCTGTTGCAGAGTATGGATCTCCTGCTGGCGGCTGATGTCCTGCCGGCTGGCCATCAGCGCCGCGGCAATCGCCTGCTCCTCTTCAAAACGGCGCTGCCGGGCAGCGATGTCACTCTCCAGCTCGCCGCGCAGCTGTTCGATAGTGGCCAGCCGGTCGCCATGCCGGTTACCGCCCACCGCCACATCTTCCAGCAGCGCCTGCTGCTCCAGCGCCAGCGCCGTTTCTCCGGCTTTCAGGCGGGTGATGGATTCCGGCACAGTATCAAGACTCATCCGCACCCGCGCGGCGGCGGTATCCAGCAGATCAACCGCCTTGTCCGGTAGCTGACGACCGGTGAGATACCGACGCGACAGTGCCACCGCCGCTTTGACCGCATCGTCGGTAATGTGCACGCCGTGGTGCTCTGCGTAGCGGGACTTCAGGCCGCGCAGCATCAGACAGGCGGTGTCGTCGTCCGGCTCGTCGACTTTCACCATCTGGAAGCGGCGCTCCAGCGCGGCGTCGCGCTCGAAGTACTGTTTGTATTCGGACCAGGTGGTGGCGGCAATGGTACGCAGTTCGCCGCGCGCCAGCGCGGGCTTCAGCAGGTTGGCGGCATCGGCACCGCCTGCCTGGTTACCCGCACCGATAATGGTGTGGGCTTCGTCGATAAACAGCAGCACCGGCTCTGGCGACTGCTGCACCGCGTCAATCACGTTTTTCAGGCGCTGTTCAAACTCCCCCTTCACGCCCGCCCCCGCCTGTAACAGGCCGAGGTCGAGCGTGCGCAGCGAGACGGGTTTAAGGCTCTCCGGCACGTTGCCTTCGGCGATGCGCAGCGCCAGCCCCTCCACCAGCGCCGTCTTGCCGACGCCCGGTTCTCCCACCAGGATCGGGTTGTTCTTGCGGCGGCGCGAGAGAATATCGACCATCTGGCGGATTTCAGTGTCGCGGCCAAACACCGGATCGATTTTGCCCTCTTTCGCTTTGGCGGTGACGTCGAGGGTAAATTTGTCCAGTGCGTTTTGCAGCGCCGGATTGCGTTCCCCCTTGTTGATCTCAGCACCAGCCGGACGCCCGATAAACTCCACCTCGCCGCCGTGGCTCTGCGCCAGCGCGGCTTCCTGCTGCACCTCCGGGCGTTCGTCTGACTGCGCATCCAGCAGAGGACGCAGACGCTCCAGCTGGCTCTGCCCCAGCGTCAGCAGCGGCCACAGACCATCGCAGCGCGCCAGCTTCGGCTTCCCGGTCAGCGCCATCAGCAGATGGACGCTGCGGATCTGCTCCTCACCGCGCAGTGAAGCAATCAGCCAGGCTTCCTGCATCAGCGTCTGAATGCTTTCCGACAGCTGCGGGCGCTGGCGTACCGAGCGCGGCTGCTGATCCAGCCAACCCAGCAGGTCCTGCCACAGGGCATCCATCTCCCATTCATAACGGCGCGCCAGCACCGTGAGATCGCCTTCGCCCTGCTCCAGCAGCTTCAGCAGCCAGTGCTCCGGCAGAATCTCAGCATGGGCGCGGGTCTGGCACAGGGACGCGGCGCCTTCCATCGCGCGGGCACAGTACGGGTTCAGACGGCGTAACAGGATAGCTGGATTTTCCATTTCTCAATGTTCTCTCTGTTCGGTTGATTCAGGGCACGCTACCGCCCCCGCAGTTTCCTGAGACTCAGGAGACCCGGTTGCGCGAGGTCAGGCTGGCAGATTGTGGGTTTCTTTGCTGAGCGCCCGTCAGGACCGGCGCTCAGCAAAAAACTGCGGACAGGAAATCCTGTCCGCATCAGGCTTACGCGGTGGCGCGTTCGTTCCAGGAATCGGAATGAATGATGTTGCCGTCTTTGTAGGTCCAGGTGATTTTTTCGTAGCGCAGTTCGATCTGCTCCAGGTGGTTATGCTTCTCGAAAGCGGGATCCTTGACGTCGTGCATCACCGGATTCACTTTCACCACCTTCACGTTCTCCAGTTTGGTGTTGAAGTACTCCACCTCCTGGCCCGCGTCGTTGATTCTGTACCACTTGAATTCCGCAGACTTCAGGGTCTGGCCGGTGGTGACCGCCTTGTAGAGATACGGGCTGGAGGAGTCGATCTCCTTGGTAAACAGGAACGGCGTGTGAATGCGCGTGCCGGTCAGCTTGCCGGTGTTGTTATCAGTCGGGATGTAGAGGTTGTGCTCCTGCGCCACCACTTCGATGCTGCCTTCGCGATCCTGAACGTCGACAGACCCTTTGATGTCCGCGCCGCCGTCATCCTTCAGCCAGAGATAAACCGGAATTGCCATATCATTACTCTCCATTGTGTTGTGGAGCGCCATCATCCTGCGATGACGCTGAGGGGGTGTCAGGTATCTGACAGGCGTCTGCCTGCGGTACCAGACTGATTTCGACACGGCGGTTGAGCGCACGGCCCTCCGCCGTGTCGTTAGTTGCGATCGGGCGGCCTGCGCCATAGCCCTGCACCGCAAAACAGCTTTCCGGCACGTCGCCGGTGTCGCGCATCCAGTTGCGCACCGCTTCGGCACGCTTCAGGGAGAGCGTCTGGTTCAGTTGTGGATTGCCAGTGTTGTCGGAGTGGCCTGCGACCACGATTAGCCAGCCGGGCCTGGCTTTGATGCCAACCAGCGAATTGATGAGCATTTTTGTCGAACCCGCCTTCAGCTCAGCGCTGCCCGAGGCGAACAGCGACATGCTGTCGAGGCGCACAATTTTCGGCACCGGTTCAGATTCCGGCTGAGGTTTGGGCGGCGGTGGCGCTGGCACCCAGGAACGAATCGCATCCAGCACCGGCATGCGCAGCCGCTCACCCTGATACAGACCCAGGCTCATCCGCAGCGGAACACCATTACGCGCCCACTCATCCAGCTGAGCCGCATCCTCATGCAGTTGTACGACCGCCGCGGCTTTCGGCCCGTAATCATCCATGGCGATCCGGTCATAGCGGGCGATGTCAAAGCTCACGCGGTGCAGCAGCTGGCGGTTATGCCAGCCGCTGCTGAGCAGCGCGGCGATGGCGGCAAAGGTGAAGAGGGTCAGCCCGTAGCGCCAGGCGCGGGCCCGCGGCGTCAGCCCCTGACCTTCCGGCAGCAGCGGCAGCACAAAGTCGGGAAACAGCGACAGCACCGTGCTGTCGGTCCCCACCGGCTGCCAGCCCGCCACCCGCTGCATAGCGGTATGGCGTGAGAGCCAGGCGGTCCAGATGGATGACGCCAGGCTTCCGGCCAGAATCGGTCCGATGCCCCACAGCACGGCGGCAGGCGCAATCACCGGAATATCCGGGTTTTCATCGATAAATACCGCTTTGACATGGTGGTGGAACCAGCTGATCAGGCTGTTCATCACCACCTGCTGCTGCATCGCCATTGCTCCGCCGGTGGTGACCCACGCCGCAATAGCGCTGGGCGCGGAAGACTCACGCCAGACACTCACGCCTTCACCCGGAATGGCCGCCTGCCAGAGCTGGTCGTTCATCATCGCGCTGCCAGCCTGACCGTTAAGCACCAGCGGCACACTCTGTCCGGTCTCCTTACGCAGCTGGCTGATCTGCCAGCGCAGCGCCAGCAGGCGGCTGGTGAGGGCTTCGCCATCGGCATGTTTCTGTGGGCAGACGCTGACCATCACCGACAGCTGGCGTCCCCAGTCGGGACGCAGCCACAGCACCTGCCGTGCCACCTGCGCCAGATCCTGATGATCCTCGACCCGGATCCAGCAGCCCTGGGTGACGGTCAGCACCGCTGACGACTCCGGCCAGGCCTGCGGCAGATCGCCGCACACCAGCACCACCGGCTGGCGATAGGTCGCATCCGGCAGATTGTCCAGATGCAGGTCAGTCACAGGCTCAGAACGACGGCTCGCCCAATACCAGATCGCGGCAATCAGCCCCAGCGCGACCAGCAGAATCCACACCGCCACCAGACGGGTGACGGGCAGAAAGCCCAGAGAGACTGCGCCACTCAGCAGTGCGGCCCACGCTGCCAGCCAGCGCTGTTGTGCAGCACTCATTTCACCGCTCCCGGCAGCAGGGTGATCAGCATCTGATCCAGCCAGTGATTAAGTCCCCACCAGAGGGCCGCCAGCACCAGCACGCTCAGGCCGATGCGCACCGGCCAGCTGGCCAGCCATCGTCCCAGGCCCTGACCGGTCCGGCTCTCCGCCAGCACAGGATGAGCCTGCGGATAAGTGAAAGGCTCAACCTGTTCAGTCAGCGCACTGACCAGCTTCTGGCGATCCGGGTCATTCAGGGAGCGAAAACTGCCGAGGAATCCCAGCATCATCACCCGATGAAAGCAGGTCACCACCGCGTGGTCGGGCGCAGGCTCGCGCAGCACCTGCCGCATCCGGTCGCACAGGGTGTCACCGGCATCCATGGTGCCGAGAAAATGGCCCTGGAGCGGAATGTCATACCACTGTACGCAGGCGTCATCCTCGACGCCGCGCCCTTTGACCGCCTCATCCAGCAGCGCACACTGCGCGGTCAGGATCTGCTGGCAACCCGCCTCGTCAAGCGCGGCCGCTTTGAGTTCACGCTGCACGCGCTCCACATCGGCGATACAGCGCTCCCACAGCAGCCGCCCCTCTCCATCCTGGAATGTCGGGCCGTGGCGCAGACTGATCACCTGTAGCCAGGTCACCTGCAACAGGGCATCAATATCAATCGACGCGGCGGTGCCGCGTTTACGCTCACTCATGTTCTCAGTACCGCAAAGAGTTCAAGTTCAGGCTCGCCGAGCATCCCTGGGACGTAAAACATACAGGTGCCGCTCTGAAGCATTTCAGTTGCCAGCGGATGGGAGAGATCCAGGCTGAAATACTGGTTTTCCAGCCGCAGCGGAATGGCGGCTGGCACATGACGCAGCGGGGTCAGCGGCACACCGACGCGGGAAGAGTTGACGATCCCCCGCACATGATCCGGGCTGCCCACTTTGCACTGACGGGGGAACTGCTCCTGCAACTGCGCCGCTGGCATCGGTGATCGCACCGAGAGATAGTAATCAGCCCCTTCGCGCAGACGCGGGTCATGCAGACGGGCCTGCCAGAAGTGAAGACGCGCGTCATGCTCCAGCTCAAGCGAGACCACCCGCGACGGCAGACTCGCCTCCAGCAGATCGCCCAGCAGGTTAAACAGCGGCGGGAAGACGCTGTTCAGTTGCTCATGCTGCCAGACCGGAATGGCGTTCACCTGGTGCTCCAGCGAAAAGGTCAGCAGGCTGCCAGCCAGCCGGGCCAGTTCTGGATAGAGGCGCTCTGGCGGACTTTGCGGGTTGCGCTGAAACTGACCCAGCACCGGCTCTGCGCTGTTCAGGGCATTCAGCAGCCAGAACAGCGAAACGTCGGCCACCGCAAAATCGGCCATCCGCTCGTTACTTTCCCGGCGCATCGCCATCAGACGCCCCAGCCGGGCGCGCAGCTGCGTCATCAGCTGCTCCAGCTGAGCCACCAGCCAGCGGCTGCCCTGAAGGGTCAGCAGCGGCGGCAGAAACGCCTCGTCCAGCGCCCAGCCTCCCTGCGAATCCCGTTGCAGGCGGGCCACCGGGCAGGTCAGATAATCGCTGTTGTTCTGATGAGCAAAGCGCAGCGTCAGCTCCGGCTGCATCACCGCAATCTGACGGGTGTCGTCACCAAAGGTATTGCGAACATCGCGCCAGCGCTGACGAAAACGCACTGGCCGCTCCGCCACCTCATCGGGTTTCAGGCAGTTGCCGCCGTTCGCCCGCAGCAGCGGCAGAGCCAGCAGCACCACCACCGACTGCGATTCGCTCTCCAGTGAGAGGACCGGCGGCAGTGCGTCCGCGTTATCCGTATCAATCAGGGTGCCGTCCGGGAAGCGGACGTGCAGATGGCGGGCCTGGAGTCGTCCCAGCTTCAGCGTATCCGGTTCAAACGAGGCCTCAATCATCCCCCAGGGATGAGAGAGGCCCATCCGGGCGATGCATTCCGCAGACCAGGCCGCGTAAGCGGCCTGTTGCTGGAAGTGCTGGGGAGAGACCATGATGCCTCTGCCCCATAACGGTTGTTCCGTTTTCATCGGCTTCCTGCCCCGGGTTATGATTTCGCCTTCGGCATCTGGGAAACCAGCGACAGGTTGACGTCCATCCCTTCCACCTGGAAGTGCGGCACCG
>NZ_JBGMNJ010000029.1:0-8066 GCF_051336815.1 Pantoea sp. C2G6
CATTTATCCAATTTATGGATTATATATAATGATTAAGAATTTTCTTAACCGGTCCCGGACCGAGATAAAAATAAATAAGATATTCCGCTAGCGAGTGTTGCATCAATCATCTGCCAGGGCTTTAATAAAAATGAAACGCATTTACTTAATTGGCGATAACGTCAAATTTATTCTTTCTGAAAAATGTTTAATCAGGCTGGACAATGGTTCAAAAGTCAAATTAAGGGCTTCTGCCGCTTTTTGTCTGCTGTTACTGCTGGAAAATCACGGCAAACTGGTGACGCATGACGAACTCTATAAGTTTGGCTGGGAGCGCTTTGGTATGACGGCATCCCTTAACGTGTTGCATAACACCATTTTCTACCTGAGAAAAATGCTCAATCAGGCGGGCGATTTTGAAAGTGGGATCATTGAGACGATTCACAGACGCGGGTTTATCTTTAATCTTCAGGTCACTGTGGCGCTGACCTATATCAATATGGATACCCCTGATGAGGATGAGGGCCTGAAAGCTGAAGAGCATGAGCTGATGCATGATGAGAGCGACTCTTCTTCATACAGAGAGGCGTTGCATGACGGAAGCACAGAGGAAGCCGAGGCTCAGACTTCTGTTTCAGGGGCTGAGGAGACACCTGAAGAGCATGGCCCGCCCCCTGTCACCAGCCAATCCTCAGAGAGGGCGCTGGAACAAAAGGCGGATGATGCGCTCCCTGCTGAACCCGCACGGGTAAAACCCGATGCCACCAGAGTTCGCTATTCTGCTGCAATAAAGGCGGCAGGCAGACAGCCTGACTTTATTCATCCGCAGCGCCCGGTAAAAAAATTCCGCTGGTCAAGGCTGGTCATGTGCTTCAGTCTTCTGCTCATCATCATATGCGCCTTTATCACCTACCGCTCTGTATCGCCGGGGGATTATGTCTATTCGGGAAAGCTGGGGCAGTGTGAGGTTTATCAAAATAACCGGGCTTACAAATTCCAGAATTTAAAAATGGTGGGATACCTTGAGGCGTTCTGTAAGACGCCGCGAATTCTCTATCTGACGAGCTATCCCTATACCAATAAAATATCTTCCATCAATTGTCGTGAGAAAATCTCACTGCTGTCAGATGACATCTGCTACTCAAACTACTTTATCTATAAAAATAATGGCTACAACTATGATTAAGAAAATAATCTTCGCTGCGGTAACAGGTGGAGCGCTGCTATTCGTTATCTTTACGCTGTGGTACCGATACGGTTTAGCGACGGGTATTTCCTGCTCCGGCAATGTCAACTTTCACCGTGATACAGGCATTATGCGTCTTTCAACCAAGTTATATATTGCGGGAGAGAACGGTACGCTTTCCCTGAACGGCTTTGTCGCTAATGAAAACGGTCAGCGGGAAAGCATAAACCGGACCATAACCTTTAAAAGTGATCATACCGGGCCTCGTTACAGCTGGGTTTCTACCGAAATTAGCCCCTCTATCGATGAAAACATCTCCCCTGAGCGGTTAAATCAATGGTTCCCGGCGTTCTATCGCCAGCAAAATAACAAAGTTGAACTGTTTATCACCCGGGTGAACGTCAACTCGATTATGCTTTCTGGCGAATTTGTTCCTTATTACATCTGTACCCAAAGGCACTGACTCTTTATGCTGGTCTCTGCCATGCCGGGGATAAATAACGCAATTTATCCCCAACATGGCAGTACTCCACTTATCACCAGACGTGCATTTATTTCTCTTTACTAAAATAAAAAAACCTAAAAATCAAGCTATTACTCAGACACACCGCTGCCCTCCTCCCGTCTTCAACGCTGACTCACACTCATGCTGATTTAAAATTTAAAGCAACTTAATTTTAATAAACAAGACTTTTCCGAACGCTGCCGTTAAATTTCATCTCAACTTAACCAGACGGTAAAACTCACTGAAATCCACATTTGCCTGATAGTTAAGTTGGTTCAGCGGGAGGTAAAGCAGCGTTCATTCCTGTTTTATTCCCATCAACAAAAAATACCTGCAAAACGCGCATTAACGCTCTCTCTTCGGGCCGATTAAAGCAGCCCTTGAATAGTGTGCAATAAGCGCAAGCGACAAATAAAATAGGAATAACTCATGAAAAAAAATATGTTTAGTGTGTGCCTGGCAGGTTTACTGTTTTCAACAGTAATCAACGGTGCTCATGCCGAAGATAATACCCTCGTTTTCAAGGGAAAGGTTAATGACGCCGCCTGTATTGTCAGCGTGGGAACCAATGGCCGACTTGAGGTTGATATGCCCGACGTTCGTTCCGCTGATTTTGGTCCACAGGTGGGGGATATTAACCCTAAAAGCTGGAAGCCATTTACGCTGACGTTGACGGATTGCAGAACGGCAACCAAAAGCAATGTTCAAATATCTTTTCAGGCTGCTCAGCCGGATGGCGATTATATCGGTTTAACCGGCGCTAACCGTGCTAAGGGTGTAGCCATTGCTCTGGCAAATCAGGATAAAACTTTACTCCGTAATAATACGTTCAGTAATGCAATGCGCGATGGTGAAAACTCGTTTAGTTTCCAGGCAGCGCTGGTCAGAACGATTGCCGATACCCAGGTAGAAGGCAGTGATGCCATACCTGGCATTGAGCCGGGCGATGTCTATGCAGAAGCGGCCGTTAACGTCGATTACCAATAATTAAACGGGGGCTGCAAAGCCCCTTAATCGGGAGGCAGAAGTGAGATTTATTATTGGTTTTATTATTTTCATCATTGCCGGTACCGCTCAGGCAAATATCAGCCTGGGCGTCACGCGGGTGGTCTTCAATGAGGGCAGTAAAGATGTGACCCTGTTTGTCAGGAACAGTAGCAAAGAGACCCCGTTTCTTGTGCAATCCTGGGTCAGTGACCCGGCCAACAGCGATAAAGCCACTGACCAGTTTTTGTTAACGCCGCCCCTGTTTCGAATGGGCGCGGGTGAAGAAAACCTGTTACGCATTGTGGACACCTCGTCATCTTTACCCGCTGACAGAGAGAGCCTGTTCAGAATCAACGTCAAAGCGATTCCACCTGCGCCCGATAAGGACAAAGCCGGGAATACGCTACAGATTGCCCTGAAAACCACCATCAAGCTTTTTTACCGACCGGCGTTTATGAAAGCGATGAAGCTGGAGGATGAGGTGGCGAAAGTCAGCTGGCGTGCTGCCGGAGACAAGGTCACGTTACTGAATCCGACGCCCTTTAATATCGCCTTAACCAAAGTGACATTTAACGGTACCCAGAGTGTGGAAACGCAAAGTGGTTTACCGGCAAAAGGCGAGCTTGCTGTTACCGCGCCAAAAAAAGGGATAAGCGACATCGAAATTGAATATATCAATGATTATGGCGGTGTTGTGAAGAAGAAAATAAAGAAAGAATAAAAAGTTATTCCTATGAATAAATTAGCCTGTTTGTCATTTCTTATGCTTTCTGCTCTGCATTCTGCTCTGGCTGAGGAGAGCTTTAATACCTCTTTTCTGGAGGTGAGCGGCAGCGCGGGTGATCTTAACACGCTGAAGCAACAGGTTGAGAACATCACCCGATCGCAGCCAGCAGGGGAATATTGGGTAGATATTTATATTAATGACGTTATCTATTCGAAGCAGACAGTCAATTTCATCTATGACAAAGAGGCGGGTAAAATTGCGCCCTGCCTGAGCAGCGAATTTTTTGAGAAAGCGGGCCTTAAAAAGAGCGCACTTGCAGCCTTACAGGGCACGGCGCAGTGTGTGGCGTTTAGGCAGCGCCTGACAGGATCAGACTTCGTTTATGACTTTGCTAAACAGAGATTGTTGATCACGATACCGCAGGCTTTTCTGGACGACAGTAATCGGGAAAGGATCAAAGCGGGCTGGGATAATGGCGAAACAGTGCTGTTTTCTAACTACAGCCTCAGCAGCTCTCAGGTCTGGTCTGCGGGCAATCGCGCCGCTAAAAACCAGACGATGACGTTTGCCTCGCTGAATAATGGTTTCAATTATGGTGCCTGGCGATTCAGGAATCTGACCTCTGTTCAGCATGGCGGATCAGCCAGGACGAAGATTACGACGCCGCAGAATTACCTTCAGCGTCCGATCCCCTCTCTTGATGCTAACCTGAGTCTGGGCGATCTCTATTCGAATGGCGAAATCATTGATGGCGTCAATTATCGCGGTGTGTCGCTGGCTTCAGATATAAGCATGCTGCCCATCGAATCGCAGGGTTTTGCCCCCACGCTGCGCGGCATCGCCAATGGTCGTTCAAAGGTTTCGGTTGCGCAGAATGGCTACAAAATCTTTGAGCGCTGGGTCCCTTCAGGCCCCTTTAACATCAATAACGTGCCTTCGGTAAATGGCGGTGATGACCTGCTCATTACCATCGAAAATGAGGCGGGCGAAAAACAGTATTATCGTCAGCCCGCCTCTGCGCTGCCGGTGATGGTGCGCGGCGGACAGTTCTTTTATGAACTCAATGCCGGAGAATATCGCTCGCTTTATCCTGTAAAGAGCGGCACCACGCCTTACTTTGTGACGGGCACCGCGCGCTATGGTTTTTCCGGTAATACGACGCTTTACGGCGGTACGTTACTGAACAGTGACTATCAATCTTATGCCCTGGGCTTTTCACGCAATCTGGCGGGATATGGTGCGATATCCGCAGACTCGACAACTTCGCGGTTGAAATATGCAAACGCGAAGCCACAGAGTGGCAATGCGTTTCGCTTGCGCTATGCCAAGGATTTCAGCGGCACCGGCACGAATTTCACGCTGGCTGGCTACCGCTATAACACCAGCGGCTTTAAAAAATTCAGCGACCTGTTTGACGCTGATAATTCAGCGACTGCGAAGAGTGACGCTCTGCTCTCAACCTCAGGGCTGAAAAATAGTGTGACAGCCACGATTTCGCAGAGATTAACCGATAACGCCAGTCTCTATTTGAATTATAACAAAGATAATTTCTGGAAATCGCAGTCGCCACGTCAGACGCTTCAGGCTGGGTATAGTTTTAATCTGGGTCGGGCGAGCGTGACGCTGTCGGGCACCCTGAATCATTCACAGGAGAAGAGATCGTCGGCGCTTTCTGTTTCGTTCAGTATGCCACTCTATGCGACACAGAACGCGCCGCGCCTCTATGCCACTTCAGGGTATGGGGCACGAAACCTGACCAACACGCTGACGCTGTCTGACACCTCAAGCAGCGTACCGGCATTAAATTACAGCACCACTGCGGCAACTACTCAGGGCGACTATGGGCAGACTCAGTCTCTGGGCATTTCGGCCCAGTACAGCGGGGCAAAAGGTAATGTGCGAAGCAACCTCTCGCACAGCAATGCCCGTAATCAACTCGATGTCAGCGGCGAAGGTGCCTTAACGTTTTACGATGGCTCCCTGATTACGTCTCCCCCACTGGGTGACACCAACATCATCGCCAGGACGAATGAGATAGAAAACGTGGGGTTCGATTTTCAGTCCAGGAGTCGTACCAACCGGCAAGGCTATGCCCTGTTAACCAGCGCAGCGCCCTATACCAAAAACCGGGTCTCGGTCAGAACCGAGACGCTGGATGATGATGTGGAAATTGAAAAACTGGTCGGCGAAGTGACGCCTACGCGCGGCGCATTCAGCATGATCGATTTTTCCGGTAAGAAGGGAAAGAAAATTATTCTGCATGCTGTGAACGACAACGGTGAATTTGCTCCCTTTGCCGCAGAAGTGGTTATTCATTCAGAGAAAAATCAGGCGATTTCATCAGCACTGGTAGCCGGGAATGGCAGCGCCTATTTAACCGGCGTGCCGGAAAATGCGCGATTTGAGATTAAGGTGAATGGAGAGCGATGGTGTTCCGGTGAAATATCTGAACGCGATTACCGCTCAGCTAAGTCAGGCGTCATTAAGGTAAATAAAATATGTCATTAGTTTTTATCTCGCGCATGCTCTGTATCTATTTTTTGATGAGTCTTCATGCGTTATATGCCAAAGATACGGTCAATATCAGCGTGACGGGAAATCTGGTCAAGCCACCCTGTACGTATACAGACAGCAAGACGATCGATGTCAATATGGGGAGTGTGACCTATGACAAATATGAGACTGCAACGGGGCGCATCCCACTGGTGCTGACCTGTCCGCCACAGTCCGCTGTCCAGGTTACTGTCAGGCCTGGCAGCGGAACCACCCTGGCCAATGGTTCGACAACCACGGCGGTAACCAGCTATCAAAACTTAGGGATTGAACTATGGTGGAGCGGCGCGCAGGCGCTGGCGGGTGGCCAGCAGCAACTGGTCAGCCTCACCGGGAATAAAAAGTTTACCGACCTTTCGGGTCAGGTTGATCTCTCAATGACGCCAAAATTAAAAAAGCTGGCTGAACTCGGGGTAAGCACGTTCAGCGCCAGCTTCACCGTCGAATTAAGCTACGACTAATTGCCCTGTAAGGCTTGTTATGAAATGCATGATATTGAGTGTGCTTTATATTGCGCTTTGCAATAGCGCATTAGCTATAGATGTGAATGTCAGCGGCAAGTTACTGGCCCCAGCCTGTGGCGTTGAACTGCCGCCCGATAATGTGATTGCGCTGCCTGATGTCACTCTTGCCCGGCTCTATAAAGGTGATAATAAACCGGCAGCGACCCAGATAAAGGTTATCTGTCATGAGCTGACCAGTGTCAGTTTTGTGCTGCGCGCTGATGACACAAAGCAGAATGGGGTGATTGCTACCAGCCTGACTGGCATCGGACTGGAATTAAAATATGGTCTTAATCTTACGGGGGGGCTTGCGCAATTAAACAGGCCCGGTGAAGTCATTAACCATACGATATTGAATGAAGGCCTGTTTCTGGTAACAGCACGGCCGATTATAACAGATGAAAACAAAGCAGCGGCAGGCAACTATGCCGCTTCCGCCCTGCTCAGCGTGGAATATCGCTGAATACTCATTCACTATTTGAATATAACTTCATTTACCTGCCAGCAATATTGCTCAGAGGTGCCACTTGTTCATTTTAAGAGCATTAATGATTTTTATTTTTTCATTCTCGGTTTATCACTGTCAAGCCGCCGACCTGGTGTGCAACCCCCAAAATCAGGTTGTAAATTTAGGTGTTATCCAGGAGGGTGTTACCAATAATTTTAACGCCTACAAAGATGGGCCCCTTAACTACTTTACCTGTAATGTAAACAGAACCTTTTTGTATGGCGCCTCGCTTTCTTACACTGTCGAAGCTGTAGCAGGTAACGCCAGGCAAGGAGTTTTAATTCCTATGGCGTACAACAATACGCAATTAAGCGGTTATAAGGCCAATACCGCTACTAACCTCTGCCTGGGGCCCGATAACTTCGCCTGTAACTTCAGACTCAATGCTGGCAGCATGATCTCTTTTTCACTGAGTTATCGGGTTTTAACCAATATTAATGGCACCGGCATTTTCCTGGGAAAAATAAATTTATATCAGACACCCAGAGTATTGACAGGGCAGTCTGAACAGATTACCTCTTTTTATTATACCTACACGATAGCCGCTAAGCCTTGCATGGTCAGTAACACAAATTTATTGGTGAATTTTAAAGATCTCGATAATCGTCTTGCAACTAACCCAAACCGTGAGGTTGCACTTACGGTTAATTGTCCTGCGCAGACCAATGTTGATGTTCTGCTTAGCCCCAGCCAGCAGGTGGTAACGGCTTCACAAGGCTTATCAAAAACCTCTTTAGCCGGTCTGAATATGCAGGTGTATCAGAATGGCTTGCCGATCGTGCTGAATCAGACCAGCACCCGGCAGTTTCAGCAAGGCATCAATAGCTACAGGCTGGCCTTTTACCCGCGGCTGGCGACATCTGTGACACCGGTCGGCAGCTTCAGCGCGGACTATACGCTGACCTTTGACTATAAATAAGTCTCTGAGGGTTGTGGGCAGATGAGGGGTTTCGATGTCGCGCCAGCTCAGCGTGCCGGTCTACAGCCGGTTCCTGTCCGCCGTCACGGTCGAGCCGATGACCGCCCCGTCCAGCTGCGTATGTTCGCCCACGCTGACGTCAAAGCCGCCTTTGCCCGCGAAGAGTCCGGTCTGCTCCTCCACGCTCTGCCAGGCTCTG
>NZ_JBGMNJ010000030.1:0-4813 GCF_051336815.1 Pantoea sp. C2G6
ACTGCCAGGCATTGTATAAGTGAAGAAGCCCCGCACGCGAGTGCGGGGCTTTTTTACGTCTGCCGATCGTGAAAAACCTCCCTGCAAGCCTGAAAACATCCTGAGAAGCCCTCTCTGATACGGTAAACTACGGCCAGATAATTCAGTTAAGGCCGCCAAATGTCCAGCCAACATCCTTCCTTAAAAGCCGATAACACACTCGGGCTTGAAGTACATACTCAACAACGCATTGTCGCTGAGACACCAGCCGCCATTCTGGATGCATGGCAGGCAAGCCAGAGAGCGCACACGCCATTTCTGGTACTGGGTGAAGGAAGTAATATCCTTCTGCTGGAAGATTTTGCCGGCACAGTGGTATTAAACCGCATCAAGGGCATCAACATTCAGGATGAATATGAGTGCTGGAAATTGCATGTCGGGGCGGGCGAGAACTGGCATCAGCTGGTGAAAAGCACGCTGGAAAAAGGGATCACTGGCCTGGAAAACCTGGCACTTATCCCCGGTATGACCGGCTCAGCTCCAATCCAGAACATTGGCGCTTATGGGGTGGAGTTAAAAGACGTCTGCGAATATGTGGATGTGCTTAATTTACACAGCGGAGAGACAGAGCGCCTCGATCGTGAAGCCTGCGCGTTTGGCTATCGTGACAGCATTTTTAAGCATCAGTACCGCTCAGGTTATGTCATCGTCGCAGTCGGCATGATATTGCCTAAACAGTGGAAACCTGTATTAACCTATGGCGATCTGAAAGCGTTAAATCCGGTAACGGCCAATGCCTGGGACGTCTACCATGCCGTATGCCAGATGCGTCAGAGTAAGTTACCCGATCCGAAAGTAACCGGTAACGTCGGCAGCTTTTTTAAAAACCCGGTCGTGACTCAGGAGCAGTGCAACGCCTTGTTGGCCCAGTTTCCCGCGATGCCGCACTATCCATTGCCAAATGGTGACACCAAACTGGCGGCAGGGTGGCTTATCGATCAGTGTCAGCTTAAGGGCTATCGCATCGGTGGGGCAGCGGTACATCAGCAACAGGCACTGGTGCTCATCAATGCGGAAAACGCCACACCTGCTGATATTGTTGCGCTGGCAAAAACCGTGCGGGCCCGGGTGGGCGAGAAGTTTGATGTATGGCTTGAGCCAGAAGTCCGCTTTATTCAGGCGCAGGGTGAGTGCAACGCTGTTGAGGTGATCGCATGAAGGACCACAACGTACCGTTAAAACTGATCGATATACTATCAGACGGTGAGTTTCACTCTGGCGAACAGCTAGGCGAAACGCTGGGGATGAGCCGGGCAGCCATCAACAAGCATATCCAGACGCTGAAAAGCTGGGGACTCGATGTTTATACCGTGACCGGGAAAGGCTACAGTCTGCCAGCCCCGATACAGTTGCTGGATGAGCAGACAATCCTTTCACAGCTTAAGCAGGGCAATATTTCGGTTGTCCCGGTTATTGATTCCACCAATCAGTATCTGCTGGAACGTATGCATGAGCTTGCGTCCGGCGCTGCCTGCATTGCTGAATATCAGCAGGCAGGTCGCGGTCGCCGTGGTCGTCAATGGTTTTCACCCTTTGGCGCGAATCTCTATATGTCTATGTACTGGCGTCTGGATCAGGGACCTGCGGCTGCGATGGGCCTCAGCCTGGTGATTGGTATCATTATTGCTGAGACGTTGCGTTCGTTAGGGGCTGATGATGTTCGTGTTAAATGGCCCAATGATATTTATCTTCACGATCGCAAACTGGCTGGTATCCTGGTTGAACTGACGGGAAAAACCGGTGATGCTGCGCAGATTGTGATGGGTGCAGGCATTAATCTGACGATGCGTTCGGCAGATGCTTCACAGATCAACCAGGGCTGGATCAACCTACAGGAAGCGGGCGTCACCGTGAACCGTAATGAGCTGGCCGCCAGTCTGATTAATCGGCTGCGTGATGCGCTACCGCTATTTGAACAGGAGGGCTTAGCGCCCTTTATTGCGCGCTGGGAAGCGCTCGATAATTTCATTAACCGGCCAGTTAAATTGCTCATAGGCGAACGTGAAGTCCATGGAATAGCGCGAGGCATTGACAGTCAGGGCGGCCTGCTGCTGGAGCAGGAGGGTGAAATAAAAGCCTGGGTGGGGGGTGAAATATCCTTACGGCCTGTCTGAATAAAAAAGCCTGCATTGATGCAGGCTTTTTTATCAGGGGTGCTATTTACGCAACCGGACCTTATCGACCGCGTGATCGCCACTTTTGGTCATGATCAGACTGGCCCTTTCACGGGTCGGCAGAATATTTTCCTGCAAATTAAGCCAGTTAATCTCTTTCCATAAATTCTCAGCTATTTCAATGGCCTCCGCCTCGGGGATCTGGGCGTAGTGATGGAAATAGGAGTCAGGGTTGGTGAACGCGCCCTGACGGAATTTCAGAAAGCGGTTGATATACCAGCTCTGTAAAAGCTCTTCTTCTGCATCGACATAGATAGAAAAGTCGACGAAATCGGAGACAAATACATGGTGTGGATCGTGAGGGTAATCCATACCACTTTGTAAGACGTTCAGCCCTTCGAGGATCAGAATGTCAGGCTGCTGTATTACCTTATCGCCATCCGGGATGACATCATAAATCAGATGTGAATAAACCGGTGCGGTAACCTGGCTGGCGCCTGACTTCAGATCGGAGACAAATTTCACCAACCTGTGCATATCATAGGATTGCGGAAAGCCTTTTTTCTTCATCAGGCCGCGTTCTTTTAATACGGCGTTGGGATGAAGAAAACCATCTGTGGTAATCAGCTCAACTTTACGATGTTCAGGCCAGCGGCTGAGTAGCGCCTGTAATACACGCGCCGTGGTGCTTTTACCCACGGCAACGCTGCCGGCAATGCTGATGATATAGGGAATTTTCTGCCCGTTGGTGCCAAGAAATTGCTCCAGCACCGCCTGCCTGCGCACATTAGAACTGATATAAAAATTAAGCAGACGCGAAAGCGGCAGATAGATCTCCGCCACCTCTTCCAGCGAGAGGTCTTCATTGATTCCCTCCAGCTGCGCAATCTCCTCCTCTGACAGCGTCATAGGAACGGAATCGCGTAACGCAGCCCACTGGTCACGGGTGAACTGTAGATAGGGCGTAGTCAGGGGTGTCGTTTTATCCATAAGCATACATCTGATCGCTAATTCAATGTTATCAACAGAGTGGTATCTGATAAGCCAGACAGCACAGAGGATTTGAATCGCAGATCGCTGGTTTTTCATTGAGAACAATGGGCTGGAGGGTATCACCAGTATGGGTTTTAACAGAAGAAAAAAGATAAATGTGATCCTGCTTTCGTCGGCATACCCACAAAACAGTAAAATCCTTTTAACATTACGCCACACCGACACCGCTGCCTGAAGGCCGGGTCTGCGCCGTCACAGCCAGTATCACCACTCGCTAACGTTATTGCAGCCTCTGATGCTTCTGGTGCGCCTGACGATGCTAGCGGCGATTAAGGGGGCCTGAGCGGTATCCTGTATCAGCCAGTGATGTGACCCTCCGATTCTTAACGCGGTCTGTGCCACTATGCTTCACGCAACACCCTCCCGTTTACTGAAGAGCGCCAGAAAATATAAAAAGCGGATGGGCAAGGTATAAAAAAGCATCAGCTGGTACAGAATTCAGAAATAATTATGACCCAGTCCGATCATTTATCTGCGAAAAGGAAGGCAGGAGGGCGTTTCGGACTGCTCAGCGTCGCCACCTCAGCAACTGAAAACAGGGCCATATCGCACAAAAATTCTGCATAAAATCGCTAAATTGCGATGATTTGCACAAATAGTAAGCGATAGAGAAAATTTAGCGATTTTTTTGTTGCATCCTGAAGCCGACCTTCCTAGAATGCGCGTCACTTGATGCCGGCTTAGCTCAGTTGGTAGAGCAACTGACTTGTAATCAGTAGGTCACCAGTTCGATTCCGGTAGCCGGCACCATCAAGTAGGTGGGATTCCCGAGCGGCCAAAGGGAGCAGACTGTAAATCTGCCGTCACAGACTTCGAAGGTTCGAATCCTTCTCCCACCACCATCTCAACCTCAGGGTTGAGTTCAGATAAACAACCTGTTTATCTGTCAGGTGAGTCACATCTCACCCTGAATTCAGGCTGGGCATTAGCGCAGTCAAAGTCGGTCAGCTTCGCTGACAGGCTGTGAATAATAGGGGAACATCCTCTGTTATTTACAAGCTACAGAAAGAACAGGTAGCCGAGTTCCAGGATGCGGGCATCGTATAATGGCTATTACCTCAGCCTTCCAAGCTGATGATGCGGGTTCGATTCCCGCTGCCCGCTCCAGATGTGCTGATATGGCTCAGTTGGTAGAGCGCACCCTTGGTAAGGGTGAGGTCCCCAGTTCGACTCTGGGTATCAGCACCACTTCCTTTAATCTCCCTCCTGATTTTCTCTGTAACTTCCTTGCAGTCAGGCATTGCCTGGTTAATGTGATGATATCTTTGATATATCCGTGTCTTAGAGGGACAAGCGATGGCTAAAGAGCAATTTCAACGTAACAAACTGCACGTAAACGTGGGCACCATCGGTCACGTTGACCACGGTAAAACCACCCTGACTGCAGCTATCACCACCGTTCTGGCTAAAACCAACGGCGGCCAGGCACGTGCGTTCGATCAGATCGACAGCACACCTGAAGAAAAAGCACGTGGTATCACCATCAACACCGCACACGTTGAGTATGAGACAGCTTCACGTCACTACGCTCACGTAGACTGCCCAGGCCACGCCGACTATGTTAAAAACATGATCACCGGTGCTGCGCAGATGGACGGCGCGATCCT
>NZ_JBGMNJ010000031.1:0-2983 GCF_051336815.1 Pantoea sp. C2G6
AAAAACGCCTCTGGCGTTGTAAGGTTAAGCCTCACGGGTCATTAGTACCGGTTAGCTCAACGCATCGCTGCGCTTACACACCCGGCCTATCAACGTCGTCGTCTTCAACGTCCCTTCAGGACCCTTAAAGGGTCAGGGAGAACTCATCTCGGGGCAAGTTTCGTGCTTAGATGCTTTCAGCACTTATCTTTTCCGCACTTAGCTACCGGGCAGTGCCATTGGCATGACAACCCGAACACCAGTGGTGCGTTCACTCCGGTCCTCTCGTACTAGGAGCAACCCCCCTCAATTCTCCAGCGCCCACGGCAGATAGGGACCGAACTGTCTCACGACGTTCTAAACCCAGCTCGCGTACCACTTTAAACGGCGAACAGCCGTACCCTTGGGACCTACTTCAGCCCCAGGATGTGATGAGCCGACATCGAGGTGCCAAACACCGCCGTCGATATGAACTCTTGGGCGGTATCAGCCTGTTATCCCCGGAGTACCTTTTATCCGTTGAGCGATGGCCCTTCCATTCAGAACCACCGGATCACTATGACCTGCTTTCGCACCTGCTCGAGCCGTCACTCTCGCAGTCAAGCCAGCTTATGCCATTGCACTAACCTCACGATGTCCGACCGTGATTAGCTGACCTTCGTGCTCCTCCGTTACTCTTTGGGAGGAGACCGCCCCAGTCAAACTACCCACCAGACACTGTCCGCACCCCGGATTACGGGGCCACGTTAGAACATCAAACGTTAAAGGGTGGTATTTCAAGGATGGCTCCACGCGGACTGGCGTCCGCGCTTCAAAGCCTCCCACCTATCCTACACATCAAGGCTCAATGTTCAGTGTCAAGCTGTAGTAAAGGTTCACGGGGTCTTTCCGTCTTGCCGCGGGTACACTGCATCTTCACAGCGAGTTCAATTTCACTGAGTCTCGGGTGGAGACAGCCTGGCCATCATTACGCCATTCGTGCAGGTCGGAACTTACCCGACAAGGAATTTCGCTACCTTAGGACCGTTATAGTTACGGCCGCCGTTTACCGGGGCTTCGATCAGGAGCTTCTCTTGCGATAACCCCATCAATTAACCTTCCGGCACCGGGCAGGCGTCACACCGTATACGTCCACTTTCGTGTTTGCACAGTGCTGTGTTTTTAATAAACAGTTGCAGCCAGCTGGTATCTTCGACTGGCTTCGGCTCCGGGAGCAAGTCCCTTCACCTACGCGCCAGCGTGCCTTCTCCCGAAGTTACGGCACCATTTTGCCTAGTTCCTTCACCCGAGTTCTCTCAAGCGCCTTGGTATTCTCTACCTGACCACCTGTGTCGGTTTGGGGTACGATTCTGTGTTACCTGATGCTTAGAGGCTTTTCCTGGAAGCAGGGCATTTATCACTTCAGCACCGTAGTGCCTCGTCGTCACGCCTCAGTGTAAAGTGCACCGGATTTGCCTGGCGCACACACCTACACGCTTAAACCGGGACAACCGTCGCCCGGCTGATATAGCCTTCTCCGTCCCCCCTTCGCAGTAACACCGAGTACAGGAATATTAACCTGTTTCCCATCGACTACGCCTTTCGGCCTCGCCTTAGGGGTCGACTCACCCTGCTCCGATTAACGTTGAACAGGAACCCTTGGTCTTCCGGCGAGCGGGCTTTTCACCCGCTTTATCGTTACTTATGTCAGCATTCGCACTTCTGATACCTCCAGCATGCCTCACAGCACACCTTCGACGGCTTACAGAACGCTCCCCTACCCAACAACGCATACGCGTCGCTGCCGCAGCTTCGGTGCATGGTTTAGCCCCGTTACATCTTCCGCGCAGGCCGACTCGACCAGTGAGCTATTACGCTTTCTTTAAATGATGGCTGCTTCTAAGCCAACATCCTGGCTGTCTGTGCCTTCCCACATCGTTTCCCACTTAACCATGACTTTGGGACCTTAGCTGGCGGTCTGGGTTGTTTCCCTCTTCACGACGGACGTTAGCACCCGCCGTGTGTCTCCCGTGATAACATTCTCCGGTATTCGCAGTTTGCATCGGGTTGGTAAGCCGGGATGGCCCCCTAGCCGAAACAGTGCTCTACCCCCGGAGATGAGTTCACGAGGCGCTACCTAAATAGCTTTCGGGGAGAACCAGCTATCTCCCGGTTTGATTGGCCTTTCACCCCCAGCCACAGGTCATCCGCTAATTTTTCAACATTAGTCGGTTCGGTCCTCCAGTTAGTGTTACCCAACCTTCAACCTGCCCATGGCTAGATCACCGGGTTTCGGGTCTATACCCTGCAACTTAACGCCCAGTTAAGACTCGGTTTCCCTGCGGCTCCCCTATACGGTTAACCTTGCTACAGAATATAAGTCGCTGACCCATTATACAAAAGGTACGCAGTCACCCCATAAAGAGGCTCCCACTGCTTGTACGTACACGGTTTCAGGTTCTGTTTCACTCCCCTCGCCGGGGTTCTTTTCGCCTTTCCCTCACGGTACTGGTTCACTATCGGTCAGTCAGGAGTATTTAGCCTTGGAGGATGGTCCCCCCATATTCAGACAGGATACCACGTGTCCCGCCTTACTCATCGAGCTCACAGCACGTGTGCTTTTGTGTACGGGAGTATCACCCTGTACCCTGCGACTTTCCAGACGCTTCCACTAACACACATGCTGATTCAGGCTCTGGGCTGCTCCCCGTTCGCTCGCCGCTACTGGGGGAATCTCGGTTGATTTCTTTTCCTCGGGGTACTTAGATGTTTCAGTTCCCCCGGTTCGCCTTGCAGCACTATGTATTCATGCTGCAATGATGCACAGAGTGCACCGGGTTTCCCCATTCGGACATCGACGGCTGTAGCGGTTCATATCACCTTACCGTCGCTTTACGCAGATTAGCACGTCCTTCATCGCCTCTGACTGCCTGGGCATCCACCGTGTACGCTTAGTCGCTTAACCTCACAACCCACAGGCGTTTTTCAACGCTGTAAGCTGCAAGCATTTGAGAGACTCGAACGC
>NZ_JBGMNJ010000032.1:0-1592 GCF_051336815.1 Pantoea sp. C2G6
ACCGAAGATGATTATCAAATCCCGCTGCGCAACCTGGCCGGGGAGGATTATCACGACCTGAAAAAATATAAAAAAGCCTCTGCTGCCGAACTGGCCGGAAAAGGCCCCTGGTACTGGGGAGGCGGTCCGTTCCAGAATGGCTGTAACCAGCTGGTTTCTCTCTGGAGCGGGGAGGGATTCAGTAAGTGGGTCAGACAATCGCCCGTTCCATTCAGCGTCCAGTTTGTGAACAGTGAGCTTGACCGGCTGCTGGCGAAAGCGCCCGCCCGGCATTACTACGCGCATGCGGCGCGCCGGCTGGCAGACCTGCTGAATACCATCCGCGACACCTATCCGAAAGACACGGTCACGCTTATCTCGCACAGCCAGGGCACCATGATTGCCATGGCCGCAACGCTGCTGGCGGAAAAAGCCCCCGATGCCCTTTTTGTGATGAATTCGCCCTATGCGATGGAACACAAAAAAATAGACCGGTTCTCCTACCCTTTTGCGGAGTGCATCTCAGCGGCGGCACGGGAGCAGACGTTTCAGACCATCGTCAGTAAGGTTGCCAGACAGGCCGGCCATCTTTCTGAGGCAGACTACAGCCGTCTGGTTGTGGGAGCGGATGCCGATGGCAGAAGCTGGAGGCCGACGGGCATGGCTGAGAACGGAATTCCTGAACGTGACAACCACGGGCGTACCTGGATTTACTGTAATCCTCATGACCGGGTCATGGGGATGAGTGCGCTGCTCAGTATCGGCTGGCAGGGGCTCCCCAATACGAAGGACGGTAAAACGCCGCCCCTGCTGACGAACAATGCGGGACATCTGTATCAGCGGATGCTGGCCCGGCTGACGCCATGCGGCGACACACCAAGGCAGGATACGCCTTTCGGACGGCTGCCTCCGGCGGGCTCTCCGTTCTGGGACGACGGCGGGCAGTTCGGGGTGTACGAGGCGCCGCCGGCGAACCAGACGCTGTATATCAATGGTGAAAAAGTACCTGAACCTATAGCTGCTGCAAAACTGGCAGATTTTGATGCCACCCGTGCTGGGTTACAGAAGGAAAACAAGAAAAATACCGGACAGGAAGGCTACGGCTGGGGGCAGTATTCCAGAGATAAGGAAGGTAATAAGGAGTGGCATGACGACACTTTCCCTTACTACGCCTCCCTGTATCCGGAGCAGTGGGTGAACGACAGCGGGGGAATGAGCTGGCAGGCCGCCGGTAAAGACGCGCGGCTGCGTCGCCGGCGTGAGACCCGGGAGGAAAAAGAGGCGCGGTTGCGTCAGTTTGTCTCGCAGCCCAGCGATCACAGCTCGTTGCCCTCAAATCCGCTGTTTATGCGCCAGGTGGTGGCTTACGACCTGCCCGTGGGGATCTGCGAGAGCTCAGACGACAGGAGTTTCCTGGAAAAACTGAGATGGATGGCTGACTGGCAGCACAGCGACAGTTATTTCCGTACCGGCGTTCATCCGGAATATACGCGGCCGGCAGAGGTCTGTGCGGAGAGTGCCGGCGGGATTAGCCCGGAAGAGATGGCTGAAATCCGGCAAATGGAAGCCAGAAACAGGCATTAACTGGACACAACGGGCCGTCCCGGGGGAGA
>NZ_JBGMNJ010000034.1:0-1315 GCF_051336815.1 Pantoea sp. C2G6
CAGAGATGACTATCACTCTGTTTTATCTAAGATTAAAGTTTGATCTATTAAAGGAATGACTTTCATTTGTCGTTTTACAGGCGAAAAAAAACCGTGCTGCCATCGGCTAACACGGTTCAGGTGATCTACGACTGGTACTACTCCAGTGTGGGATTCATATGGCGCAGATCGAATGGGGTGATCTGGTAAACGTAGTAGTTAAGCCAGTTGGAAAACAGCAGATTGCCGTGGCTGCGCCAGGTGGCGCGCGGCGGTAACGCCGGATTATCCTGCGGGAAGTAGTTGTAGGGCACTGCCGGGTTCAGCCCCGCCTCATAATCACGATGGTATTCCCCCGCCAACGTCAGAGCGTCATATTCCGGGTGGCCGGTGACGAACACCAGCCGTTTATCTTTGCTCGCCATCAGGTAAGCGCCGGTTTGTTCCGATTCAGCAAACAACTCGAGATCGGTGTAATCGGTGATGAGCTGCGTGGGGAAATCTGCATAACGCGAGTGTGGCGCGAGGAAATTATCATCAAAACCGCGCGTCAGTAAGGAGTGCGGATGCAGGATCTGATGCTCATAGACGCCAGACAGTTTGTTATGCCGGGTTTGCTTGGGAATGCCATACAGAATATTAAGCGCAGCCTGCACCGCCCAGCAGACAAACAGGGTTGAGGTAACGTGTTCATTCGCCCAGTGCAGCACGCGCTGAATCTGAGGCCAGTAGGCGACATCGTTGAAATCAACCAGGCCAAGTGGCGCACCTGTCACGATTAAGCCGTCAAAGTTATCGTGCTGGATCTCTTCAAAATTACAGTAGAAGTTATTGAGGTGCTCAACAGGCGTATTGCGTGATTCACGGCTGTCGATGCGTAACAGCTGGATGTCGATCTGTAACGGCGAGTTGGAAAGCAGACGCAGGAACTGATTCTCTGTTTCGATCTTCTTCGGCATCAGATTCAGTACCAGCACTTTAAGCGGACGGATCTCCTGAACACTGGCGCGCGACGACGTCATCACAAAAACATTTTCGTTACGCAAAAAATTCACTGCCGGTAATTCGTCGGGAACCCTGATTGGCATAACCTGCTCACCTCTTACAACCGTATAAACGTTTAGACATCTGGATGCCCAACATTATAGTGATCAACAGAGATTGTCGAGGTTTCATGCAGAAAATGAAAATGTTTCAGCTTGAGTGGCAAATAGCAGACGTAAAAAAGCCCCGCACTCGCGTGCGGGGCTTCTTCACTGATACAATGCCTGGCAGTTCCCTACTCTCGCATGGGGAGACCCCACACTACCATCGGCGCTACGGCGTTTCACTTCTG
>NZ_JBGMNJ010000035.1:0-1266 GCF_051336815.1 Pantoea sp. C2G6
GAACTGGATTACCAGATCAGCCGCCAGCTTGACGCGGTGATGCACCATGACGAGTTTCAGCGCACCGAAAGCACCTGGCGCGGCCTGAAGTCGCTGATCGATAAAACCGATTTCCGCCAGAACGTCAGAATCGAGCTGCTGGACCTCTCCAAAGAGGATCTGCGGCAGGACTTTGAGGACAGCCCGGAAATCATCCAGAGCGGCCTCTACAAGCATACCTACATTGACGAGTATGACACCCCCGGCGGCGAGCCGGTGGCCGCGCTGATCTCCGCCTACGAATTTGACGCCTCGGCGCAGGACATCGCGCTGCTGCGCAACATCTCGAAAGTCTCCGCCGCGGCCCATATGCCGTTTATCGGCTCGGCCGGGCCGAAATTCTTCCTCAAGGCGTCGATGGAGGAGGTTGCCGCGATTAAGGATATTGGTAACTACTTTGACCGCGCCGAGTACATCAAGTGGAAGTCGTTCCGCGAAACCGACGACAGCCGCTACATCGGGCTGGTGATGCCGCGCGTGCTGGGACGCCTGCCGTACGGCCCCGACACCGTGCCGGTGCGCAGCTTCAACTACGTGGAAGAGGTCAAAGGCCCGGACCACGATAAGTACCTGTGGACCAGCGCCTCGTTCGCCTTTGCCGCCAACATGGTGCGCAGCTTTATCAACAACGGCTGGTGCGTGCAGATCCGCGGCCCGCAGGCGGGCGGCGCGGTGCAGGACCTGCCGATCCACCTCTACGATCTCGGCACCGGCAACCAGGTGAAAATCCCGAGCGAGGTGATGATCCCGGAAACCCGCGAGTTTGAGTTTGCCAACCTCGGCTTTATTCCGCTCTCCTACTACAAAAACCGCGACTACGCCTGCTTCTTCTCGGCGAACTCCGCCCAGAAGCCGGCGCTGTATGACACCGCCGACGCGACCGCGAACAGCCGCATCAACGCGCGTCTGCCCTACATCTTCCTGCTGTCGCGAATCGCGCACTACCTGAAGCTGATCCAGCGTGAAAACATCGGCACCACCAAGGATCGCCGCCTGCTGGAGCTGGAGCTGAACACCTGGGTGCGCAGCCTGGTGACCGAAATGACCGATCCGGGCGACGAGTTACAGGCGTCGCACCCGCTGCGCGACGCGAAAGTGGTGGTGGAGGACATCGAGGACAATCCGGGCTTCTTCCGCGTGAAGCTGTACGCGGTGCCGCACTTCCAGGTGGAAGGGATGGACGTCAACCTGTCGCTGGTTTCCCAGATGCCGAAGGCGAAATCATAA
>NZ_JBGMNJ010000036.1:0-1058 GCF_051336815.1 Pantoea sp. C2G6
AAGCCTAACCCGCTGATGTCGTGGAAGGGGCAGTTAATTTATGCGGCGTCCGATAATGTCATGGTTTATATAGAAAGGTTCCCGATGATGAGTGACAGGGATACTCACAGCGGAGTGTTTTTTTCCTATAGAATTGGTAGTAAATACGGAAAGGTAAAAGTCGGGGACGATACTGAACCGGGGAATGATACAAAGATTATCGTATCTGATAACCAGATGTATGTAAAAAAAGGCTCATCGAGAGGATTGCGGTTTAATTATTTTAACCATAATCCCGAGGATGAGGATGCTCATATTGTTGAAAATAAAGACTGGCCTCAGTCAAAAACGCCTTCCGGAGAATTTCGCTTTGTATGTGATTATACAATCAAACCCGCTAAGTTTGATGTAACTCCTGAGCAGGTTTATGCCAGCGACGCAACAGGAGTGCCTGTATATGGTCAGTAAACAACCTGAACCGTTACGGAAAGCGGCCATGGAGTGTGATGATAATGGTAAATTTTCCTGGCGGGGGATGCGCAGCCATAAAAACATCATGGTGCGTGCGGGCTGTCATCATCCGGTCCAGCTTCCGGGGCTGATTATATGTGTTCACGGCGTGAACTCTGAGGGCGAGTGGTATGATTCTGCGGAAGGGAGTATTTGTGAAGGCCTGAATGACAGGCTTCATTTTCCAGATGATATGAAGCTGAAAAAAAATATCTACAAAGTAGATAAAATCCGTGGCCGGGAATTAGCCAGCCCGGGGAGCAGCCGCTCACCCGTTATCCGGTTTTACCGGGGATATTCCTCAAAACCGGGCACCGAAGATGATTATCAAATCCCGCTGCGCAACCTGGCCGGGGAGGATTATCACGACCTGAAAAAATATAAAAAAACCTCTGCTGGCGAACCGGCCGGAAAAGGTTTCTGAAAGCCCGCGGAAAGAGTTGATAACGAAAATCCGGAACAAAACAGCCTGAACATTTCTCATTATCACGTCCTTTAAGCGTTGAGCCTCCAGTGCAGGAAGGGGTAACGGATGCTCAGGGAAAACGCCGCTATTGCAGGCAATGGTA
>NZ_JBGMNJ010000037.1:0-953 GCF_051336815.1 Pantoea sp. C2G6
AATTAAGCGATAACTTTAGCAACAACACCCGCGCCAACGGTACGGCCACCTTCGCGGATTGCGAAGCGCAGACCTTCGTCCATTGCGATTGGGTGGATCAGGGTAACAACCATTTTGATGTTGTCGCCTGGCATGACCATCTCAACGCCTTCTGGCAGCTCTACTGAGCCGGTTACGTCAGTTGTACGGAAGTAGAACTGTGGACGATAACCTTTGAAGAACGGAGTATGGCGGCCACCTTCGTCTTTAGACAGAACGTAAACTTCTGACTCGAACTTGGTGTGTGGCTTGATTGAGCCTGGCTTAGCCAGAACCTGACCACGCTGGATGTCTTCACGCTTGATACCGCGCAGCAGAACACCACAGTTTTCGCCTGCCTGACCCTGGTCCAGCAGCTTACGGAACATCTCAACACCGGTACAGGTTGATTTCGCAGTATCTTTGATACCTACGATTTCAACTTCGTCGCCGACTTTAACGATGCCGCGCTCAACACGACCGGTAACAACGGTACCACGGCCAGAGATTGAGAATACGTCTTCGATTGGCAGCAGGAACGGCATGTCGATCGCACGCTGTGGCTCTGGGATGTAGTTATCCAGGTGCTCAGCCAGTTCGATGATTTTCGCTTCCCACTCAGCTTCGCCTTCCAGCGCTTTCAGAGCAGAACCACGAACGATTGGGGTGTCGTCGCCTGGGAAGTCATAAGCTGACAGCAGGTCACGAACTTCCATCTCTACCAGTTCCAGCAGCTCTTCATCATCAACCATGTCACACTTGTTCAGGAACACGATGATGTAAGGAACGCCAACCTGACGACCCAGCAGGATGTGCTCACGGGTCTGTGGCATTGGGCCATCAGTCGCAGCAACAACCAGGATCGCGCCGTCCATCTGCGCAGCACCGGTGATCATGTTTTTAACATAGTCGGCGTGGCCTGGGCAGTCTACGTG
>NZ_JBGMNJ010000038.1:0-901 GCF_051336815.1 Pantoea sp. C2G6
AGCCCGCACGCACCATGATGTTTTTATGGCTGCACATCCCCCGCCAGGAAGATTTACCATTATCATCACACTCCATGGCCGCTTTCCGTAACGGTTCAGATTGTTTACTGATCATTTACGGGCACCCCCGTGGCATCTGATGCATATACCTGTTCAGGGGTTACACTGGTTTTCACCGGCCTGATAGTCGCGTCACAGGTAAATCTGATCTGACCCGACGGCGTTAATACATCCGGCCAGTCAGCCATGGTTACAAAATCAGAAGCCCTAACAGAGTTATTATAGTTATTAATTTCATCAGCTGATTTTGCCGGTATATTATAAACATCCTCCCTACTACCTCCCTGAGACCCGACATAAACCCGTTCATCTGTTACTAAAATTGTTATACCAATTCCAGGATCAGTATCGTCCCCGACCTGTACCTTTCCGTATTCACCACCAATTTCATAAGAAAGAAACACCCCGCTGTGAGTATCCCTGTCGCTCATCATCGGAAATCTTTCTATATAAACCATGACATTATCGGACGCCGCATAAATTAACTTCCCTTTCCACGACATCAGCGGGTTAGGCTTCAGCAGAGAGTTACTGTCGGAGCCGCCGCCAACATATTCTTTAATTTTTTTCTTTGTATCATGGTAATATGCCAGCCCGCCATGACCGCAGTCCTTATAGTTTTCCAGCGTGAAAAACCGGTGATCATCTATCCGGTAAATCACCTGCGGCGGTACGTCGAACAGATAGTACTTAAAATCATGGCCCACACCTCTGGCCGCCATCCCGCCCGACGCCGCACCAAACGCCATTCCGGACGTGGTAATACAGCCCGATAAAGCACCGCAGGTCAGCAGCACGCCCAGAATCCCGCCAGCGCGTAATATCATTTTATCCATATGAT
>NZ_JBGMNJ010000039.1:0-883 GCF_051336815.1 Pantoea sp. C2G6
AAGCCTAACCCGCTGATGTCGTGGAAGGGGCAGTTAATTTATGCGGCGTCCGATAATGTCATGGTTTATATAGAAAGATTCCCGATGATGAGCGACAGGGATATGAATAGTGGTGTTTTTTTATCATATGAAATGAATGGGGTGCATGGGAAAATTTATGTGAGTAGTGATTCAGATCCCGGCATTGATATAACTCTTTTGATCACGGATTCTGCTTTATTTATCAAGGCACCAGGCTCACAGAATATGCTTTATAGACTGCCTGCGGAAAATATGAATTCTTTCTCTGTATCAGAAGATAACCCAGGCTCTGCGGAAGGAAACATATGGCCACATATTATGACGCCCTCAGGGGATACTCGCTTCACATGCGATTATAGTGTTAGGCCCGCTAAGTTTGATGTAACTCCTGAGCAGGTTTATGCCAGTGACGCAACAGGAGTGCCTGTACATGGTCAGTAAACAACCTGAACCGTTACGAAAAGCGGTCATGGAGTGTGATGATAATGGTAAATCTTCCTGGCGGGGGATGTGCAGCCATAAAAACATCATGGTGCGTGCGGGCTGTCATCATCCGGTCCAGCTTCCGGGTCTGATTATATTTGTTCACGGCGTGAACTCTGAGGGCGAGTGGTATGACAAGGCTGAGGAAAATATATGTACAGGACTTAACGTCAGACTGCATTTGCCCGAGGATATGTGGCTGGTTAAAAATATCTACAAAGTAGATAAAATCCGTGGCCGGGAACTAACCAGCCCGGGGAGCAGCCGCTCACCCGTTATCCGTTTTTACTGGGGATATTCCGCAAAACCGGGCACCGAAGATGATTATCAAATCCCGCTGCGCAACCTGGCCGGGGAGGATTATCACGACCTGAAAAAA
>NZ_JBGMNJ010000040.1:0-653 GCF_051336815.1 Pantoea sp. C2G6
CGCTTAGTCGCTTAACCTCACAACCCACAGGCGTTTTTCAACGCTGTAAGCTGCAAGCATTTGAGAGACTCGAACGCGTCGTGTTTTTCATTCTTATTACGGAGAATGAAAACGACGCGTCGTTTCAATTTTCAGCTTGTTCCGGATTGTTAAAGAGCATAATACTTCGCAGCACACCGTTGCCGGTACGCTCTGAAGTATTCAGAAAAACAGTATGGTGGAGCTAAGCGGGATCGAACCGCTGACCTCCTGCGTGCAAGGCAGGCGCTCTCCCAGCTGAGCTATAGCCCCATACAGTTACCGCAGAGACCGCTACTACCACTCAACCGAGTTACATTCTTCCTAAGAAGGATGTAATTTCTTTTCAGGCAAGGCAAAGGGTCGCGACGTATAGTTCACTATACGAGCGGCGCTTTAACGCAGCATGAGAAGAAATTTGGTAGGCCTGAGTGGACTTGAACCACCGACCTCACCCTTATCAGGGGTGCGCTCTAACCACCTGAGCTACAAGCCTGTAGAGGTTTTTTCTGCTCGTTACTTTTTATCAGACAATCTGTGTGAGCACTGCGCGGGAAGGTATCTTCAGGTAAGGAGGTGATCCAACCGCAGGTTCCCCTACGGTTACCTTGTTACGACTTCACCCCAGTCATGAA
>NZ_JBGMNJ010000041.1:0-543 GCF_051336815.1 Pantoea sp. C2G6
ACAGCCCGATAAAGCACCGCAGGTCAGCAGCACGCCCAGAATCCCGCCAGCGCGTAATATCATTTTATCCATATGATTAGTTCCTTTCAGAAGTTCAGACACGAATTACCATTGCCTGCAATAGCGGCGTTTTCCCTGAGCATCCGTTACCCCTTCCTGCACTGGAGGCTCAACGCTTAAAGGCCGTGATAATGAGAAATGTTCAGGCTGTTTTGTTCCGGATTTTCGTTATCAACCCTTTCCGCAGGCTTTCAGAAACCTTTTCCGGCCGGTTCGCCAGCAGAGGCTTTTTTATATTTTTTAAGACCGTGATAATCTTCCCCGGCGCAGGTTGCGCAGCGGGATTTGATAATCATCTTCGGTGCCCGGTTTTGCGGAATATCCCCGGTAAAACCGGATAACGGGTGAGCGGCTGCTCCCCGGGCTGGTTAGTTCCCGGCCGCGAATCGTATCGGCTGTATAACTCTTTTTTCAAGCTTCATCCCGGGAGGTAAATTCAGCCTTTTATTTAACCCATTACAGATATTGTCTTCCGCAGAATCA
>NZ_JBGMNJ010000042.1:0-426 GCF_051336815.1 Pantoea sp. C2G6
GGGAACCTGCGGTTGGATCACCTCCTTACCTGAAGATACCTTCCCGCGCAGTGCTCACACAGATTGTCTGATAAAAATGTAGCGAGCAAAGCGTCTTGCGAAGCAGGCTTCAATGTCCCCTTCGTCTAGAGGCCCAGGACACCGCCCTTTCACGGCGGTAACAGGGGTTCGAATCCCCTAGGGGACGCCATTGCTTGGTAACAGGTGAAAGATGTTGCCCACATATCTTAAAGATGACTTACGAGTCATGTTTAAGATATTTGCTCTTTAACAATCCGGAACAAGCTGAAAATTGAAACGACGCAGCGCGTCATCCCTCCGTAATAAGGGATGGCAGAGCGATGCGTTCGAGTCTCTCAAATGCTTGCAGCTTACAGCGTTGAAAAACGCCTGTGGGTTGTGAGGTTAAGCGACTAAGCGTAAGCG
>NZ_JBGMNJ010000043.1:0-434 GCF_051336815.1 Pantoea sp. C2G6
TCAAACAGCGAGGCGTAAACCCCGCCGGCCGCCGGGCGTTCCAGTACCACGTTTTCGCCACCCGCACTGCTTTCATTTTGTACAGACATGAGCATTCCTTGAATAATCCGTTTTAATCGATGAGGGTTAAGGCTGTTTCGGTGCCAGAGAGGAGAGTTCGTCTCTGAGCTCTGCGCTCAGGGCCGGATCCAGCAGAATTTTTTCCAGCTCCTTTCGGAAAGTCTGGTTATCCAGCAGGTTCGCTTTTAAATCGCGGAGCAGGTTACGCATGGCGAGCATGGCTTTAAGCTGGGGGATCTGGCGGGCCACCTGTTCCGGGGTGAAATCCTGCATATCGCGGAACACCAGGCTGATATTCTCTTCGCTGCCATCACCGGCAAGGGTATTTTTAACGCTGAGATTAACTTTCGGAGAATATTCGGAAAGGACTTCGG
>NZ_JBGMNJ010000044.1:0-372 GCF_051336815.1 Pantoea sp. C2G6
AGCTGCGTATGTTCGCCCACGCTGACGTCAAAGCCGCCTTTGCCCGCGAAGAGTCCGGTCTGCTCCTCCACGCTCTGCCAGGTGCTGTGCATTTTGTCACGGCTCAGGTTCACGTTCGCCGAGCCGGTCATCGAGCCGAAGGTGAAGCTGCCGCCCGCGCTGGCGCTCTGCTGCTTCGAGTCGTAGCGGTCGCTGTCCTGCTCGCTCGCCAGCGTCAGGTTGCGCGCCACGTCCGCCTTCACCCGCTCACCGCTCACCTGCGCGCCCTGAAGCGTGGTGTCGCGCCCGCTCACCATCGTCACCTGGTTGCCCGCGCTCACCTGCGTTTCGGTGTGCGTCAGGCCGCTGCCCTGCTCGCTGCCCTTCGCCTTA
>NZ_JBGMNJ010000045.1:0-341 GCF_051336815.1 Pantoea sp. C2G6
CAGGTGCTTTCGGTGCGCTGAAACTCGTCATGGTGCATCACCGCGTCAAGCTGGCGGCTGATCTGGTAATCCAGTTCAGCGATGTGGTGGTCAATCAGGGTTTTGTCCAGCTTCTCGACCTTTGAGCCCGCCTTGGTCAGGCACTCCAGAAACACCTGCATCCCGGCGGTGACGCGCTCGTCGGCGGTCGCATCCGACATCGCCTGCGCGTCCTGCCAGCTATCCAGCGCGCTGAGCTGCGAGACCGGGTTCAGATTAATTTTCTCAAACAGCGAGGCGTAAACCCCGCCGGCCGCCGGGCGTTCCAGTACCACGTTTTCGCCACCCGCACTGCTTTCATT
>NZ_JBGMNJ010000046.1:0-341 GCF_051336815.1 Pantoea sp. C2G6
CAGGTGCTTTCGGTGCGCTGAAACTCGTCATGGTGCATCACCGCGTCAAGCTGGCGGCTGATCTGGTAATCCAGTTCGGCGATGTGGTGGTCAATCAGCGTTTTGTCCAGCTTCTCGACCTTTGAGCCCGCCTTGGTCAGACACTCCAGAAACACCTGCATCCCGGCGGTGACGCGCTCGTCGGCGGTCGCATCCGACATCGCCTGGGCGTCCTGCCAGCTATCCAGCGCGCTGAGCTGCGAGACCGGGTTCAGATTAATTTTTTCAAACAGCGAGGCGTAAACCCCGCCGGCCGCCGGGCGTTCCAGTACCACGTTTTCGCCACCCGCACTGCTTTCATT
>NZ_JBGMNJ010000047.1:0-317 GCF_051336815.1 Pantoea sp. C2G6
ACCTGCGGTTGGATCACCTCCTTACCTGAAGATACCTTCCCGCGCAGTGCTCACACAGATTGTCTGATAAAAAGTAATGAGCAGGACGGCTGCGAAGTCGTGACACTATCGTGTCCCCTTCGTCTAGCGGTTAGGACTCCGCCCTTTCACGGCGGCAACAGGGGTTCGAATCCCCTAGGGGACGCCACCTGCTTGGTGACAGGTGAAAGGTGTCTCCATACGGTATCTCAAAACCGGTTCTTCTGCGTGAGCAGGGAGTCGCGTTTGAGATATTTGCTCTTTAACAATCCGGAACAAGCTGAAAATTGAAACGACGC